>DVHF01000112.1 GCA_018712265.1 Candidatus Gallacutalibacter pullicola
GCCTATGAGCTGACGGCGGAGCGGTGCCCGTACCCGCTGCATCTCGGCGTGACAGAGGCGGGCACGGAGCGCATGGGGATCATTAAATCTGCGATCGGGATCGGATCCCTGCTTCAGAGGGGAATCGGGGATACGATCCGCGTTTCGCTGACGGCGGATCCGGTGCGGGAGGTCCCAGCGGGCTTCGACATTCTGCGCGCGCTCGATCTCGCCCCGGACGGACCGCAGCTTGTTTCGTGCCCGACGTGCGGGCGGACGAGGATCGATCTCATCCGAATTGCGGGTGAGGTGGAAGAAAGACTGCGCAGTTCCGGATGCAGAAAAGCGATTAAAGTTGCGGTGATGGGATGCGCGGTGAATGGACCGGGCGAAGCGAGAGAAGCCGATATTGGAATCGCGGGCGGCGACGGTGTGGGATTGATTTTCCGGAAAGGGGAGATTCTGCGCAGGGTGCCGGAGGCGGAGCTGGTGGACGAGCTGATGAAAGAAATCGCCCAGCTGTAAGGCAAGCAAAACATAAAAGTTTCGCCCGCCTTTTCAAAGGCGGTAGGGGGTGCAGGGGGGCAACGCCACCCTGCTGAAAAAGGAACGCGAAGCGTTCCCCCAGAAAGGTGAGCAAACAGAGAGGACGAACCATCCGGTGGATGGTTCGCCCGAACGCTTTTGCAGGCCCCCGGGCAACGTGCGTACGGCCAGACTAAACCTTGACGGTAAACCGCGCCGCGGCAGGCTAAGCCTGCACGTAAACCGCGCCGCGCGTCGTGACCTCCGCTGAAATGCCGGTAACGATGGGTACTCTGTCGCGGAGGGAAACTGGTCAGGAATTTTTTTGCAGGACGCTATAAGCGCGGGCGACTTCGTTCGATCGCACGCCCAGCCGGGCGACCGGAGGGAGCGGGCGCGATCTGCCGACCGCAGGTCCGACGCGTTCGCGTTCTGCTCACCGCAGGTGCGCGCTGGCAGGTTGATTAGGGATATTACTAAGGAGCAGGAGAACGTGAAGAAATTCGGAGAATTTTTCCAAACATATATTGACACGGAGCGTTTGCCGGAACAGGTGACGGCGGCGGAGCTGTCCTCGATGCAGATCGATCTGCACAGGCGCACGCTGTCCGTCACCGCGGCTTTTCCAAAGCTGGTGGACCGAAAAACGCTGTTCGGATTGGAAATGAATATTGCGGCCTCGCCGCTGAACCTGACGCGTGCAGAGATTCTGCCGCGGTTCCCGAAAGAGGAATTTTCACTTGACTGCTATCCGGATCTGGTGATGGAGCTCAAGCGCCGCGACGCGAGTCTGAACGGCAGCTTGAAGGATTCCACGATTCGTCTGGAAGGGGATAGGCTGATCATTACGTTGGCGCACGGCGCGCACGAGATGCTCATGAGCCGCCACGTGGATCGGGAGCTGTCCCGGCTGATTGCGGAGGAGTTCGGCCTGGAATATGCGGTGGAATTCGACGGCCGCCTGACGATCGATGCGTCCAGCCCCGAATACAGGCAGATACAGGAAAAGCAGGCCGAAAAGGCGCGCCGCGAAGCCGTGGTGCGCGAAGTGGAGCATTACGACAATTTCATGCAGGAGGCGGGCCGCACCGTAGAAAAGCTGGCGCACAAGGCGGCCTCGAAAATCAATGTCCGGCGCGGCGAGACGCTCTATCCATGCGTAATCACCGAGACGGCAAAGGATATTTACGGCAGGCTGGGCAGATCAAAGCCGATCCCCATCAGTAAGGTGACGCCGGACGCCGGCAATGTTACCATATGGGGCGAGATCTTCAGCTGCGAACAGAAGCTTACCCGCGACCAGAGCAAGAAAATCTACTCGATCAATATCACCGATTACACCGGATCCATGAGCCTGAAAATCATCGAGGATGTGCAGCAGTGCCGGATGCTCGATACGCTCAAAAAGGGCATGGCGATCATTGTCCGCGGCGAGATCAGCTACGATAAATACGACAGGGAGATCGTCCTCCGTCCGCGCGCGATCGCGTCTGCGGAAAAGGTCAAGGTCGTGGACGACGCGCCCGAAAAGCGTGTGGAGCTGCACTTACATACAGCGATGTCCAGCATGGACGGCATGAACTCCGCGGCGGATCTCATCAACCGCGCCTATGAATGGGGGCAGAAAGCGATCGCTATTACGGATCACGGCGTCGCGCAAGCGTATCCGGACGCGATGAACGCCGCGGCCGCCATCCGCAAAAAGGGCGGCGAGATGAAAATCATCTACGGCGTGGAGGCGTACTTTGTCAACGATCTCGTCATGGCCGTCTCCGGGGACGCGGACTGCGGCTTTGACGGCCGGTTCATCGTCTTTGATCTGGAAACGACCGGCCTGAGCGCCGCATCGGAGCGCATCACGGAGATCGGCGCGGTGTGTATTGAGAACGGCGAAATTGTGGGGGAACCGTTCCAGACCTTTGTGGATCCGGAGCGTCCCATCCCGGAAAAGATCACAGAACTGACCGGCATTACTGATCAGATGGTGGCGGGCCAGCCGAAAGAGGAGGAAGCGGTCCGGCGGTTTTTTGAATACTGCGGGGAGGGGGCGATCCTTGTCGCGCACAACGCGGATTTCGACACCTCGTTCCTGCGCGCCGCGGCCCAGCGTCACAGCATGGAGTTCCCCTATACCTACATCGATACCGTGCCGGTATGCCGTTCCCTGCTCAAGGATCTCAAGAATGCGAAGCTGGACACGGTGGCAAAGTACCTCAAGCTGCCGCCGTTCAACCATCACCGCGCGAACGACGACGCCAAAATGCTGGGGATGATCTTCCTGCGGCTGCTGGAACGGCTGCGCGAGGATACGTCCGCCCGGTCGGTGCAGGACATCAACGCGTCGCTTGCGGGCGGCGATCCGAAGAAGCTGAACAGCTACCACCAGATCATTCTGGTGAAGAACAGCATGGGCCTGAAAAACCTGTACAAGCTGATTTCCAAGTCCCATCTGGAATATTTTTACAAGCGGCCGCGCATTCCGAAAAGCGAGTTGATGAAGTACCGCGAGGGACTGCTGATCGGCAGCGCGTGCGAGGCGGGCGATCTGTACCGCGCCATTGCGGGCGGCCAAAGCTGGGACAGGCTGATGGAGATTGCCAGCTTCTATGATTATCTGGAAATCCAGCCGATTGCGAATAATGAATTCATGGTGCGCAATGGGTCGGTCCCGAACGAGGAAACGCTCCGCGATTACAACAAGCTGATCATCAAGCTGGCCGATAAATTAGGGATCCCGGTCGTCGCCACCTGCGACGTACACTTCCTCGATCCCAAGGACGCGGACTACCGCAAAATCCTGATGGCGGGCCAGGGCTTCACGGACGCGGACATTCAGGCCCCGCTTTATATGCGCACCACAGCCGAGATGCTCCAGGAATTTGCCTATCTGGGCGAAGAAAAGGCGTATGAGGTCGTGGTGACGAACACAAATAAAATCGCCGATATGATAGACGAGGTGCGCCCGATCCCGCCGGGAGTGTTCCCGCCGTTCATCGAGGGCGCGGAGGAACAGCTCAACAGCATCTGCTGGAAGCGCGCCAAGGAGGTCTACGGCGATCCATTGCCGGAGCTTGTCCGCAAGCGTCTGGAACGCGAGCTCGGTTCGATCAACAAGCATGGGTTCTCGGTGCTGTACATGACGGCGCAGAAGCTGGTCGCCGACTCCGAAGCGCATGGATATCTGGTCGGCTCGCGAGGATCGGTCGGCTCGTCGTTTGTGGCGAGTATGTCCGGTATCTCGGAGGTCAACCCGCTCGAGCCGCATTACGTCTGTCCGCACTGCAAGAACAGTGAATTCATTCTCGACGGCAGCTACGGCTCCGGCTTTGATCTGCCGCCCAAAACGTGCCCGATGTGCGGCAGCGAATACAACCGCGACGGCCACAATATCCCGTTTGAGACGTTCCTCGGCTTCGACGGCGACAAGACGCCGGATATCGACCTGAACTTCTCCGGCGAATATCAAAGCTCGTCCCACCGCTATACGGAGACGCTGTTCGGCAAGAACAACGTGTTCAAGGCCGGCACGATCGGCACGATTGCGGATAAGACGGCGATCGGCTTCGTGAAGAAATACGCGGAGGAACGCGGCGTCACGATGCACCGCGCGGAGGAGCTGCGTCTGGCGATGGGCTGCACGGGCGTCAAGCGAACCACAGGCCAGCATCCGGGCGGAATGGTCGTTGTGCCGAAAGGGATGGAGGTCTATGATTTCTGTCCGGTGCAGCATCCCGCGGACGATCAGAACTCGGATAATATTACGACGCACTTCGATTTCCATTCCATACACGACACGATCTGCAAGCTCGACGAGCTCGGCCACGATGTGCCGACGATTTACCGGTATCTGGAGGAATACACCGGCATCCCGGTGATGAAAGTATCGATGAGCGATCCCAAGGTGATGTCGCTGTTCCATTCGACGGAGGCGCTCGGCGTAACGCCCGAGGATATCGACGCGCAGACCGGCACATTCTCCATGCCGGAGCTTGGCACGCCGTTTGTGCGGCAGATGCTTCTGGATGCGCAGCCGCGCACGTTCTCGGATCTGCTCCAGGTATCGGGCCTGTCCCACGGCACGGACGTATGGCTCGGCAACGCGCAGGATCTCATCAAGAGCGGAACCTGCACCATCGCGGACGTTATCGGTACGCGCGACAGCATTATGACGTACCTGCTGCTCAAGGGTCTGGAACCCAAGATGGCGTTCAAAATCATGGAAATCACCCGTAAAGGAAAGGCCCCCACACTGCTGACGGACGAGCACAAGCAGGCCATGCGCGAGCACAACGTCCCGGAATGGTACATAGAATCGTGCTTAAAAATCAAGTATATGTTCCCGAAAGCGCACGCGGCGGCGTACATGATTTCGGCGCTGCGTCTCGGCTGGTACAAGGTGCACAAGCCTGTGGAATACTACGCGGCGTATTTCACGGTGCGCGGCGAGGATTTCGACGGCGCCACGGTAGTAAAGGGGCGCGACGCGGTTAAGCGGAAGATGGGCGAAATCGCGGCGAAGGGCAAGGAAGCCACAGCGAAAGAGGAAGCCGCCTACTCGACGTTCCAGATTGTCAACGAGATGCTGGCGCGTGGGATCGAGGTCCTTCCGATTGACCTGTACAAGTCGGATGCGCGCAAATATCTGGTGGAGGGAGGCCGGATCCGTCTGCCGTTCTCGTCTCTGGCGGGAGTCGGGGATGCGGCGGCCACGGCCCTTGCGGAAGCAAGGGAGTCCGGCGGCCCGTACATATCGATCGACGATTTGCAGACGCGTTCCAAGGTATCCAAGTCTGTCATCGACGGCCTCCGCGACGCAGGCTCCCTCACCGGCCTGCCCGAGAGCAGCCAGCTCACTCTCTTCTGATCGGGGCAGGGTGGTATATGCAGGGGCTCCGCGCCCCTGCACCCGCGCTGGGGACTCGTCCCCAGACCCCGTTGCCGCCTTACCGCGCAGGGTGTCGAGTCTCGTAGTCGAGACATGGGATTTTTGTAATTTGGTTATCTTATGATTGCCTCCCAGTAGAAAGTGGAAATTCCGCGCGGGTCGCGCGTGAATTGGGGGAAATATCATTTCCCCCAAACCCCCTTTTTAGCAGGAGGATCACTGCAAGCGTCTGCGAGCCTGCCACCGCGACAGAGTACTAGAGGTAATTGGCGTTCCCGCGGAGGTTACGACGCGCGGCGCGATTTACGTGCAGGCTTAGCCTGCCGACCGGAGGGAGCGCAGCGCGAATTACGTCCAGACTTAGTCTGGGAAATATTTCTGGGAATTGTGGGGAAAATGCTTTATCTTGGCGGCCTGATGTGCTAAAATAAGACAAAGAGAAACAGGAGACAGCCCGCTGTTTTCCGATGGGCCGGGGCTTGGCCCCGCGGAAAGCAGCGCGCCGGAACATTTGAATTTTTGCCGTCCAAACGGCGGAAACGGAGGATACAGATGTCTGAGGTTATCAGAGTATTTGTGGAGAAAAAGCCGGGCTTTGATGTGGAAGCGCGGCACATGAAATCGGATTTGGTGGAAAATCTGGGGATCAGAGAGGTGGAGGATCTCCGCCTGCTCAACCGGTACGATATTTCCGGCCTGACGCGCGCGGAATTTGAGGCCGCCCGCGGCACGATTTTTTCCGAGCCCAATGTCGACGCCGTTTACGACGAGACGTGCCCGCTCGACGGCTGGCGCGTGTTCGCGATGGAATATCTGCCCGGTCAGTACGACCAGCGCGCCGATTCCGCCGCGCAGTGCGTCCAGCTTCTGACGCAGGGGGAGCGTCCGCAGGTTCTCACCGCGCGTGTGGTCGCGATCCGCGGAGATGTGTCCGACGCTGATTTTGAGAAAATCCAGAGTTATCTGATCAACCCGGTAGAATCGCGGCGCGCGTCGCTGGAAAAGCCGGATTCGCTGGAAATGAAAGCCGATGTCCCGGCGGACGTCGCGCGCGTGGAAGGATTCATTTCCTGGGACGCGGACAAGCTTGCGGAGTATTATAATGGAATGGGCTTCGCCATGAGCATGGAGGATCTGCTGTTCTGCCGCGATTACTTCCGCGACGAGGAAAAGCGCGATCCGTCCGTGACGGAGCTGCGCGTGATCGATACGTATTGGTCGGATCACTGCCGTCACACAACGTTCCAGACGAGGCTCGACGAGATCGAGATCGAAAAGGGTGCGCTTTCCAAGGCCATTGAGGACGCCCTTGCCGCATATTATCAGGCGCGCGACGAAGTGTACGGAAAGACGGATCGCCCCGTCTGCCTGATGGATATGGCTGTGATGGGCATGAAGCTGCTGCGCAAGGAGGGAAAGATCCCGGATCTGGACGTCAGCGAGGAGATCAACGCGTGCTCCATCGAGGTGCCGGTGGAGATCGACGGCCGCACAGAACAGTGGCTTGTGCAGTTTAAGAATGAGACGCATAACCATCCGACGGAAATTGAACCGTTCGGCGGCGCGGCAACCTGCCTTGGCGGTGCGATCCGCGATCCGCTTTCCGGGCGCGCCTATGTGTACCAGGCGATGCGCGTGACCGGATCCGGCGATCCCCGCACGCGCTTTGAGGACACGCTCAAGGGCAAGCTGCCCACGCGCAAGATTACGACGGGCGCGGCGCAGGGATACAGCTCCTACGGCAACCAGATTGGCCTTGCGACAGGTCAGGTGACGGAGCTTTACGACCCCGGCTATATGGCGAAGCGCATGGAGATCGGCGCGGTGATCGGCGCGTCCCCGAAAAGCAACGTCGTGCGCGAGACGCCGGAGGACGGCGACGTGATCGTCCTGCTGGGCGGCAGCACCGGACGCGACGGCATCGGCGGCGCGACGGGATCGAGCAAGGCGCACACGGAGAAATCCGTGGAAGTCTGCGGCGCGGAGGTGCAGAAAGGCAATCCGCCCACCGAGCGCAAGATTCAGCGTTTGTTCCGCAATCCGGAGGTATCCCGGCTGATCAAGCGGTGCAACGACTTCGGCGCGGGCGGCGTCTGCGTGGCGATCGGCGAGCTGGCCGACGGCCTGAAAATCGATTTGAACGCCGTCCCGAAAAAATATGAGGGCCTCGACGGCACAGAACTTGCGATTTCAGAGTCGCAGGAGCGCATGGCCGTCGTGCTGGCTAAGGAGGATGTGCAGGCGTTCTGCGATGCTGCGGCGGAGGAAAACCTCAACGCGCAGGTGGTCGCGGTGGTGACGGAGGAACCGCGCCTGCGCATGAAGTGGAGAGACGATACCATCGTGGATTTGAGCCGCGCGTTCCTGAATACGAACGGCGTGACCCAGCACGCGAAAGCGAAGATCGCCGCGCCGGATCCGCAGCAGGATTACCGCGATCTCATTCCGGAATGTCTGCGCGGAAAGCCGCTGGAGGAAGCTTTCCGGGAGAACCTCGCGCGGCTGGAGGTCTGCTCGCAGAAAGGACTGTCGGAGCGGTTCGACGCGAGCATCGGCGCGGCGACGGTATCCATGCCGTTTGCCGGGAAGTACCAGCTTACGCCGGAGGACGCGATGGTCGCAAAAATCCCGGTGATCGAGGGCGAAACGGACGACGCTACCGCCATGAGCTACGGCTATATCCCGGGGATTTCCCGGTTCAGCCCGTTCCACGGCGCAGCCTACGCCGTGGCGGAAAGCCTTTCCAAGCTGGCGGCAGTCGGCGCGGATCCGCTGTCGGCGCGGCTGACGTTCCAGGAATATTTTGAGCGTCTGAATCAGGATCCGCTGCGCTGGGGCAAGCCTGCCGCGGCGCTGCTTGGCGCTCTGACCGCGCAGATCGGCATGGGGATCCCGTCGATCGGCGGCAAGGACAGTATGTCCGGTTCGTTTGAGCATCTCGACGTGCCGCCCACGCTCGTCAGCTTTGCCGTTGCGATGACGAAAGCCAGCCGGACGATTTCGGCGGCGTTCCGCAGGCCGGGTAACGTGGCGGTGCTTCTCCCGCTGCCGGAGAACCGCGAGACGAAGCTTCCGGACTGGAAGCGCATGAAGGAATTCTATCGCGTGATCTATGATCTGATCGATAACGGCGAGATCGTTTCTGCTACCGTGGTGAAGGAAGGCGGCGCGGCCGCGTGTGTGGCGAAGATGTGCTTCGGCAACCGCCTGGGCTTCACGTTTGATTACGAGGTATCGAACCCGGCGGCATTGTTCGCTCCGTCTGCCGGATCGATTGTGGCGGAGTTTGTTCCGGATTCCCCGTTCCTTGCGACGATGGATTTCAACAGCGTCCGCCTTGGCGAGATCCGCGAGGAGCCGGAGATCATCCTTTCACCGGCGGGCGGCCGGAAGAATCTGACTATCGACGAGCTTATCCATGCCTGGAGCGGCACGCTGGAAAAGATCTTCCCCAGCTTTGCCCCCGCGCAGGAGATGGCCCGCGAAATTCCTCTGTGCCAGCAGCGCGGCACGAAAGCCCCGGCGATCCACACGGCGCGCCCGCGCGTCTTTATCCCGGTATTCCCGGGCACAAACTGCGAGTACGATTCCGCCCGCGCGTTCCGGAAAGCCGGCGCGGATCCGGAGATCCTCGTGGTGCGCAACCTGAGCGTCTCCGATATTGAGGAAACCATCGAGCGCATGGAAAAAGCGATCCGCAATGCGCAGATTGTAATGCTGCCGGGCGGCTTCTCGGGCGGCGACGAGCCGGACGGTTCCGGAAAATTCATCGCCACAACGTTCCGCAATCCGCGTATCGCAGACGCCGTGGCCGATCTTCTCGAGAATCGCGACGGCCTGATGCTTGGCATCTGCAACGGGTTCCAGGCGCTGATCAAGCTGGGACTTGTCCCGTACGGCAGGATCACGGAGCCGAGCGAAACGGCGCCGACTTTGACGTTCAACACGCTGGGCCGCCACGTTTCGCGGATGGTCTACACACGTGTGACGTCGGTAAAATCGCCGTGGTTCTCGGAGGTCAATGCGGGCGACGTGTTCGCCGTTCCGGTATCGCACGGCGAGGGCCGCTTTGTAGCCGACAGCGACACGATGGACGCGCTGATTGCGAACGGCCAGGTTGCGACGCAGTACACGAACCCGGAGGGCAGGCCGAGCGGCGACATCGAGTGGAACCCGAACGGATCTGTCTGCGCGGTAGAGGGCATCACCAGCCCGGACGGCCGCGTCCTGGGCAAGATGGGCCATTCAGAGCGCAAAGGCAAAAACCTGTACGCTAATGTTCCCGGCGAAAAGGATATGCGTATCTTTGAGTCCGGCGTCCGCTACTTCAAATAACCAGGGGACTCCGTTTCTGATGATTTTCCCCCTTTGTCCATGCAGCGGCAAAGGGGGATGTTTTTTTATAAAGACCGCGCAGCTTCCGTGCCGCGGCGGTCCGTTTACCGCTCGCTGGGGAGCCATTCTTCAGCGCCGAAAATTAAGTCGTCCAAATCGATCCCCTGGGAGAGGTATTCCTTGTAATAAGACGGTATGTTTTCTGAATACTTATCTAATGGCTTGGTTTGCAGAATCTGTTCCATAAAAAGGCTCCTTTCCGCCCGCCTGATTCACAGTTCCTGTTGGCGGCGCTTCTACCAATATATGCGGCGGTTTCGGAAAAGATACCTGGAAAATCATTTTTCTTTTGGTTGACTATCCGGCGAAGCGGCAATATAATAAAAAAGACCGGGTAGATCCGACCTGTCAAAAGATCGGCCCCGGTGATTTTTGGAAATCAGGTGAAGCTATGGAGGAATTTTTGAAACGTACCTGGGCGGAGGTCGATTTGGACGCCCTTGCACATAACTATACAGAGATCCGTTCCGCCGTGCGCCCGCAGACTAAAATTTGCTGCGTCGTCAAGGCGGACGCTTACGGTCACGGTGCGCCCCGTATTGCGCGGGAAATGCAGAAAATGGGCGCGGATTGGTTCGGCGTGTCCAATCTGGAGGAGGCGATCCAGCTCCGCGGATGCGGCATCGATCGTCCCATCCTGATTCTGGGATATACGCCGCCCGAGTACGCGGAAAAGCTCAGCCGTCTGGATGTGGCGCAGGCGGTGCTGTCGCTCGATTACGGAAAAAAGCTTTCCGAGTATGCACAGCAGGCCGGTACGCGGGTGCGGGCGCACATCAAAATTGATACGGGCATGAGCCGGATCGGATTTTTATATCAGGATTTGGAGCGCGACCGTGCTTCGCTCGACGAGATTGAGCAGGTCTGCCGCCTTCCGGGTCTGGATGCGGAGGGAATTTTCACCCATTTCGCCGTTTCTGATGACGGCACGGACGGAGAGAACTATACGCTGCACCAGTACGGCTGCTTCAAAGAGGCGATCGAGGATTTGCAGAACCGCGGGATCCATTTCCGGCTCCGCCACTGCTCCAACAGCGGCGCGGTGCTGGATTATCCGGAGCTTCAGCTCGATATGGTGCGTCCGGGCGTGATCCTCTACGGCCTTTCGCCGTCCGGAAAGATGCGCCGTCCGCTGGATCTGCGTCCGGTGATGGAACTGAAAACGGTGATTTCCCAGCTGAAGAAAGTCCCGGCGGGGACAAAGGTGAGCTATGGCTGTGAGTTCGTCACGGAACGTGAAACCGTACTCGCGACTGTACCGATCGGCTACGCGGACGGCTATCCGCGCAGTCTGCACAACCGCGCCGATATGCTGGTGGCAGGCAGACGCGCCCGTGTGGTAGGCCGCGTCTGTATGGATCAGCTGATGCTGGACGTCACTGATATTCCCGGTGTACAGGAGGGCATGACGGCCACCGTGTTCGGCACAGACGGCGGCGAGACGCTTCCGGTAGATGAGCTGGCGCGCCTGAACGGGACGATCCACTATGAAATGGTATGCCTTGTCGGAAAGCGCGTGCCGCGTATTTATCTGCGCGGCGGGGAGCAGGTGGGACTGCTCAATTACATCTGCCCGCCGGAGGCGTGAGGGAAACCATGAAAAACCTTATTTTCATCAACGGAACGATGGGCGCAGGAAAGAGCGCCGTCAGCCGCAGACTGCGGGATCTTCTTGCGCCGTGCGCATTTCTGGACGGCGATTGGTGCTGGGATATGGCCCCGTTCACCGTCACGGACGAGACAAAAGAAATGGTGCAGGCGAATATTACGGCGGTGCTGCAAAACTTTCTGAACTGTTCGGCGTTCCAAAATATCGTTTTTTGCTGGGTGATGCAGCAGGATTCCATTGCGGAGGGACTGCTCTCGCGATTGGAGCTGTCGGATACGAGGGTATACAGATTTACGCTGGAAGTCTCGGAGCCTGTGCTCCGTGCACGTCTGGAACAGGATGTGCGGGATGGATTGCGGATGCCGGATGTGATAGAGCGCAGTGTGGCGAGGATCCCGCTGTACCGGGATATGGATACTGTAAAGATCGATACGGATCACCTGACGGTTGAGCAGGCGGCGGGGGAGATCGCCGCACAAGTGCTGAGATCGAGCAAAACATAAAAGTTTTGCTCAAGCTTTTTCAAAAGCTTGCGATGGGGTATGGGGGCGAGGAGCCCCCATAAAGCAAAGGGAACGCGAAGCGTTCCCCCTGAGAAGGTGAGCAAACAGAGAGGGGGAACCATCCAGTGGATGGTTCCCCTGAACGCTTTTGCGTGCCCCCAAGCGACGTGTGCACGGCCAGACAGGACCAAGACAGCTTAAAAGTCCGCACGCAGAATTCGGCGCACGTTGTGACCCCCGAAGAAACCAGACTAAACCTGGACGCAAGGCTAAGCCTTGACGTAAACCGCGGATCACTCCCTCCGGTCGCTGCCAAAGCTAAGCCTTGACGTAATTCGCGCCGCGCTCCCTGCGGTCGCTGAAACGCCGTTGCCGCAGGCACTTTGTCGCTGTGTTAGGCTGGTCGGGGATGTTTACGCCTGCAAGCAGGCTGCAACGCGGGCATTTCAGCCTAATCGCACACTAAGCCGGGCGACCAGAGAGCATACATGATCTGTTCGGTTTAGGCGCACAAATGAAAATCCCCTCCAAAAACGCGGGAACAACGCGTACGGAGGGGATTTTTGCGAAAAAAAGGATACGGCAGATGCCGTATCCCCGAAAAATTTATTTTCTTTTTGCAAAGCATTCGCTGCAATAGACCGGACGGTCATTGCTCGGCTGGAATGGAACCTTGCAGGGCTTGCCGCAGTCAGCGCATACGGCGTCGAACATTTCGCGGCTGGCACTCTTGCGCGCATCGCGGCACTTCTTGCAGCGCTGCGGCTCATTGGTGAAGCCCTTTTCCGCATAAAACTCCTGCTCACCAGCAGTGAAAACGAATTCGGCTCCGCATTCTTTGCAAACTAAAGTCTTGTCCTCGTACATGAAATGGATACCTCGATTATAAAAAAATATCATGCCCGACTGCGTCAGACACCTCACTTACTATAATCGGATTTCCTGATTTTGTCAAGGCTTTTTCGGAATTTCGTAAAAATAAATTACAGTTTTGTTCAGCAAACGTGTCCGGTGCGGCGGATTCGCGCCTTGCATCCACCGCTTTTCAGCGAATTTTCCAGCACTTTTGACTTTTCAGATACACCCTAGGAAAAGGGAGATCCGCGATTTTTGAAATTTTTGGGATTCTTTGGCAGGTATCATGGCGGATGAAAATAATTTTCGTTGTATTGTACGAAAAAAATAAGGAAATCTTTTCGTTATAATTCTTTTAAGAATATTATTTTTCTTTTTTCTTTTCTATAATAAAACTGATCTATACTTTGAAGGCTTCCGTGTGTTCCAGAGAGCGGAAGTGTGTTTCAAAATTCGGTTGGAAAATTTGAAAAAGGAGTCATGGTTTTTATGGAAAAGGTAAAGCTTGGTATCATCGGGATTGGTAACATGGGTTCTTCTCATGCCACCCGTCTGGTAAACGGTGACGTGCCGGAGATCGATCTGGTAGCGGTTGCAGATCGCGATGAATCCCGTCATGAGTGGGCAAAGAAGAACCTCCCGGAGACTATCAAGTTCTTCACAGAGGGCGAGGATCTGATCAACAGCGGTATCTGCGATGCCGTCCTGATTGCCACGCCGCACTATCAGCATCCGGTTCTGGCCATCAAAGCGTTTGAAAAGGGCCTGCATGTGCTGTGCGAGAAGCCGGCCGGCGTGTACACCAAGGCCGTCCGTGAGATGAACGAGGCCGCGAAAAAGAGCGGCAAGGTCTTTGCAATGATGTTCAACCAGCGCACAAACTGCGTGTACCGCAAGATGCACGAGCTGGTACAGGGCGGCGAGCTGGGTGCAATCAAGCGCGTCAACTGGATCATTACCGACTGGTACCGCACCCAGGCATACTATGATTCCGGCAGCTGGCGCGCCACATGGGCCGGTGAGGGCGGCGGCGTTCTGCTCAACCAGTGCCCGCACAACCTCGACCTGATCCAGTGGATCTGCGGTATGCCGAGCAAGGTGCGTGCGTACTGCCATGAGGGCAAGTGGCATAACATCGAGGTAGAAGACGACGTGACCGCGTATCTGGAGTATCCGAACGGTGCGACGGGCGTGTTCGTCACCACCACGGGCGACGCTCCCGGCACGAACCGCTTTGAGGTTACGCTGGAAAAGGGCAAGCTCGTCTGCGAGAACAACAAGCTGACGCTGTGGAAGCTGGCAGAGAACGAGCGCGAGTATTGCTTCACAGCTAAAGAAGGCTTTAAAAAGCCAGACTGCGAGGAGATTGAAGTGGAAACCGACGGCCAGAACCCGCAGCATAACGGCGTTCTGAAAGCGTTTGCCGCCAATATCCTGCACGGTGAGCCGCTGGTGGCGGCCGGCTATGAGGGAATCAACGGTTTGACGCTGTCCAACGCGATGCACCTTTCCAGCTGGCTCGACAAGCAGGTGGAGATCCCGTTCGACGAGGATCTGTTCCTGGAGGAGCTGAATAAGCGCCGCGCGACCTCGAAGGTCAAGACGGGCGAAGCCGTCCATTTTGACACGGAAGGCTCCTACTGATTAGAGGGAATTTTTCGGGATCCCGGCGGGTTTTCCGTCGGGATCTCTTGCTACTTCCCGGGAGTTCGTCCCGGAGGCATGGGAGGAAATACAAATGAAAACGGCGGTAATTGGCTGCGGTGGAATTTCAAGAGTACACATGCAGGCGCTGTCGGAGCTTGATTTATCGGAACCCGTAGCGTTTGTGGATATCAAGCCTGAACGTGCGGAAAAAATGGCGACGGAACACGGCGGACGGGCATATACGGATTATAAGGAGATGCTCGACAGGGAGCACCCGGATATCGTACATATCTGCACGCCGCACTATCTGCATGTGCCGATGGCGCGGGAATGTGTCGCACGCGGGATCAACGTATTGATGGAGAAGCCCCCAGCTATGACCCACAAGGAGCTGGACGATTTTCTGGCGATGCCGAAGAATGTGCAGGTGGGAGTCTGTTTCCAGAATCGCTATAACCGGAATGTCCAGTTGGTAAGGAAAAAGCTGCTGTCCGGCGAGGCTGGGGCAGTGCTCGGCGCGCGTGCGTTCGTGACCTGGAAGCGCGGCGAAAAGTATTATACAGAGAGCGGTTGGCGCGGCACATGGGAAACTGAAGGCGGCGGCGTTTTGATCAACCAGTCGATCCATACGCTGGATCTGCTGATTTATCTGCTGGGCCAGCCCAAGGCGGTGGAGGGTTCTGTGCACAACCATCACCTGAAAGAGACTATCGAGGTGGAGGATACCGCCGAAGCCTACATCCAGTTTGACGGATGCACGGCGCTGTTCTACGCAACGACGGCGAACTGCACCGATTCCCCGGTCATGATTGACATTGTATGCGAGAACATGACGTTCCGTCTCGAGGGCGCGCAGCTGACGTGCATCAAGGACGGGAAAAGCGAGGAGATCCACTTTGACGAAATCGAGCATGAGGGCAAGGCCTGCTATGGCGAGGGACACCGCGCGCTGATCACGGATTTCTATCATTGCGTGAAGGATGGACAGCCTTTCCCGATCGATTACGCGGAGGCCTCCCACACCCTGAACCTGATGCTGGGCATCTATGAGTCCGACAAAACGGGAGCGCCTGTTTCCCTGTAATCCAGTGGGATTCCATATCTGGCGTTCTCATATGATAAGGCTTGTTTTTCTCCTGACAAGCCGAAAATAAAACCAGGGCCGTGCAGATGCACGGCCCTTATCAGTTATATATAATTTTTAGAAGCCAACGACAGCGCAGAATGCCGAAATCAGGCGCGCTCCAACAGCTTTTCCGCAGCGGCAAGCTGGACACAGACACAGAAGATTTCCATAGCCTGCTCCAATTCGGAAACCGGGGGATAGGTCGGCGCGACACGGATGTTGGAATCCTTCGGATCCTTGCCGTAGGGATAGGTTGCGCCGGCTCCGGTCAGCACAACGCCGGCCTCCTTGCACAGGGAGACAACCCTCTTGGCACAGCCCTCCATCACGTCTACGCTGATAAAGTAACCGCCGTTCGGCTCAGTCCAGGTGGCTACGCCCTTTCCGGCAAGCTCTGTGCGCAGATGGCGCAGCACCGTTTCAAATTTCGGTGCAAGAAGCGTACGGTGAAGCTTCATATGCTCCAATACGCCGTTGATGTCCTTGAAGAACATCACATGACGCAGCTGGTTGAGCTTATCCGGGCCGATGGTCTGGAAGGAAAGATGCTCCCGGAACACAATCAGGTTGCTGGGGCCTGCCGCCATTGCCGCAACGCCCGCGCCCGGGAACGAGATCTTCGAGGTGGAAGCAAAAATGACCGGCAGATCGATATTGCCTGTTTTTTTGCATTCCTCATAAAGATTGAGGAGGTGATCCGGGGTGTCGGTCAGATCGTGGACGCAGTAGGCGTTATCCCACATGATGCGGAAATCTTTCGCGGCGGGCTTGAGTGCGGCAAAACGGCGCACTGTCTCGTCGGAATAAGTGATGCCGAGCGGATTGGAATACTTCGGCACACACCAGATTCCCTTGATGCTCTCATCGCTGGATACCAGCTTTTCCACCATATCCATGTCCGGGCCGGTGGGGAGCATCGGGATGGTGATAAGCTCCATGCCGAAATACTCTGTGACAGCAAAGTGACGGTCATATCCGGGCGACGGGCACAGGAATTTGATGTGACCCTGACGGCCCCACGGCTCGCATCCCGGGAAGCCGTGCGTCATGCAGCAGGAAATAAAATCGAACATCATGTTCAGGCTGGAATTTCCGCCGACAATCACGTTTTCCGGCTCTACTCCCATCATCTGCGAGAAAATATCACGCATTTCCGGCAAGCCGTCCGGCATACCGTAGTTGCGGCAGTCCATCCCGGTGGACGACATCATATCAGAAGATGAATTGAGCATATCCAGAAGCTTCATGGAAAGATCCAGCTGATCTGCGCCGGGCTTTCCTCTTGCCATGTTTAAATTCAGGCCAAGCGCCTTTAAATCATCATATTTCTTCTGCAGCTCAGCCTTTACCTGAGAAAGCTCCTGCTTAGACATTTCTGTATACTGCATATGCGCATCTCCCATCTTTTTATTGCATACGGACTCAAAAAACCTCTCTTATTTTACTATATGCAAACTTAAAATGCAAGTTAAAAATACAAATC
>DVHF01000113.1 GCA_018712265.1 Candidatus Gallacutalibacter pullicola
AAATTTGAAATTTTGTATTGACACGGCGAAAAACGGATGATATAATAATCAAGCAGTCCAGAAGAGGACTGTGAAAAAGTAAATATGCGGAAGTGGCGGAATTGGCAGACGCGCTAGATTCAGGTTCTAGTGAACATTACGTTCATGGGGGTTCAAGTCCCCCCTCCCGCACCATGGCGAGTGTTCTTACAGCTTTTCAAACGTTGTAAGAACACTCGTCTTTTTTATTTTCATCTGACGATGATGGACAAGGCGTAATTGACGGCTGCGTCCTTTCTTGTGTTTACGGACATCTCCGGAGCGGACAGAAGGATCCTCTTCGGGATCGCATCATCTGCCCTACTTAGGCGCGCCGCCGTTGGCCGCGTCCTTTCTTGGCTTTTTTCTTTCTATTTCCCGCCTTGCTGCTGGGGTGCGAAAGCAATAAAATCACCATCGTCAGGACAAGGGCTGCCGCTATACCTGCCAGAGCCAGCAAAACGTTGGGGGCCTGCGTAGCGCCATTGTAAGCCTGCATATCAAATCCGGCGAGGATCAGCGCAGCAGAAAATGGATAGGAGGAAAGCAGGAATCCGCTCTTAAAAAATAAAATGCAGTACCCCAGGAAGAACGTCAGAAGCGAACCGCCAAGATAAGCTCCACGCATCTGGCCGAAGATCAAGATCATCGGCATACAGACAAGACAGGTATTAAAGGCGGCAACAACTACCTGCACACCCTGCCGTAATAGAACAGCGGCGGAAAGCCCATCCAGACCGGCGAGTGTGCCGGTCAAAACGGTGACGGCGACACTATAAAGCCCGAATAACAGAGACAGGAAAATCGTAACAATCAATTTCCCGCCTAGAAGCTTAGGGTACGATACAGGCACCGCCAATAGATTCTTCATGGTGTCGTTCGTGTTTTCGCGGTCGATCAGCCATCCGCCAATCATGACAAGGGAAATCGGCAGGAAAATCTGCGTGTTTCCCCAAATCACATTGGCAAACAGGCTGACAAAATTATAGTTGGGATCCCGAATTTCCGGATTGACAATCAACTGAGTGCCATATTGCACAACAGGGCAAAGAGCAAGCGCCACAATACCAACCAGCAGGATCTGGCAACGCCTCAGCTTACGCCATTCCCCTTTTAGAATGCTCCACATGATTCACTCCTCCTTAACAGCTCTGGCGCTTATAGACCAGCGCGATCAATGTCAGGAACACTGCCGACTCTATGATAACGACCAAAAATGCCTGAGGTGTTGTCACAAAATAGGGGCTGATCCGTTCCAGCAGTTCCGTCATCTGTGCACTTGAGTTTGACATATCGAGATACTGAAAGAACCAGCGGAAGGCCAGTGGTCCGGGCAGCAGCATTCCCAGATTGAACCCGAACGGCTGCATGATGAAATAGTCGCTCGTGCCCAAAATATAGTTGACCGCCGTATAAAAAAAGGTGATGATCACAGAAACGATGTAGCTGCGATTCAAAAGAACAACCAGAAGAACACAGGGCAGTGCCCCGGCCCACATCATGATTCCTTCCCCAATTCCCACAAAAAAGAGCCGCCAGAACCCCACTGGCTCCCATCCGGCGGCCATCATAATCGCCAGGATCACTAGGCTGCCCACCGCCATGAAAGCGATGGAAAATAGAAACAGCAGGGCCATTTTTGCCATCGCCAGGGCGGACTTGCTCACTGGCACAGTCATGAGGTTTTTCAGCGTGTCGTTGTCATGTTCCTCAAAGAGCAGATTGGAGGCCAGCACCACCAGAGCCGGCGTGAGCAGCAGATAGGCGCTCATTTGGAACAGGGTGGACATCATGCCATCCACCGCCTGTGCACCGTTAGTGAACTCCTGAAAGTCCGGCAGGAACAGGGCGCACCCCAGCGGAATTAACGCGGACACAGCAGCGGCCACGAAGAACAGGGGCTTGCGCCGCAGCTTGGCAAATTCACAGCGCAAAAGTTTAAGCAATCCCCTCACCCCCTGTGACCTGCTTGAAGTAATCCTCCAGAGTGTCCTCATAAAGATGTGCGTCCGATACAGACAGTCCCGCGTCCACAAGCAATCGAACCGCCGCTCCGGCATCCAGACGAAGATCGCGGACCGTAATTTCATTGGCGTTATCCACCTGGACATTTTGAATGCCCAGCTTGGTTTGGAGCAGATTGGTGGCCAGCGCCGCATTGGAAACCGTAAAACGGAAGTATTTCCCGTTCTTTTCTTCCAGCTCCGCAAGGCTTTCCTCCTCCACCAAAACGCCGTGGTCGATGATCCCGATGTCGTCCGCCAGCAGGGAGATCTCTGACAGGATGTGGCTGGAAATCAAAATCGTTTTCCCTGCGGCATCGCACAGTTCCCGAATGAAGTCGCGTACCTCCGCGATGCCGATAGGGTCAAGGCCGTTGATCGGCTCATCCAAAATCAACAGTTCCGGGTTGTGCATGACGGCCAGAGCGATGGCAAGACGTTGCTTCATGCCCAGCGAATATTGGGAAAACAATTTTTTGTCTCGGTACGGCAGGTTGACGACCTCCAAAGCTCCCTTGATGTATTTGGGACTTTTGAGCCCTCGCAGGTCGGCAAAAATCTGAAGGTTTTCCGTCCCTGTCAGATTCGGATAAAACCCAGGCGACTCGATCAGCGAGCCGATACGGGGCAGGATATTCTTTTCATTGCCGCGAAGCGGCTTGCCAAAAATTTTCACATCGCCGGAGGTCGGGGGCGTAAGGCCCAGCAGCATCCGCATGGTAGTGGTCTTTCCGGTGCCGTTGCGGCCCAGCAGACCATAGATGCGTCCTTTCCGCACATGGATAGACAGGTTGGACACACTGTTCTGCTCTCCGTATTTTTTGGTAAGGCCACGGGTTTCGATCACATAATCGCTCATAAGCGAATACCTCCTTTCGTGATGGTTTAAGCATACCATCTCAACCTTGAGATAACGCTGAGCCAACCTTGAATTATCTCTGAGATTTCGGACACAAAATAGGCATCCGGCATCCTTTGAGGTATAATAGAAATAAGGACAGGTGGTGAAAAATTGCTTATGACGAATCACAAAATACTGTTGGTTGATGATGACCGTGATTTATTGGAAATGCTGCTCTCGATTTTCCAGCGGGCAGGATACACGAACTTGCTGACTGCCTCGTCCGGCTCTGAGGCGCTGCGGATATGGAGGGAAGCTCAGCCAAACCTGATCGTATTGGATGTGATGATGCCGGGCATGGACGGATTTTCGGTTTTGAAAGAGATACGCCGGACAAGCCGTGTGCCCGTCCTGATGCTCACAGCCCGCGGCGAAGCGGAGGATCGTATCGAGGGGTTGGAAATCGGCGCAGACGACTACCTTGCCAAGCCGTTCTTACCCAAAGAATTGCTGCTCCGGGTGGGCGCGATCCTCAGCCGTGCTTACCCGAAGCAAAATGAGATGGTAGAACTGGCCAGATCCACCGTGGATATGGCCAACGCGGAAGTTTGGAAAAACGGCGAGAAACAGACACTGACCGCGAAAGAGATGCAGCTATTTGAAAAACTGTATCAGAACGCGGGACGGATTGTTACCACGGGCATCCTGTGCGAGACAATATGCGGAGAGTTCTGGCAGGGGTATGAAAGCACCCTTTACACCCATATCCGGCATCTGCGGGAAAAGATCGAAGAAAACCCGTCAAAGCCGATCTCCCTGATTACCGTTAAGGGTCTTGGATACCGCCTCAATCTCAAGGAGGTGTCGCCATGAATACGGTGCAGCGTTTCTTCCGGCGGTACATTTTTTCTACAATCGGAATCATGATTTTGTTTTTGACTGTCAATCTTGTACTGCTCTTTACTATCATAATTGTGGGAAGCATGAGCGGTTCGGACGATGCCTTTTCTGTGGGTGATTTTTCAGATCATATTGTGTTACAGGATGGGAACTGGGTCGCGGATGACACAGCCCTTTCCATGCTGCAGGATCAATCTGCCTGGGCCATGCTGCTGGATGAAAATGGCGATGTCGTCTGGCAGCAGAACTTACCGGAAAACCTGCCGCGTTCCTATACGAGTGCGGAAGTAGCTTCTTTCAGCCGCTGGTATTTGGAGGACTACCCGGTAAAAATCTGGACACGCACGGACAGCTATCTCGTGGTCGTCGGTTATCAGCCCGGAGCATTGGTGAAATATTACTTCTCTCTGGAATGGCCCTACATGGGGGTCATGCTCGGCGGAATCGCAGCGGTCTTTCTCATCAATCTGCTGCTCATCGTTTTCCTGATCTTGCGGAATACACGCAAAGTAGAAAGAGCGATGACACCGATTCTGCAAGGCATTCAGAATTTAAGCCACGGCAATCCATCTCATTTGGATGAACAGGGGGAACTGGCCGAAATCAACGCCGGACTGAACCGGGCGGCGGATTATATGAGGAAAAAGGATAACACAAGGGCGGAGTGGATTCGCGGTGTATCCCATGACATTCGCACGCCGCTCTCGATGGTTCTGGGGTATGCCAGCGAGCTGGAAGATGACCGTGCCCTTCCGCAGGAAGCCAGAAAACAGGCAGGCATCATTCGCCGGGAAAGTGAGAAGATGAAACGTCTGATCGACGATTTGAATTTGACCACAAAGCTGGAATATGCACTCCAGCCCGTTCACTTCAAAGATGTGGACTGGGTGGAGATCAGCCGTCAGGCTGTCAGTGAAGTGCTGAACAGCGGCTTGGACAGCCGGTACGAGATTGTATTTGCCGAGACGCAGCCAGGGCGTTCGATCCACCTTTTGGGGGACGAGGGCCTGCTGCGGCGTATGCTGGATAATCTGCTCCGCAACAGCATCACTCACAATCCGCAGGGGTGTAAGATCGTGCTTTCTGTCGGAGAAAAAAATGGGTACTGCCTTTGTACGGTTTCGGATGACGGGGTGGGAATCGCTCCGGAATTCCTAAAGGAGTTGAATCGGGGGGACGACATTGCAAGCACCCAAGACAGCGACGGAAAGACAGAGCATGGTTTGGGCCTAAAGCTGGTCGCGCAGATCGTCAAAGCTCATCAGGGAACCATTTCTTTTGCCAACAACACCCCGCATGGATTAGAGAGCATCAAACATGAGCAGAAGGACTTCCTCACCGCCAGCACCCCCTCGCGCGGATTGGAGGTCAAAATTACCCTGCCGATCCAGCCGCATTTTTCATAAATCCAAACAGCAGTTATGCGCATTGGATGGAGCAGTCGGGAAGGCGAAGGACACATACTCGTCCAAATTTGTATCGCGAAATATGCAAAGCAGGGATAGGGCGAATGGCTTTTTTACCACTCGCCCTATCCCTATTTTGGAGTCGTGCTCCTTCACGTATCGTTTTTAAGATGAATGATATTGGTTATATGGTGGAACTATAGCAATCCAATAAATTATTGCACATATCCACACGCACGAAACCATCCAATACAATCGGATATGTGAATGGAAGAAAAAGCTTTCTCGATGGCTTCGGGTAATAGGTCTGCAGCACGTACTTTTTG
>DVHF01000114.1 GCA_018712265.1 Candidatus Gallacutalibacter pullicola
CGGGATCTTATCCTCCTGCGGCATCGGGATTGTCCCGGACGCGGGTGGGATCTTATCCTCCTGCACCATGGGGATTGTCCCGGACGCGGGCGGGATCTTATCCTCCTGCGCCATGGGAATTGTCCCGGACGCAGGCGGGATCTTATCCTCTTTTCCGTTATCGTTTTTTAGAGAACCCTTTATACCGTATCGCAGCAGCTTTCTAAGGCGCGGAATCCCCAGAATCAACAGCAATAAAACCGCCGCCAGCGCCGTATACTGCCAGGATGCCGCCAGAATCTGTCCCATCGATGTTCCAAGGCGGTACGCACCCGCTCCCCTGAGCATCATCCAGGCCCCCATAGAATATCCGCCCAGAAGGAGCATCAGAATCAGCGCTGCCAGCGATAATTTCCATTTCACGCTTCATTTCCCCCTCCCAAATCAGGCTTTCCCGCAGCAGCCGCGCTATCAGGCTACGGATTTGCGCAGCGCCTGATACGCCAGAAAGCCGTATACCAGAACATACAGCAGCACACTGAAACGAAAATTCTGGTAGCGGATCAAGCTGGACAGAAACGAAACCGCATAGCTGAGTGCATACAATCCCAAACCGATTGCCGCCATACGGAAATTGCAGGCGGATACCGTCAGGATCAGGAAAAACAGAAACCCGAAGAAAATAATGGCCTGTACTACGGAATCCATACTGATAAATGTATTAAGCAGCCGCAGGGCAGCGAAAATCAGCATCAGCGGCATGGCAAGAGGGATCGCCACCTTAATCAGCGGCTTCTGGGAAAAATACGCGTACATTGTCTGGCAAACCTGTTCAAATTTCATAGGAAAGCTCCTTCCTGTGTGTAAAAAATTTTATTGCAATACCGGTTTTACCGGTATTCTGTTTCAATGCTGTGCAGCAGCCTGCGCCCCTTCCGGCGGAAAACGATCCAGCAGATCGCGCCGGCCGCGGCAAACAGGACAAGTCCGGCCGCTCCTGCATAAAATAAAATCGTTCCCAAACTGATTTCCATGATAAAACCTCCCAACAGATTCCCGCACAGGGCTTTGCTTCCCGCTTTACGGGGACAGCCCCAGCTGGGCAGCCAATTCTTCCAGACGGGTCATTTCGCTGTCCGGTGCGGCGGACGGATCGTAAAGCTGAACCGCCTGCCGGTAGGCTGTCTCAAATTCTGTATAGTCGCGCTCTCCGGCCGTCCTGTTCCCCTCGCGATCTGCATAAAGCAGTGCCAAGCGCATAGGCGGACGGTAATCCTGCGGGAAATCTTCCTGAAGCTGGAGCAGGACTTCTTCCGCTTCCTCGAAGCGTCCCAGATATTCGAGCACCAGCGCCGTGTTCTGACGCACAGCAAACGGCGCCTGCCCACGCGCCATCAGCTCCTGCAAACAGGAAAGCGCCTGCTCATAGCTCTCCTCGCGAAGCGCGCTGTCCATGCCCGCGCGGCGGATCCACGTTTCAGACAGGAGCTGCAGCTGCGCGCCGTTCTCCGACGCATCCAGCCGCCGGGAGGCCGTCTCTAAGATTTCTATCTCCTGATCGATCCTTTCGTCGCCCAGCTGGCGGCAGCACTGAGCCGCCTGAAGGCTCGCACGGCTGATCACGGTATGATCCTCGGAGAGGCGCGCTGCCTCCGACAGATCCTCCAGGGCGTTTTCATATTCCCCGGCGGCATAGGCGATCTCCCCGGAAACAAGCTCTACGTCGCCGGGAAGAGTCTGCATCCCTTCCAGCTCTGCTATAATCTCCTTCGCATCCTCCATATATCCCAGACGCGCGCAGCACACGGCCAAATCGCGCTGGTACGAGGCCTCCTCCGGGCAGAAATAAGCGGCCAGCCGGTAAGCCTCCAAAGCTTCTTCATATTCCTCCTGCTGATAATAACAGGAAGCCAGTATGTATTGCAGCTGTCCCTGCGCCTGCGCCGCTTCCGTATCCCGAAGCGCACCGGTACGATCGGGATCCATCTCGGAAAGCAGATCGATCGCCTGCTGGTAATCGCCGAGCCTGTACAGCAGTCCGCCCAGATTCACATATGCCTCCGGCCGCTGCCTGTCGAGCGCAACAGCCTGCAGCAGCAGCTCCTCCTGCCCCGCATAGTCCATCTGATCCCCCAGCTCCTGCGCGCGGCGGATCAGATCGTTGTAGGCGCTTCCGGTTTCCTCCCCCAGCAGCATCCAGCCCCACAGCATCGTGAAGGCGGAAAGGATCAGTCCTGCGCCGATCGTCAGTGCGGCAATACGGCAGCTTCTCCGCCAGGAGCGGTAGCGGCGATCCATTTTGGCCAGACCGTCCAGCGCGCGGAGCACTTCCTTTCCGCTGGAAAATCTCGCGGCAGGCCGCAGCTCCATACACCGCTCGATTACCTGGCGCAGAGGATCTCCCAGCGTGATATCGTACCGTTCCAGAGAGATGCGATCCTGGTTCCATGGGGCGGGATTGTAACCGGTAAGCATAAAGTAAGCGACCGCGCCCACAGCATACAGATCTGTGCGCACCGTTACCCTTCCCATTCCCTGGGCCCGGCAGGCCATCTCATATACGGGGAGCTGCTCCGGCGTGAGCAGGCGAGGATCGCCAAACCGATCCAGCGGCACGTCATACTGCTCCGGCGCAGCGTACCCGGCAGTTGCCGCCACCGCTTCCGCGCTTTCGTCACGCAGCTCGAGCGAGGCGTTGAAGTCGATCAGGCAGATGTCTCCCGAGGTGGTGATCATGATGTTTTCCGGTTTGATATCGCTGTGAATTACGGGCGGGTTCTGGCCGTGCATATAAACGACAGCCTGACATAGCTGCCGGAGCCAGAACACCGTCTGCTTCTGATTCAGCGCACCGCGGCGGGTGACATACTGCCGCAGCGTCTCTCCGGGGATATATTCCATCACCGTATAGCAGTAGCCGTCGCCTCCCATTTTCAGGTCGAAAATGCGCGGCAGGAACTGGTGGCGGAGAGCTGTCATCACGCGCGCTTCCCGCTGTACATCGGCGGGCCTCCGCGGATCGACACGCATCCGCTTGATCACAACGTCTACGTCCAGGCTGGTTTTATGAGCGCGGAACAGACGGCTCATCCCGCCTTCTTCGCCCAAAGGGCGGAGATCGGTAAAATCCCCGCCCAGAATTTCGGCAAGATCCTCCAGAGGAGTCCTTGTTTTCTGCATGGCACGCCTCCTTAACAGCGTTTAATCCGTATGAATCCGCGTCTCATCCAGCAGGACACGGAAGCCCTGATCCCCGCCGCCCATCGGCGCAGTCGGGATACAGTCCGGCTGCAGGCAGAGCAGAGCGGCAGCTGTCATATTATCCTCTTCCCCGCGGCGGCGGCACGCCTGTACCAGAGCCTGCAGCCCCGCCTGTATCTGCTCTGCGCGGTACGGCGGCGAAGCGGCCCATGCCAGCTCCCCCGGCTGGATTTCGTGGTAAAAGCCGTCCGAGCACAGGAGGATTGCACATTCCCCCGGAAGCTGCACGGAGGAAAACACGGGCGATACCTCTCCCACGCCGGCACACTGAAGCAGTATATGCTGTCGGCTGTCCGATTTCAGCTCCTGTTCCGTGATGCGCCCGGCATGGAATTCCCGCGCAGCAAGCGTCTGATCCTCAGTCATCCGGAATTCCTGCCCGCCGTACAGCAGATAAGCGCGGCAGTCGCCTGCATGGAGCAGGTAACACGTTCCGCCCGCGGCAAGCGCCGCTGTGACGGTCGTACCCAGCATCAGGCCGTTCCTTTCGCCGTATGCGCGAAGCCTGCTGTGCACCTCCTGCACAATGCCGTTCCATTGGGCGGAAAGCGCCCTCCCGTCCAGACCGCTGCGCATTAGTCCGGGCAGTTGGGAGTGGAACCAGGCGCCGAACCCCCTTACCATTTCCGCACTGGCAAGCTCCCCCTGCGCCAGCCCGCCCAGCCCGTCGCATACGACAGCCAGCGCAGCCTGCATCCCGCCGAGCTGAGCGACTTTCAGAATATAAGAATCCTGATTCGAGCGGCGTACCGCCCCCTGATCAGTACAACCCGCCGCCTGATAAATCATAACCTTTCCTCCCCGCCGATCTCCCGCTTATCCCGGCAGCAGATCGAATTCCTCGTCGGCCATCTTTATAACGTCTCCGGCCTTAACGGCATAGGGCTGATTGCTCACCAGCAGTTCCCCATTCAGCCAGGTGTGATTCATGGAGTTATTGTCCACAAGGTAATAGCCATCCTCCTTGCGGACGAAATAGGCGTGATCCTTGCCGATCCACTGATTTCCCCCGCCAATGAGGAAATCTACAATACTCTGCTCACGTCCCACATGGAACACCGGCTTGTTGATTGGCAGACGCTGCCCGTTGCGGCGGCGCGACAAAATCAGTTGGGACACCCCCTGGGCCGTATCCTGGCCCTGCCCGAACGGGACGGTATTCTTCGGTGCGGATCCCCCGCCCAGCGGAACCGTGTAGCCACCGCCGCCGGATGGGGCAGGGTGGGGCTGCGGAGCTGGGGGAGCCGCCGGAGGAACCGGCGGGGCGGCAGGGGGGATCGGCGAAACAGGCGGAGATTGCTCCGTCTGCGGCCCTGCCGGGGCAATCAGCTCTTTTTTCTTCCCGAAGCCGCCCAGAATGCCATGCTTTGCTTTCTGGGGCGCAGGGGCAGGCTGCGGCGCGGGCGCGGGCGCAGCCGGACGTTCTGCCGGAACCGTCATTCCCGGGACGGCAAAATCAAATTCCTGCGCGGCGTCCTTTTTTTTGGAAGGCTTCGCCTGCTTTGGCGCTTTATTTCCTCCAAGGAAAGAAAAGCCTCCCTTTTTGGACTCTTTCTGGGCCGGCTGCTGTATAGGCTGCGGCTGTGCCGGAGGGACCTGCGGAATTGGCTGCGGCTGTACCGGCGGGACGGCCGGCTCTGCCGGCGGCGTCCATGGACGGGCCGGCGGGGGAGAGGGCTGTGCAGATCCGCCGGTCTCCGCCCGCTGCTGCGAGACGGCCTTTTCCTGCGGCTGTGCCAGCGATTTCAGCCGCGCATCAAGCTGATCCACGGAAAAATTCTCCGACCTCAGTGTATTGAGAATCACGGCAATATGGCTCCCGTCCTCTGCCGGGTCAAAGGAAGTCCGGCGAATAAGCCCTTCCAGAAACGCCCGGGCGTCAGAACGATCCCCGCCGTCCCCTTCAACCGGGAGATAAGCCAGGCGCACCGTGCCGGAAAGCGGCTCTACAAATATGTAGTCCCAGTCAAGCAGCAGATTGGACGGATCAAGCAGATATTCCTGACATTCCAGCACGGCGCGGCAGAAGCTGGACAAAAACGCCAGCAGCTTCCGGCGTCCGATCTGTCCTGCCCAGTATCCCGGCAGCGCCGTCAGGGAGGAAAGCTGGAACCGCACCGTCTGTTTCCCGTCCTCATACAGGCAGCTTACAGGCAGAAGCCCGGGGATCTCGTTGTACCGGAGCATCCCCAGCGCCATCCGATCCAATTCCTCCCCGGGCATAAGCCGGTAAACCAGACATGATCCAAATGTCTGTCTTTCAAATGTAAATTCACGCATTGCCGCAAAACCTCCTTATCCCATCCTCATTCCTGCACGGACGCGCCCCACATCCGGGCATACGCCTGCTGCGTTGTGGAAAATTCCGCAAGACCAAACGGGTTGAAAAAGTATTCCACCTGGTAGCTGACCCGTATATACAGATCGTTCCCTTCCAGCTTTGAGCCGCTGAAATCCAGGCCGTCCACACCGCCCGTCACGCGGAGCGATTTCAGGATCGCGTCCGCGGCAGCCCTGTCGCCGCCGGAAAAATATCCGAGGAAGCGCGCCTCGGCGGCCTCGGCCCAGTCCTCGCTGGTCGCTCCGTGCTTACGGTCGTACCACCGCTCGCTGTTTGAAAAATGCGGATCGTCCGCACTGGAGCCGGTCAGATCCAGAAAGAAGTCCCGGATCCCCGATTCCACGCTCCCGATCCCCTGCGGGGTGGTGAACTGCTCCGTGGCATAGGCGTCCAGCGCAAGGCTCTGCGAGCTTTGCAGCAGCGTGTGGCCGATGATATTCTGCGCCAGGAATACGGTGATCAGGCCGTACATTGTCAGCACGAAAAACAGGAACAGCGGCACGACGATGCACGCTTCGATCACGGCGGAACCGCTGTCCTGCCGCCGGAATTTTTGTAAAATCCGTCCCATTCAATACCCCCTGTATATCAGCCGCGTTGTCTCAAACATACTGTTTGTGGAAAGGGACGGAACGGGGAGCAGCTGCACCATCGAACCGGATGCCTCCACACGCAGCGCCGTATAGCTTTCGTCAATATCAAACCTGCCGGATATCCCCCCGGCGCTCTGGCTGAGGGAACGGTTCTTTTCCCGGTAAGCAGTGCTTTCTGTCTGAATGATGTCGGCCAGACGGTTGAGGTAGAGGCGTTCCGACCCGAACAGGCACATCATGATCAGCGTCTGCTGCGAATAATCCATATCCAGCAGGCCCTTCAGGTATTTTTTTACTGGATTCTTGGAACCAGGCGATGCGCTTTTTGTCAGATCCGCCCCCGTCAGCTTTGCTGCCTCCGTTTTGAGATCCGACTTTACGCTGTCCGGGATTGTAAGGCTGGTCGCCTTGCCGATCAGATCGTCCAGCCCGCCGACCGTGAGGTACGGCGTCATCTTGACGATCGGAACCGATTTGCCGTTGACGAGGAACAGCGTATCGATGTACGGCTCCGCAAAAATATAGACAATATAGACGATGGGCGCAAACACATTTGCCGCCGCCGCGAGGGAACTGACCTCCTTGTTTGTCAGGATACCGGGCAGGTTGAGCAGCAGGCGCATCAAATACAGCGCCGAGAAGTGCATCGCCTGGTTGGCGGCCTCGGAGTTGACGCCCCAGAGGATATATTCCAGTTCTGCGCCGTCGAAGCTTTTCTGCGTTTCGCCGCCGCCGCTCGCGATGGCCTGGATAATCTGCACCATATCGCTGCCCGGATAGGTGAAATGGACGTCCCCCGGATCGTAAGACAGCCCGGCCTGCGAATAGGACATCCCCGCCAGGGATTTCCCCGTTTCGTAATCCGTGCGGTTCGGGATATGATACACCAGATAGCCGTTGAGCAGCAGCCGCTCATAGACGGCGCCGCCCACAAGCTCCGCCACCCTTGCCACAATCTGCTGCATGAACGCAATAGTATTGCTGACAAGGTTCACCACCGACGTGACAAAATCCTTGATGGCTTCCAGAAATTCGCGCAGCGATTCCGCGTCGCCGCCGATCTTTTTCGCGGCGCTGAGCATATCGCTGACATTCCTCATGATCTTTTCCACAAGGCTGGTATCGAAGGAGGATCCGGTTCCGTAGGGATCGCTGGGATCATAGTCCGGATCGATCTGCGCCAGGAAATCCATCGATTTCTGTTCGTCGGCGCTGTTTCCGGTTTCCAGTCTGTGGGCGGCGCTGCTGCGGTCCTTGGCGCTGGGCAGCCCGCCGTAGGAGGACTGGTAATATGATGTATCCAGCTTCCCGTTGAGCGCCGGATCGATCACCGTCTTGGTCTGGAACAGGCTTTCCAGCACGTCGATGAGCGCGTTGATAAAATCCATCGGCGCGGAGTCGTTCATATCGTCCTCCGCTTCGTCGAGTGCCTGTGCAATCGCGTCCGCGTCGGCAAGGCTGTCCACCTGCGCGGCGTGGTACACGGCAGGATCCGGCGTGCCGGAATCCCCGTTCAGGCTCCCGCAGTTATAGGATGACACCGCGCTTTTCTCCCGCTGAAGCTGCGCGCTCGCCGCCTGAAGCTCCGACGCCTGGAACGAATCCAGACATTCCCTGAGCCGCGCCTCCTGGCCGGAATTGGCGGATTGGAGAGCCCCCTGCATTGCGGAGTGGTTATCCGCGGCGTCCTTGTATGCCTGTTCCCAGTCCTCCAGATCCTCCTTATCCCCGACGGCTTCTTCCTTATCCATCTCGACGACGCTATCCGCCGCCACGCTGGTGAAATTCACCATGCTGCTTTCCAGTTTGACGCGGGCCGCCTCCACCTCGGAGATCCCGCTGTGCAGAGAATCAATGGCAGAAATCAGATCCTCGATTTCATCCTGATACTTCTTTTGTTTCTTCTCCGCTTCCTTGATCAAATCCTCACGCGTATCGTCCCATTCCTTTGCGGCTTTTTCGCTCTCCTTTTTCTCTTTTTCATCCGCCTGCGCGTTTGCGGAGGGCCGCTCTGTTTTCAGATGATCGATCAGTGCCGAAACGCTCCCCTCCCATTCGGAAAAGGCGGAATGGTACGCGCTGGCGGCATCCTTCGTCTTTTGCGCATCCTTTTGCAGATCCTCAAGGGCAATGAGCGCGTCGGCCGACGCGCCGACAGTATCGCACCCGGCCGACAGCGATTCCAGCAGCGGGACCATCTTTGTGGCGTCCTCCAGCTTGGAAATCAGATCGTTAATATTGAGCGCGTCAACAGCCAGGTTCGCCGGCACCGACAGCTTGCTGTACTCCATCACCTGGCGGCGCAGCACCGTAATATCTGCCAGCGGATACATCCCCTGCGCTTCCAGCGAGGAAAGGTTCACAGCGGCCAGATCCGTCAGCTGCATCCTGTCCAGATAGGAACGGGCAGAGCCTGACAGATCCCCGTCCTGCGACACGGCGAGCAGGCCGAAGCGATCTTTAAGATAGCTGTCGTAATCCGACAGCACAGAGTATGCGCTTACGCTGAGCGCCTCGTCGAGTGTCCGCACCGCGCTCTGATACCGGCCTGCCTCCACCAGGACGGCTGCCAGCGAGTAAAAGGGGAGCATCAGCAGCGCCAGAATCAGCGAGATCGCCCCGCGCGTGCCCCGTATCCATTTTTTCTTCCGCTTTTTCATAGCCTTGCCCCCGTCAGGTAAACAGTTCTTTCAGCTTGCCGAGCATCGACAGGAAAGAATCCGCCGCCCCCAGAAATTTGCTGCTGATGGTATCCTCCGACAGCGTCTTGACCGTATCGACCGTATAGATATAATCCATAAGATCCATGCACACGCCGTACCCGGTGGCCTCGTATTCGATTGTACCGTCCATCCCGAAGAATTCCAGCGCGCCGCCGAGCGGCATCTCGTATTCCGCCCGGACCGTGACCTCAATATGCCGCCGGGCCAGGCTGTCCGAAAAAACCTCCGCGCGGATTTCCGGCGGCGAAACCGGGTACGCCAGACTGCTCAGCTCCAGCGCCCAGGCGCCATAATTTTCCGCCTTTTCCACGTTTTCCGCTTCCAGATCATCCCCCATGTAGCGGAACAGCGGCACATGATCCATCAGCTCCACATCGATGTAGCCAATCACCGGATCCGTATTGGGATAGGCATAGCTTTGGGCGACGCGCGCCGCCGTATCGTTTGCCACATTTGAGACAATCCACTGCTGGTAAAACAAAAAGCCCAGACTCATCAGGAACACCATAATCAGGATTGTAGCCAGCATGGCGATCATCCCGTCGAGCATCAGTGCGCCGTCTTCCCTGCGTAAAAAGCCTTTCATCTGCCGTCCCTCCCAAACCCCGTTTCCGGGGATCAAAAAGCTGAAGCTCCCGCCGCCCTTTTCAGGCTCTACCGGGCAACCTCCCACTGGATCAGGCGGTACGCGCCGCCCTCCTCAAGCTGCACCGGACAGCTGCCGTCCGACGCGGAAAAATATCCTGCGTCTGTAAACAGGAAGTCGATCACCGTCTGCCCGCTTTCGTCGATGAATCCCCACAGGCCGTCGCGGCAGACCGCCGCCACACCGCCGGAGAAGCTCCGCGCCTGCTCATAGGCGGGGGCGATCACCTCGTTGCCGTCCTCGTCCGCAAAGCCCCACAGGCCGCCGCGGCAGAACGCGATCGGCCCATCGATATGCACATCGATTTCCTCGCAGGAAAAATCTCCCGCCTGCTCAAATTCATCGTCATAAATATGCCATGCCCCGCCGGATTTGGCGAGGATCACACCGTCCTGGTCGTACCGTCCGGCGGCGTCCAGACGGATCTCCTCCCAAACCTCATCCGAAGCGTACACGCCATCCTCGTCGATGATACTCCAGCCTTCTCCGGTGCACACCGCAGCAAGGCCGTCCTGAAAGCTTCCCGCTTCCAGATAACCGGAGAGCACCTCCTGCCCGTCATCGGTATAATAGCCCCACACGTCTTTTCCCTGCATTTTTATCGGGATCAGCCCATCGGCATGGCTGCCAGCCTGTTCCGCCGTACCGGGGTAATGCGCCGCCGGGATCCCGCCGCCGTCAATCAGCCATGTATCCCCGTCCGCATCGGCGACAGCGATCGATCCGTCCTCCGACAGCGGCCCGGCCATCCGGTACACCGGCGACAGCAGCGTGTCCCCCGACGCCGTCACAGCGCCCCACAACTCGCCGTCGCGCACAATATAGCCTCCCGGCCATCCCTGGGGGAGAATCTCCACATACGGCTGGTAATTCAGACGGTAGGCATAATATGCCTGCCGGTATTGAGCCTCCAGCGTTTCACTGGAAATCCCCGCTTCGCGGGCGTCCCGCAGCACGTTCCACGCCTCCGCATAGCTTTCCGTATCCAGATACAGGGCGGCATATCGCTCCCAGAAAGAAACCTCGTCCGGATAAGCCTCACAGGCGCTCGAGAGCATCGCGGCAAAATCGCGGCGCACGGCGCTTGTGGGATTCTCCGCGTAGTATGTCTCGTATACCCCTGCCAGCTCCTGATAAAGCTCCAGGGACGCGCCCTCCAGCAGCGCCTGCCCGTACGACTGGATCGACCGCTCGTACAGTTCCTGATCCCGATACTGCCGCGCAGTCTCCAGCGTTCCCGCCTGATCTGCCGCCTGAGACGCCCGTCCGCCCGGCACAGCGAGCCAGCCGGCCGCAATCAGCAGCGCCAGAAAAACGGCGACTCCCATCTGGTTTTGATTCATATTCCTCACCCCGCATCCTCAATAAGTCCCCAAAATCAGGCAAATCAGGAATCCCAGCGCCAGAAACGGCGCAAACGGGATTGAATCCTTCCAAGTAGCTTTTTTTGACAGAAGCAGCGCAACAGCCGCTGCCAAAGCCGCCAGCTGCCCCAGCGCCAACGTGCAGATCCCGCCGTACAGGCCCAGCAGCAGAGACGCCGCGCTGAACAGCTTGACGTCGCCTAGACCGATCCCGCCCCGGGTGATCAGGCGGCACAGCCCCAGCACAGCAAGGATCCCTGCGCCGCCCAGCACGCCTGAAAACAGCAGCCCCTGCGCCCGATCCGGACGCAGGATAAAATCAAGGGCCGTGCACACCGCAAAGCCTGCCAGAAGCAGGAGCGGCAGCAGGTTCGGAATCCGCCGCACCAGCAGATCGACGCCCGCTGCGGCGCACAGCGCCATCATTACCAGCAGCAGCCGCATCTGATCCTGCACGGCTTCCGTCCGGATCGCCGCGAACCATCCGCCCGCACCGCCAATTACCGCGGCGGCGGCAGCGATCAGCAGCTGTATCCGGCGCAGATCCCCGTTCCGGTCCTTCCCGTTATATTTCACAGCGGCGGCCCCCGCTCCCGCGCAGCAGGCCGCCCATATCAATGCGCTCCAAACAGGCATCCACGCCCAGCCCTTTCTTCCGCCGGGTTCCGGCCCGGCTTCGGAAATATCTTCCCGAAGCCGGACGCAGTCCCGCTTCCTTTTTCCGCAGAGGGATCCTCTGCCCGTCAGCTTGAAAAGACGTCCATAAACTCCTGGACCTGCTGGTTCACCACGCCCATAATCTGCTCACGGAAGCCGATAAAGACAGCTACCAGTCCCAGGCCGATCGCCAGCAGCACCAGCACCTGGATGATTTCCATCCCCTGCTCGTCATGCTGCCATTGGGCCAGTTTTCCCCTTGCGCGCAGCGCCGTCCTCTGAAAGAAACCCATCATAAGAAAACCCTCCTGACTTTCTCAAAATACTTTATCTTATCCCACAGGTGTGAGGATAAATCACAATGCGCCCGTCATGCTCATCGCAACAGCGGACAGGATGATGATCAGAATCCCAACCAGCATCAGCGTGGTGGGGATGATCAGCTTCGTAGCGGCCTCGTCGCCTTTCTGGAGCATACGCTGGCGCTTGAGCTCCCACAGCTCCTTCGACTGCTGCATCAAAAAGCCGACAAGCTCCGCGCTGCTCTTTTCCAGGCTCTGCACCAGCATACTGGAAAATTTGCGGATCTCCTGGCTGTCCGACAGGATACCGAACTGATAGTAGGCGCTGCCCTCGTCCGTGCCGTTTTCGACGGACTCGCAGGCACGGCGCATCAGCTCATAGATGGGGCCGTCGCGGCCCTGCGCGATCTCCGACCACGCCTGGTAAAGCGTCATTCCTGAGCTGACCAGCAGCGCCAGCTTGGAGATCACATTCGGGAACTCGCTCAGGCACGCCTCGCGGCGCTCCCCGATCGTTTTTTTCATCTCGCCGGCCTGATCGATCCACATGGCGGCACAGAGGATCCCGCCGCCCAGAAGCACCGGGATCAGCATATCCGTCCACAGTGCGGAAACAAGCGCCGCCGCCAGCAGCACAAACGCCGCCAGCATGGCTGTGACGGAGATCGCGCGGGCGTGGTACAGCTGTGCATAAAATTCGCCGTACGTCTCTCCGTACAGCAGCTTTGCCTGTGTGCGCAGCTCCTTGGCAAGCTTCCCCTTCATGGCAAACAGGCTGATTTTGTGCATCGCGAACCCTGCGCCGCAGAAATCCCGGTTGCTGAATGTCTCCTTGTCCATCTGTTCCGCCATGCCTGCGTATTTGCCGCCCCTCACCAGCATGACAATATAGAAAACCCCTGCGGCGCTGCCCAGCACCAGAAGGATCATCTGCAATGCAAACATGCCGTCACCCCCTGACTTCCATGATCTTCCGTCCCCACCGCGCGGCAAAGACAAAGATCACAATCGCGACGGTGATCGCCGCCACGCCGCCGGGGGTTGCGAATTTCTCCGCGAAGCTCTCGTTTGTCGCGCGGAGCATCAGCATCAGGAAAACGGGCGCTGCCGTGATCACGTTCAGTTCCAGGCGGTTGGATGTGATTTTCGTTTCAATCTCCGCGGAAACGGCCATCTTATCCGTAATGATGTCGTGTGTGCGGCGCATCACATCGCGCATATTGCCGCCTGTCGAATAGCAGACGGTGAACACGCTGCTGAAGCTCTCAATATCCTCGCAGCCGCTGCGGACAGCAAAATCCTGAAGCATCTCCTCCAGCTTTACGCCGCTCTGCGGAGCCTGCAGAAGCTGTTCGAGCTCCCGGGCCAGATCGGCCCCGTCGCCGTACTGGAGGCAGATGTCGCCGTATGCGCTTTCAAACGCCTGATAGACAGTCCCGCCGGCCGCCAGCGACGCCGTGACGGACTCAAGCATATCCCGGAACTGGAGCTTGAGCGCATCCTGCCGTTTTTTCCGGAGCTGATCGCGCCGCACCGGCAGGAACAGCACCACTGCCGCGCCGCCTACCCCGATAATAAAGATCGCCGCGCTGATATAAGTCAGCAGGGTAGGCTCGCCGTCGCGCAGGAACAGGCCGCCGTAAAAGACCTGGCTGCAAATCCCGCCGGCCGCAAAGGCCAGCGCCGCCGCCAGCAGCGTCTCTGCCCACGTCATATGGTAGGTTATGTAATTGGGCATCTCCGTCCCCAGCGGATTGGGCAGCAGCGCGGGGACAGGAGGCTCTTTCTGCTTTTTTCTTTTCTGTTTCCCAGCCATCGTAGCCCCCCTGTCATATACCGGCCTGAAGTCCTGCCATTTGCAGCTTCGCCGTGTTTTCCATCGCGTGTTCGGTGCGTTCCAGGCGCCCCTCCACATGGTGCGGCGAGGATCGCTCCAGATCCTCATGGAACTCATACAGCGGGTTAAGGCGGATCATCCCGCTGGCGGGATCGATGCCGCGCACTTCCGCGATCATAAGCGTCTTTCTGGAATGATCGCGCAGGCGCCCCAAATGCACGATAATATCGAGCGCACTGCTGATCTGCTGGCGGATCGCCGCGAGAGGAAGCGCCTCCGAACCCTGAAGAACCATCGTTTCCAGACGGGACAGCATATCCTCGGCGGAATTGGCGTGGCCTGTGGAGAGGCTGCCGTCGTGGCCGGTATTCATCGCCTGCAGCATATCGAGCGCCTCCCCGCCGCGCACTTCGCCGACGATGATCCTGTCGGGGCGCATACGCAGGCTGGCGCGGATCAGATCGCGGATTGTGATAGCCGCGTTCTCCGCGGAAGCGGTCGCGTTGCGCGTCTCAAGCGTGACAAGGTTCTCCACGCCCTCAATCGTGAGCTCCGCGGAATCCTCTATTGTGATCACACGCTCGCTGCGCGGGATATAGTTGGAAAGCGCGTTGAGGAACGTCGTCTTTCCGCTGCCCGTGCCGCCGGAAATAAAGATATTGTATCTGGCCTTCACCAGCCGTTCCAGAAACGACGCTATCTCCGGCGTGAGCGATCCGTACCGGATCAGCCGCTCCATCGTCATTGGCTCGCTCGAGAATTTGCGGATCGTCAGGATGTGCCCGTTGAGCGCAATCGGCTTGAGCACAACATTGACACGGCTGCCGTCCGGCAGGCGCGTATCCACAATCGGGGAGGATTGGTTGACCTCGCGCCCTCCCAGACGCGTAATCCTGCGGATCACCTGGAGCAGGGCCTCCTCGCTCTCGAAGCTCCTGTCCAGGGGGAGGATTTCTCCTTTTCGTTCAATAAAAATGTGCTGCGGCCCGTTGACCATGATTTCCGTAACGGAATCGTCCCGCAGTATGGCGTCCAGCGGACCGAAGCCGCGGAACCGCGCGTAGACGTCGCCTACGATTGCCACACGCTGGTCGAGCGACAAATATTGCCCCGCGGCAGCGCGGTCAAGCATCCCGTCTATTTCGCGCCGCAGCGCGTCGTCCTCCAGTGAGCCGAGGTTCAGCTCCTGCTGGACCGCCTCGACCAGCTGCTTTGTCAGTTCCTTCTGAGCCTCGCCTGTCATGGCGCTTCCACCTCCCCGTCCAGCAGCGGACTATACAGCGTCCGTTTTGCCAGCTCCGCGACTATCGCACGCGTATCCGCCCCGCTGAACCGTTCCACTGTTCCCAAAACGGGGATCCTCCAACTCAGCTCCGCTTTTGCGGCGGCGCTGCCAAAGCGGTTGTACAGGACGCGGCACTTTGGAAGCAGCCGCAGGCTGTCCCTCTCGTCCAGCATTGCGAATGCTCCCGCCAGCTGGTTCAGCCGGAAATTACCGCCTGCGGAGCCGTCTCCCACCAGGATAACGCGATCCGACAGCCGTGCCGCGGTCTGCAGCAGCGGTGAAAAAACGCCGTCCATATCCGCCGCCACAACATCAAAAAGCCCCGCTGCGGATGTGAGGATCAGCTCCAGTTCCTCTTCCTTCATGCTGGCGGCCTCAAGCGGCTGGGGAGACGCGTCGTAGTAATATACGCCCAGCTGCGCATCATATTTAAGCATCCCCTCAAGTACAGACGTCAGGTTTCCCCGGCGCTCGCGATCCCCCAAAAACATCTTTACCTCATACAGCACACGGAACATGCTGCCGTTGCCGCCGCGGGGCAGGCAGTCGCCCACATAGCCATTGTTCTGCAGGCACAGGTACAGCGCCTTTTTCCCCGCCGCCGCAAAGGCCGCGGCACAGCCCACCGCCGCGGTGGTGCAGCCCGCTCCCCCGGATGCGCCGGCAAAGGTAAATACGCGCCCCTTTCCAGAGGACGAGAAAGTCACGCTGCGGCTGTCCTGTTCTGCGGCAAGCCCCTTCAGACACCGGAGCAGCGCCTCGCCGCGCTGGTAGCGGAACACCGTCCTCCGCCCCTTGATCAGCTCCAGCTCCGGATCCTCCGACAGGTAAAATACCGGGACGGATCCCGGAACCGCTTCCGGATCCGGAAGCAGCTCTATGCTGGCCAGCACCAGATCCAGCCGTCCACGCTCCAGATATTCCAGCAGTGTGCCTGCGTTATGAAACAGGTACGGCTCCGTCTGGTTATCGAACCGCACGCTGAAAAATTCCACCAGCCGCTGTGCATACCGGCTGTCATGATCCAAAATGCCAAACCGAATCATCTCTGCCCCTCCTGCTCTGTCCCGCTTTTCCCGTTCAGCGCTCCCGTTTCAGGAGGCTGTCCAGGATCTCCGCGCTTTCCCTGCTGTCCGATACCCCCGGCATGGTGGGAAGCGCCCTGAAATATTCCAGAAAGCTCCGCACCAGCCCGCGTTCCGAGATGGAAAGATACCGGAGCGTATCCGAATTGCTTTTTGAAAAAAGGATCTGCCGCCCAAAGCATACGTCGATCAGCACCTGCTCCGGGACGTCAATCAATCTCCCGTCGATACAGTGGACGTTGCCGCCGCACCGTGCAGAATCGCGCAGCCGCCTTATCAGCATCCGGCGATCCTCCGGCAGGAGCGGCTTGACCAGGGATTCCGGAAATTCCCGCATTCTGCCGTCTCTCAAAAAGGCGGCCACTCCTTTTTTGGTAAAGAAATTATAGTATCCCGGTCCGTATACCGGCTGCTCCACATAATACCGCATCGCCAGCTCCGCGATCCGTTCCCGATCCGGATATCCCGGGCACAGCGCACGCTGGACAATCCCCGGATCCAGATACATCATCAGGCAGGGCTGATGAAAAAAATGGACGGATGCGTCTTTCTCCTCCTGTGTCCCGCCAAAGGTATCATCCATTGCCAAAACAGGGCTGTGATAGCAGCGAAACAAAGGGGAAGCCCATCTGAGCACCTTTTCAAACTGAGTTCGGTAAGCGGCTGCTGCCTGGGGATCCGGCAAATACATCGCCCTTTCCTGATCGGTGCTGAGCAGAAAAAGCCCGCCGTTCATTACAACATAGTAAGGAAACAGGCTGCCGCTCTCTCTGGCTTCCTCGCCGTAATAAAAGTAGGGCGTATATTCCAGCCCTTCCCGCGGTAAAAAAAAGATACCGAAAACGCCGTCAAGAGCTTCCAGAGCCGGAACGGCATCCTCCTGCTCCTGGCCCTTCAGCGGAAGAAGCTGCCGCACACAGATCCCCGATCTTTCGCCGGCCATCCATGGGATTCCGGTACAGCACCTGGAAAAGAAGGGGAGCGGAAGGTGAACGTCCAATATTGCCAAATCTCCAGACAGAAGATATGCTCTCAGCAGTTTTTTCAGCAATATGGCAGCTTTGCTTTTTCCTTCTGCGCACACGGTCTGCGTGATTTGTTCTTCCCAAACAAGCGGCTCGTCCGCCGCTGTCCGTTCATATGTATATTTATCCAACATCTGGACACAGACTTCCACCTTACGGCGCAGATAGTAATGATTCGGCCCAAGGCGTTCGCGTTTCCATGCCTCCAGCCACTGTTTTTCCTCTCTGCTGCTGAGATTCAAATACGATGCCATCCGCCGGAACACCTGCGCCGTAGGCAGCCGCCCTCCGTTCTGCACCTGATACAATGTGGATCTATCGATTTGCAGTTCTTTCGACAAGCGATAGATTGTCAGTTTTCTTTTGTCCAGACTTTCCCGGAACAAACTATGAAAATCTGACATGAATCCCCCTCCCAAGTGCTCCAAATCTATAACAAATTCTACATTTTTAACCTTTTTGTAACATTATAACATGAAATTCTTTCTCCTGCAATTAGTGGCAAATAAATTGAAAGTCTAAAAATTTTTGTCTCTATTTTACAAATTGCCTTTGAACCGTCCTGTTGAAATGGCCCTCAGATCTGAATATTTTTGCTGTGATATAAAAAATACTCCATAGTCAATACGGGGTTGAGACTTCAAAAGGGCGGGCTGATTGGCGGAACATCTTACCTTTGAATTAAAATTTTTTGACTGTTGATTT
>DVHF01000115.1 GCA_018712265.1 Candidatus Gallacutalibacter pullicola
GCGAAGGCATTTCCGAACCGGAGGATCCACCAAACCCAAGCATTGGGCCGCAGGCCCACCGCGTTGCGCTACTCCGGGCACAGTTAGCGCGCACCAGCCTGCGCAGACTCGGACGCGAGGCGCGAACCTGATATAACGCTGAGATCGGTGGGATCCGCCGGGGGTCTTTAGGGGGAGTCCACAGACTCCCCCTGAATGGTCTTTTGCATCCTTTTCTTCCATAAGAAAAGGATGAGCCGGGGGGCGGGGGCGGCTTGAGCGCCCCGCACTCAGTGAAGCTGTAAGCTTCAAAATTGCGTGCCCCGCCCACGCTGGGCGAAAAATCCCCAGCGCCGGAACCGCTCAGGTCCGATAGATCATATCGGTGAAGCCTGCGGCTTCAAATATTCCCCCTCGCCCGGGCAGGACGTAAGTTCTTTAACTTGGTGAAGCTAAAAAGCTTCAAATACTCCGCTCCGCCTGAGCAGGGCGCAGAACCCCGCCTCGGTGAAGCTGAAAGCTTCAAGTTTCATCCTTGCGGTACTGGGCCATGTACAGGTCATAATAATAGCCCTTCTTCGCCATGAGTTCCTCGTGGGACCCGGATTCCTTGATCTGTCCGCCGTCGACGTACATAATGCGCGTACAGCTCTTGATGGTGGACAGGCGGTGCGCAATGATAAAGGACGTGCGTCCCTCCAGCAGGAGGTTGATCCCGCGCTGGAGCAGCTGCTCCGTGGAGGTGTCGATCGAGGAGGTGGCCTCGTCGAGCACCAGGATTTTCGGATCCGCGAGCAGTGTGCGCGCAAACGCAATCAGCTGTTTCTGACCCTGCGACAGCCCGCCGCCGCGCTCCTTCACGATCGTCTCGTAGCCGTGCGGAAGCTTGCTGATGAATTCATCCGCGCACAAAAGCTTCGATACGCGCACAATATCCTCGTTGGACGCGTCCAGGCGGCCGTACCGGATGTTGTCGGCAATCGTGCCGGAAAAGACAAAGCTGTCCTGAAGCATAATGCCCATCTGGCTGCGCAGAGAATGGAGCGTCACGTCCATCACGCTGTGCCCATCGATCGAAACTGTGCCCTCCTCGATGTTGTAGAAGCGGCTGATCAGGTTGACGATCGTTGTCTTGCCTGCCCCAGTCGGGCCGACTATCGCAATGCTTTCGCCGGGCGCCGCCGAAAAGCTGACGTCCCGCAGAATCTTCTGTCCCGGCTCATAGCCGAAATTCACATGATCGAACCGGACGCTGCCCACAATCGGCGGGAGCTCGTGCGCGCCGGGACGATCCTCAATCACAGGCGGTTCGTTCATCGTCTCGAATATGCGCTCGAGATACGCCATCGCGTCGATGAATTTATTGTAGATGTTCGCAAGGTTCACGATGGGCTGCCAGAACTTGGAGGCGTAGGTCCCCATCGCGAGCAGCACACCGAACGAAACCATCGGATCGAACCAGTACGCGCCCGCTATGTACACGAGGGAAAAGACGATCTGCGAGATCGTTTCGGTCGAGAACCACACCGAGTTGGAAATGTACACGGTGCGCATCCACGCACGGTACCGCTCGTCAATCAGGCGATCGAGGATTTTCAGGTTTTCCTCCTGCCGGTTGAACGCCTGCGTCACCCGCACGCCCTCGATGGACTCCTGCACATAGGCGTTGAGGTTGGAGTTTTTATTGGAAACCTGCTGATACGCGCGGCGCTGGCGCGGCTTGATGATGAGCACGAATACAATCAGCACCGGAAGCCCCGCGACCGTAATCGACGCAAGCGGCGGGCTGACCTGGTACATGAAGATGATGATAAAAATAATGTTGATGATCTCGATAATGAAATCGAGCAGGCCGTTGGAAAGCACGTCGGAAACGCTGTTGACGTAATGTACAATGCGCACGAGGATCTTTCCGTGGGGCCGGTTGTCGTAGTAGGAGAACGGGAGCACCTGGAGATGCTCAAAGAGGTCGCGCCGGATATCATGGACCATGCTCTGGGCGGCCTGCGCCACAATGACCTTGCGGATCGCGTTGAATCCGACGTTGATCAGAATGGTAATGCCCAGCAGGATCGCCAGCTGGAACAGCTGGTTGAGATTTTTTTCCGGGATGGAATAGTCCATCGCGTACTGGATGATCATCGGCCCCGTCAGGCCGACAATGCTTCCGATGCCGCTGAGCAGCAGCGCCGACAGCATCCGCCCCTTATAGCGGAACACATACACCATAACCTTTTTCAGGTTTTTAAAATTTAATGGTTCTTCGAGGGTTTCGTCCACGTCAAAACGGTTACGCGCCAATCTGATCACCTTCTTCCATGCTGTTCTGGATAGCCCAGATATGGTGATAGAAGCCGCGGTTCTTCAGGAGCTCCTGATGCGTGCCGCGTTCGATCACCTTTCCTTCGTCGAGGACGAGGATCAGATCGGCGTCCTCAATGGAGGAAATTCGCTGTGCAATGATGATTTTGGTGCAGTTGAAATCGAGATGGCGCAGCTGGTTCTGGAGGTACTTCTCCGTCTCCATATCGACAGCCGAGGTGGTGTCATCCAGAATCAGCACAGAGGGCCGGATCGCCAGCGCACGCGCCAGCGAAAGACGCTGCTTCTGTCCGCCCGAAAGTCCGACGCCGCGCTCGCCTATCAGGGTGTCGTAGCCGTCCTGCATCCGCTCGATAAATTCATCGGCATCCGCCACGTGGGCGTATTTCTTGACCTCCTCCGGATCCATATCCGGCCGGCCGTAGGCGATATTCGCATCCACCGAATCGGAGAACAGGAACACATCCTGCATCGCCACGCCGACATACCGCCGCAGCGCCTGAAGCGTGTAGTCCTGCACGTTGTGTCCGTCGAGCATCACCTCGCCCTCCGTGGGATCGTTGATGCGCGTCAGCATCCCGGTGAGCGTCGTCTTGCCGGAGCCGGTGGTGCCGAGGATCCCCAGCGTCTGTCCCGGCTTGATGTGGAAGCTGATGTGATCCAGAATCACGCTGCCGTCGATTTTCAGCGATACATCGCGGTACTCGATGTCGCCCTCCGGACGCTTGCCGGGATCCTTGGCGTGGTAGTGATCCACAATGGACGGCTGCGCATAGAAGATTTCGATAATCATCTGGCACGATGCAAAGAACCTCTGGATATCGTTGATCAGCATCCCGAGGTTGCGCAGGGGGTTGGCGAGCGCCCACGTCAGCGACGAGAACGCGAGGATCTCGCCCGCGGTAAGCTTGCCCTGAATCATGAAGATACCGCCGACCAGCAGCGTCGTCACCGTCAGCGACTGCGAAAGCAGATCGATAAACGGCTGGAACTTGACGCCGACATACGTCGTTTTGAGGTTCATGCGGCGGTAATCCTCGTTTTTCTCCTCAAATTTCCGGATTTCGTAATCCTCGCGCGCAAACGCCTTCACAACGCGGTTGCCCTCGATATTCTCCTGCGCTACCGTATTCAGGCTGGACAGCTTGGCGCGCAGTGTGACAAACATCGGATGGATAATCTTGGAAAAGAAGCGCGTGATCAGCAGGATGAACGGCGCGATGGCCGCCAGGCAGAGCATCAGCTCAAGGTTTACAGAGCCGAGGTAGATCAGCGCCACCAGGAAAATGACAATGGAGTCCACTGTGTTGTAGGAGATCCAGGAGATCGCGTGGCGGACGAGATCGAGGTCGTTCGTCATGCGCGTCATCAGATCGCCTGTACGGATCCCGTGGAAAAAGCGGGAATCCTCGTTTTGCAGCACGTCATACATCTTGCGGCGCAGGCCGTTAAAGGCGCACTGGCTGCTCTTTTCCAGCAGCACCACCATCGTATACCGCATGACGAGACGCGAAAGCTGGACTACCATCATCAGCCCCAGGATGGGGAGCAGGAACGTGGTATCCTGCGGAGTAATTACATCATCGATCAATTTCTGTGAAAGCATGGGGTTGATGATCTGCATCGCCGAGGTGATGACGGACAGCGCCATTGCAATGACGAACAGGCCGCGTTTCTCCCCCATATACTTCCAGAGCCATTTTATTCGGAACATACTTTCCCTCCCTGCAGCCTCCCCGCCTGGGGAGACGAACGGCGTGGAATTCCCCCGCCGGGATCCCCATCGCCGTGCTGTGAATTTTTCCTGTTTTCCTGTTCCTCCTTTCCCGGATCCTGTCCTGAAGCGCGGTATCCTTTATCCGGCAGATAGCCGCCGAGTTTTCCGTGGTTTTCAGGGGAAAACACGCCGTTCAGGCGCAAAAAAGTCCCATCGGCTGCGGATACCGGCAGATTTCAGGCGAGGCCCGATTTCTATGTCCTGTGTCACTGGAAGCGCCGCGCAGCAGCTTCCCTCCGGATGCGGAAAATGAACCGGCATACTGCAAAATATGCGTTCCGCGTTCTTGAGGAAAGTATACACCGCGGTTTTGAAAATCGCAACCCGAAACGGTGAGATTAGCGCCGTTTTTCTTCTCTTTTTCTGGCATTTTCTTCGATTTCCTGCCTTTTGGAGAAATTCCGAAAAACGAAAGAAAAAATACCGCCATAAATCAGGGCAGGATGCACAGAAAATCCCGCAAGAAATCAGACGTTTCCTTCTTCGGCCATCTCCCCGTGACGGAAAGACCGCACCCCTCCCCCTAATTTTCTGACCGCACCCATCATTTGGCAGAAGAAATATTTTTGAAAGATCGGCGCAGCAGTCCTGCACAAACGGGAAGCGGGCACATACTTTTTCACGCGATGCAGCACAGATTGTCAGACAAGGGGAATTGTTGGGATATCGTACCGCTTTTTGACCGACAAGGGATTTTTAACGATTATTTCATGGATTTTCCGAGAAAATATGCTATAATCAAGGCTAAGCCTTGACGTAAAACGCGTCGCGCGTCGTGACCTCCGCGGGAATACCGCTGCCGCGGGTACTGTGTCGCGGCGGCAAACGCACTGCTGTTTGGCTTTTTCTGCCTGATTGGACGCGCATAAAAGACTGTACTCTGTGCGGGTCTTCCAAAGATCGGCTTCGGTAAAGATTCTGATGAATGTCCGGCGGACAATTCCCTCTGAACGCGAAAGCATTGGGCCGCAGGCCCACGCGGTGCGATCGCTCTGCCCGGTCAGCGCAAAATTGGGACAGGTTACACTCCGAGGCTCCCGGACATCTCGCGCCCGAAATAAGCGAATCAGCCTGCCGGGCAGTTGCCGGATTCTGGAAAACGCTTTATAAAGGCGCAGGCGTTTTCTGTAACGGAGCGCACCTCTTGGCTCTCAATACGATTGCTGTTACCACCAAGGAATCCGGCCGTGGGGGCTTAGGGGGACGCGGCCAGAGCGCTCCCCAGCGGGGGATTTTTAAGGGGGCAGGAGCCCCCTTGAATGGTCTTTTGCTTCCTTTTCTTCCAACAAGAAAAGGAAGGGCCGGCAGGGGTTTGGGGAAGATTCCCCCGCGGGGCGGGGGAAATGTCGCGAAGCGACAAAGGGGGACGGCGCGCGTGCGCGCGGCCTGAGCCGCCCCCAACGCCGGGACCTGCAAGGTTCGATAGATCAAAAGCCCGAAACGGCAAGTTTCATATTCTGCGCCGCGGCCTGAGCCGCCCTCGACGCCGGGACCTGCAAGGTCCAATAGATCAAAAACGATGAAGCGTTAGGCTTCAAAATACTTTCTCTGCCTGGACAAGGCACAAAGCCTTTGGTTTGGTGAAGCTGTAAGCTTCAAAAACTCCGCCCTGTCCGGGCAGGACACAAAACCCCCGGCTCGGTGAAGCCGAAAACTTCAAAAATATCCGCCCCGCTCGGGCAGAGCAAAAAATCCCCGCCTCGGTGAAACCGAATTTTTTTGCTGTGTGGGTGTCTGGGCTGGGCGAAGGAGGTCATAGAACTATGAATTATATCCCTGGCGGCTATCCGCCGCCCTATTCTGGTTATGCGGTATACCCGCCGGATCCCTATCGTGAGCCTGTCCGCTATCTGCGCAAACGCTCCAATGTCCTCGGCTGGGTGCTGTGCAGCTTCTTTCTCGCTACTTTTGTGTTTTCCGCTATACTGTCGATCGTGGTTTCTGTCATCGGCGTGACATATCAGGATCAATACGCCGCCTTCAGCGGAATGTCTCCGGAGCTGTACTACTGGATGACCGGCGTACTGTATATCCTGTCTCTGTTTGTGCCGTTCCTGATTTTCGGCGCGGCCGTCCGGGAACCGCTCTCCGAACAGCTTACCTTTGGCCGGATCCAGCCGCTCGATTTCATTTTCTGCATCCTGTTCGGCTTCGGCGCGTGCATGGCCGCCAATATCCCCACAAACGTAATTGTCGCATTCCTTCAGGCGCTGGGCTTCAGCGGCGAGATGCCCTCTTACCCGGAAACGGAAACTCTGGGCGCAAATATCATCTACGCCGTGCTGATCGCGGTGCTCGCCCCGTTCTTTGAGGAATTTGTATTCCGCGGGATCGTTCTGGGCAGACTCCGCCGCTTCGGAAACGGCGTCGCGATTTTCGGATCCGCGCTTCTGTTCGGCCTGTTCCACGGCAATTTTATCCAGATGCCGTTCGCGTTCCTGTGCGGACTTGTGCTCGGCTACATCGTCGTGCGTACCGGCTCCCTCTGGGCGGCAGTGGCGGTCCATTTCCTCAACAACGGGTTCGCCGTATTTCAGGAATTCTGCGGCAAATACGGCAGTGAACAGCTTTATTTTACCGTCGCCGCTTATGTGCCGCTCATTGTGATCGCTCTGGGACTGGCCGCCGGTCTCTGCCTGCTGATAACTTATAGGAAGCACACAGTGCCGAATGTGCCGGAAGCTCAGATCCCGCTTTCCCGCCGGCTGGGTGCGTTCTTCATCTCGCCGGGGATGATTTTGTTTATCATCCTGAGCCTGGCGGAATCCGTCGCGGCGCTGATCGAAATGGGATGACGTCATGGAAGAAAACCGCTTTATGAAAGAAGCCCTCTTGCTCGCGGAGGAAGCCGCACAGGAGGGCGAAGTCCCTGTGGGCGCCGTAGTGGTCTATCAGGGGGAAATCATCTCCCGGGGCCGGAACCGCCGCGAAACCGGGAAAAATGCGCTCTGCCACGCCGAACTCGAGGCGATAGACGGGGCGTGCCGGTATCTGGGCGGCTGGCGGCTGTGGCAGTGCGAGCTGTACGTCACGCTCGAGCCGTGCCCGATGTGCGCAGGCGCAATCATCAACGCGCGGATCCCGCGGATCTATTTCGGCGCGTCCGATCCAAAAGCGGGATCCTGCGGCTCTGTGATCGATCTGTTTTCCCTGCCGTATAATCATAAACCGGAGGTAGTCCGCGGCGTTATGCAGGAGGAATGTGCCGCTGTCCTGAAAAATTTCTTCCGCCGTCTGCGGGAGGCCAAGGCGTCAAAACGCGGCCCCGAGTCCTGACTGCCGGATCGGGGCGGCCGCCTGCATTTTACAGAAAAATCAGGAAAAGAAAAAATTTCAAAAATAACTTGCATTTTCTGCGGAACCATGCTATAATAATCAAGCAGTTTTGAAAAGGCTGTTAAAAAACCTAGTCATGCGCCGGTAGCTCAGCTGGATAGAGTGTTTGACTACGAATCAAAAGGTCGGGGGTTCGAGTCCCTTCCGGCGCGCCACCAGACTGAGTCTGGACGCAATTCGCGTTCCAGGCTCAGTTTTATTTTATCCTCGCCGCCCGCGTCTATAGCTGTCAGGTCATTCGGGCAAACAGATTTCAGACTGAGTCTGGACGCAATTCGCGTTCCAGGTTCAGTTTTTATTTTGTCCTCACCGCCCGCGTCCATAGCTGTCAGGTCATTCGGGCAAACAGATTTCAGACTGAGTCTGGACGCAATTCGCGTTCCAGGCTCAGTTTTATTTTATCCTCGCCGCCCGCGTCCATAGCTGTC
>DVHF01000116.1 GCA_018712265.1 Candidatus Gallacutalibacter pullicola
GGTAAGGTATCGGATTCGGGAAAAGGGGGAGGGAAAAAGGCTTTCCCTTTGTTTCCCGTTTTCAACATATTTTGAAAAAGTGTTGACAATTTTCCCATTCAGAGTTTAACTACGACACACGGAGCGTGCTGCTCTGAATTTTTCTCAGGGGATGATTTTATGATCTTTGAAAACGAAAGAAAACTGCTGGGCGAGCAGGAGTACAGCAGCACGGATTACTCCCTTATTCCGCTTTTGCGGGAAGCAGCGTCGATTCGGAAAAAGCTTGGGCGGAAGGGATATCTGCTCGACGCGTACCTTTCTGCATTTCTGGAAGCGGTTATGCCTCTATCCGACTATGAGGCCTGCGAGGAGGGATTCAGCGACGCCACCGAGTTTCGTGATCTCTGCCGGAAAGCGGTTGGTCAAAGACCGACAGATCCCGTTGTGCGGGAAGTATATGATGAAAACGGCTGGATTTCCTCTTTTCAGGAGTCCTCGACCCGCACGGAGCTGCTTCAAGCTCTTTGTCTCGACAGGAAGCTTTCTGTTTTTGTCTGTAATTTTATGGATAAGTGGAAAAACAGGATCGGCGGGGAACTTGATGTGCCGGGCTTCCAGACGCTTTATCAGCGCATTGCCGCCGAGACCGGAGAGGACGTTATGGAAAAATTCAATCTTCATTTGAAACAGCGGTTTATGATCGCCCCTTGTCTCAGTATGTTCCTGCAGGGAATGACGTGTGACCTCCTGCTTGCCCTCATCACTGAGGATCTGGAAACGAACCGGAAGGTTTTTCAGATCCTGATGGATCATCTGGAAGAAGATAAATAACGGAAAGATCCCAATAACGAAAGAATCCCCTGTACTCCAAACTCTAGCCAATGGAGTGCAGGGGCTTCTCTATGCCTTTATATTAGATTTGGTTTATCCACTATATAAAGAGGGAATCTCCACATTTTATGTGGTTCGTCAATCTATATATAAAACCGCTGGAATCTTCTACGAGTCCAGCGATGGAAAAAATATGCTGAATATGAAAAAACGGAACCGTCACGCTGATTTTTCAGCTTGATAGTTCCGTTTTGGGTGCCAACTTCCGGTTTTCGGGCTTGGACATCTACGGTAAAACGCTTACCGGGAAATCCTCTCAAAAAGCCCTGAAACCCGCCTGGAATCGGCATAAATTGGGTGGACATCTATTTTGTCACACAGAGATGGCCCGCCCGGAGGGATTCGAACCCCCGGCCTTCAGAATCGGAATCTGCTGCGATATCCAGCTTCGCTACGGGCGGAAATATTTTGGAGCACTTAGAGTAGTATAGCACATTTCCAGAAGAAATTCAATAGCTATCAACACATCTTTTTTCACTTTTGAGCGGATCATTGACACAGATTAAGAAAACACAGAAATAAACGGCAAAAACAATCCTGATCAACCTATCATATAAAACTGCAATTCTTCATGTTACATAATTATTATGCGAAACGCTGACAAAAAAGATGCCCGCTGCAAACGCGAGCGAAAAGACAAAATAAAAACTGAGCCCGAAACGCGAATTGCGTCCAGGCTCAGCCTGGTACGGGTAATGGGAGTCGAACCCACACGCCTCGCGGCACAGGAACCTAAATCCTGCGCGTCTGCCAATTCCGCCATACCCGTATATGCTCCGGCGGCAAAGAATCCGCCGGTCCTTTTCTCAAAGCGCTGTCGGCCCGGTTACCATTTTCCGTGCAGAATATACAGCGCCAGCAACGGAAATTCCTCGTAATCGCGGCTTGTATCTTCCTCGTCATCTTCACTTATCGACTGCTCAAAGCCTTCCTCGCAAAAGCGCTCGTATTCTTCTACCAGGAAAGGAATTTCCCCATCCATCCCCTGTATTCCGAAGATCAGACACGCGCACGCCCTTGCGTAAGGACAGCGAATATCCTGATACATCTCCCTCAGCTGTATGGCATATTTGCGATCCCCTCTGGCTAAAACAACGGCGGCCGCCTCAATAAAAAGGTCAAGCGAACAGGTGCGGAATCTTTTCAGAACCAGAGGCATCGTTTCCTCCTGCTTTTCCAGTACCTTTTCACAAAGCTGCTGCTGATTGAAATTATCGTAGCCCTTACGCATAATCTCTACCAGCTCCGCCGGATCCTCCGTCCGGGCGATGCGGTCATGCGTTTCTTCTATTTTTTTCTTGCGTTCCGGATCCTCCAGAGTATCGAAAAGCTCCCTGCACAGAATCGACCAGAACTCCCCATCCACAGACCAATACATCAGCATGGCCGCAGAGTTATCTAAAAGCGGATTCTCTTTGAAAAATTTATTTGGCAGACGATTCCCCTTCATTTCCCCTTTTCCTTTCCGCCGGCTGGCACATGGTTTCCGCTGCGCCCCGCCTGTCAGGAAGAAAAGGGCGTCTCGAAAAGACAACGTGTACAGTCTATCATATTTTATGAAAAAAAGCAACGGATCCCGTAAGAGAAATTTAAAAATAAGAACCCCTCCGCCCCATATATAGTAGTGTCCCGTACAGGAAAATCACGGCAGTCCGGAAAGATAGCGGCGTCATCCTGCCTACACCGCGTTTTCCGCGGTACGCCTGCGAAATGCCGGATAGAGTGATGGATTGGGCAGCAGCGGACATCATTACTCTCTGTATCAGGGTGTATCTGAAAATTCAAAAGTGCTGGAAAATTCGCTGAAAGGCGGTGGATGCAAGGCGCGAATCCGCCGCATACTTTTCGTATTGCAAGGGTGACTGGCACAGCGGATTCTGCTTTTCAGGTGAATATAACAGTATTAAGGTCTTTGCAGACGTACCCTATTCTCCCGGATCGGCTCTCCGCGGCACCATGCCAAAATTTTTCAGAGCGTATTCTCCGGATCTCTTATTTTGATTGCCTGACAAAATAAAGGGCGCATCCCATCCGTAAACGGACGCAATACGCCTCAAAATATGATGGGAAAGAAATAAATAAAAATTTCCCGATTCCTTATTCAAATATATATGCAGTCCGGGATAGCAGCCCCCCATAAATGAAAACCTAAGAGAAATTGCATGGATGCAATCATCCCAAAAGTCCGCGCTCCAACATGGACTGCGCCGCAAGCATTGCGCCAAGACGGCCGCTGTGGAAATTCAGTCCGCCCTGCATCCATGCTGCATACGGCTCGCGCAGAGGGGCGTCTGCGGACAGTTCAATACTCGCGCCAAGGGTAAAGGCTCCGGCCGCCATAATTACCTGGCAGTCGTATCCGGGCATATCCCACGGTTCCGGCACGACAAAGGAATCGACAGGCGCGCCTTTCTGCACTCCCTGACAGAACGCTATGAGCGATTCTTCCCGGCGGAGCATCACAGCCTGGATGATATCCGCGCGCGGTTCATCCCATTTGGGCGTAACGTCATAACCGAAGCTCTGGAACAGCGCCGCCGTAAAGGCCGCCGTTTTCAGCGCCTCGCCCGTCACGTGCGGCGCATGGAACGCCCCCATGAACAGCTCCCGGTTATTTCCCAGCGTACAGCCTACCTCTTTGCCCGTTCCCGGGGTGGTCAGGCGGTACGAGCAGCTTTCCACCAAATCTTTCCGTCCTGCGATGTAGCCGCCTGTCGGCGCAATGCCGCCGCCGGGATTCTTGATCAGCGAGCCTGCCATCAGATCTGCCCCGCACTGGGTCGGCTCGATTGTCTGCACAAATTCGCCGTAGCAGTTATCAACCATCACGATGCAGTCCGGCGCTTTCCGTTTCGCGATCTCCGCAATTTTAGCGATATCCTCCACAAAGAGCGACGGACGCAGACTGTATCCGCGCGACCGCTGGATATACACCATCTTAACTGCCGGGGAAATCCGCTGTTCCATCGCTTCGTAATCCGGCGTGCCGTCCTCCTTTAAATCCAGCTGGTCATACTGGATGCCGAACTCCCGGAGAGAACCGTTGCCGTCCCCGGTGAGGCCGATCACACCGCGCAGGGTATCGTAGGGCAGGCCGGTCACGCTGAGCATCATGTCGCCCGGACGCAGTACGCCGAACAGCGCAACCGTCAGCGCGTGCGTCCCGCTGACAAAATTGTACCGGACGAGCGCGTCCTCCGCACCAAGCGCGCAGGCAAACACACGATCCAGCGCGTCCCTGCCGCGATCCCCGTAGCCGTAGCCCGTAGACGCGACAAAATGGCTTTCGCTCACGCCGGCATTGCTGAACGCCGCCAGCATTTTCTGCTGGTTAAAATTTGTGGTTTCGTCGATTTTGGCAAACACACCGCTAAGCTTTTCCGAAGCAAGCTCCGCGGCCTTTTGAATCTTTTCGTCAATCTTAAAATAGGGATGGATGATCATAACGGGAAACTGTTTCCTCCTTTTTCCCACCAGACGAGGTCTGGATACCATTCTTGTATTTCACCGGGCTGGAATATTGTCCGCGGCCCGGCCGTTTTATTTTCAGCGTTCCAATCACCGGTGCGCACTCCCCTGCCGGGGCTTCGGGAGTATCGTCAGCGGAGAATGGCGGGATTGTCAAAATGAATCTCCGGGCATCCTCTGACGTGCTGCTCCTGCGGCACAGGCATGGGCTCCTCCGTTTGGGCGCAGCTGTCCACAATCAGCTCCCAGACAGCGGCAAGATCTCCCTCCGGATCCCGGGCGCGCGCCTGATGCAGCACAAACTGGAACGATGGCCCTGCGATATGACACCGGTACACATGAGCGGCAAGTTTGAGGGTTTCTTCCCCGCTCTGGAGCCAGATCTCCGCCGGCTGGTCGAACCACAGGCCGCGGATGAAGCCGCTTCCCGCTTCGGTACGTTCCTGTTCCAGACCCGCCAGAAGCGTCACGCCGTTCTGCGAGGTCAGGAAAGCGCAGTCCATCACAAATAATTTGCCGTCCGCCTGCGGCAGGCAGATCGCCTTGCGGCAGTCAGGCTTGGAAAGGAGCGCGGAGACAGCCTCCGGCAGCGGCGTATTTCCTGGAAGTCTCAACATTTCAATCCATCCTTTCCAAATCGGCATCGGGATGATTGCCGCAGTGCTTGTAATCGTCGTTCACGGAAACGAGCCCGTATTCCTTACGGATTTCATACAGCCCCTTTGTGACCCGCACGTAATATTCCAGCGGGGGCATCGGCTGGAATCCCAGCCTTGCAGCCTTGTGGGGACGCCACACCATACTCATGAAATTCACGCCGTTTTTGGCAAAGAATTCGCACAGCTTGAGGTTCGATTCCAGCGCCTCATCCATCGACCGGAACCCGTCGGGCTCCGCCAGCTCCGCGCCTGTCACGACCTGCGTGTACACATTGCCTTTTCCGAAAATCTCGACGGCATCCACTGTGCGGCGGATCCATTCCCGGTAGCCGACCCACTTTTCCTTGCCGGGACAGAGCTTCCGGAACAATGCTTCGTCCGCCACCTCGATATTCGGGCAGTACGATGTGATCCCCGTCTGTTCATAGATGCGCTTGAGGAGATGCTTCGGATAGGCCGGGCACATCAGCTGGCTGGAAAAACGGCCCTTGAAATTGCGCCCGATCGCCTGAAGCACCCGGATGTACCGTTCCGCTTCCAGTTCAAACGGCGGTTCGCCGGTGAAATCCGTACCGCCGGAAACGTGGATCTCAGAAAAGCGGCCCGGCTCCTTGATCGCTTCATGGATCATCTCATAAATGTCCTGGCAGTCAACCTCTCCCATCGTGTGGCCGCTGGTGAAAAACGCGCAGAACGCGCACTGATCCCCCTTCTCCCAGAAGCGGCATCGCTGGAACGCCGTCAAAATCAGCAGTTGCGCCCGCACATCCGCAAGGGCCTCCATCGGGGTGCCGCGGCTCGTCTTTTTCCCAAAAAACGCCGGGCGCGGGACGAAATCCACCGTCTCGATGATCCGATCGCCCTCCTTGAGAAAAAACACGCCGGCATCCTCATCCCAGTCCACATCATAGGGATCGCTGTAATTCTCGCCGTAATTGATGTACACGTTTGAGGAATCGCGGAGCAGGATGGGCCCCGGCATCGCGCGTTTCTCCGTCCGTCCGACAAAGTCTATGCCAAAGGGCTCCACGGCGCCGAAGGAATAATATGGATCCTGCACCCTGTCGAGCGCCGCGTCTGTCAGCCGCGCACCGTACCGGATCATGCTCAGCTTGAGCAGCACAAACGGCGAAAAATCCGGGTATTTGCTGCGCAGCTGTTCCAGCTCCTCATATTTTGTCTGCATAAAGGAATACACCTTGCTTTCCTTTCATTTTTCGGAAACGTTGTTTCGTCCGCTCCCGGAACCGAAACGGGATTTTCTAGGCTCTCGGCGTATATTCCGCCTCTTTGTCCTCCCCGTCCCGTCAGGATACGGGCGTCTTCCCGGATCGGAAAATTCCAAACAAAAAGGATACTTTCCCGCAGAAAAGCATCCTCACAGATTCCCATGGCGGATCAGCCGTGGAATCCGTATCTTTAGAATTGCTTCCCTACGCTGGTACTAACCAAGATCAGGTACAAAGGGTCAGATTCTTCATCACTCTCAGCTCCGAGGAGTTCCCCTAGAATTCTATTTCGATTCAATTTTGCTTTTATTATGGCACGGTGCGCGAATTTTGTCAAGCAGGATACAGGCTTTCTGCCCGGTGCAATAGCAATACTTCCATCTACTGAAACGATATAGATTTATCCGCGGCTTTCTGCTATACTTTTTTCAGAAACTGAGCGACAGATCTGAATCGAGGTGGCATCATGTCAGATAAAAAAATCGTATCACAGTTTACCGTGTTGACCTTTTTGATCGCCTACAGCATGTCTGGGATGTTAATTGTCCTCGGACAATTCGGATACAGGGTTTATGGTTTGGTTAGCTCGTTACAGCAGTTTGCCATGAATATTCCCTTTGCTGTCTACATTTTGTCTCCCGCGATTGCTTCCTATAT
>DVHF01000117.1 GCA_018712265.1 Candidatus Gallacutalibacter pullicola
GTACCCCGCCATCGACACACTACGTTTTTCCGAACCGGTGAGCAGCCAGGTCAGCCAGTCCGCGATAAAATTTCGGAATTTTTATAGAAATTCCCCTATGGACATTTTATAATTAGGGTGTATCTGAAAATCCGGCAGCATCCGGAAGGAGGAAATTACATTGAGACAATATCTGGAAAATTTGGAGAGCGTCTCCCAGCACAAATGCCCGCAGTGGTACAACGACTGCAAGCTCGGTATTTTCATTCATTGGGGCCTGTATTCGGTCCCGGCCTGGGCGGAGGTCACATGGGAGCTCGGCGGCGAGCCGTCCGCGGAGGAGTGGTTCCGCCACAATCCCTACGCGGAATGGTATCTCAACACGATCCGGATTCCCGATTCCCCGGCGCGCCTCTATCACGACAAGACATACGGCGAGGATTTCCCCTACGAAAAATTCGCGGAAAGCTTCACCTGCGAAAATTGGGATCCAAAAGCGTGGGCAGAGCTGTTCCGGGAGGCGGGCGCAAAATATGTCGTGCTGACCACAAAGCATCACGACGGGTTCTGCCTGTATCCCTCGCGATATACGGATTATAATTCTGTCAAGCTTGGTCCCAAGCGCGATCTGGTGGGCGATCTGGCGAAGGAGGTCCGTGCGGCCGGCCTGAAAATGGGGACCTATTTTTCCGGCCTTTACGACTGGACGACCTATCCCTACCCGCGCATGGAGCACGATAGCAATTCTTTTTATGATATCAGCTATGGATTTGCCGATTACTCCCTCAAGCAGGCGACAGAGCTGGTGGATCTCTATCATCCCAGTGTCCTGTGGAACGACATCGGATGGCCGGAAAAGGGCCGCAGGGATTTGCCGTGGCTGTTCGCGCACTATTACAACAGTGTCCCGGACGGCGTGGTCAATGATCGCTGGAGCGGCGTGTGGTGTGATTTCCGCACGGCGGAGTACCTCACCGGGACAAAATCCCTGACGGAGAAATGGGAGATGTGCCGCGGCCTGGGCCTTTCGTTCGGCTACAACCAGAACGAGGGGCCGGAGACGGTGCTTTCGCCGCGGGCGCTGATCTGCCTGCTGGCTGACTGCGTGAGCAAAAACGGGAACCTCCTGCTGAACATCGGGCCGCGTGCCGACGGGACGATCCCGGAGATTCAGGAGAGCCGCCTGCGGGCGCTGGGGGCCTGGCTGAAGGATCACGGCGAGGCGATCTACGGGACGTCGGCGTGGCTGGATCGTCAGGAGGACGATCTGGGAAATGGCGCGCACGTCTGGTACACGCGCAAGGGCCGCGATCTCTACGCGATTTTCGATGGTCTGCCGGCCGGGACGCAGGAGATTGCCCTGCCTGTCTGCACGGATAAGATCACCGTTTCTGCTGCGGACGAAATGCCTGTCCATAAAAAGCTGGAAAATTTCTTTTCCAGGGAGTAAAATAGCGTTAGGAGCGTTTTGTTTCCAACGCTGGAGTTGATTCGGCAGCGCATACGTGCAGGGGGGACCGGCCTTTTTGTGACGCTTGGGGACATCCTCCAATCATAGGGGGATGTTCCCTTTGTCATTTTATGGTGTCCCCTGCGCTCCCCAGGCTGAGCGGATTTTGATGGAAGCACAAGACAGAAAGGAGAATTTGGATTGGCATTCGATGTTGTATCTTTAGGAGAGCTTTTGATTGATTTTACGCCGGTGGGCGTCTCAGAAAACGGGAACCCTGTTTTTGAAAGGAATCCCGGCGGAGGACCGGCAAATTTCGCGTGTGCGGTAGCGAAGCTTGGCGGAAAAGCCGCGTTTATCGGCAAAGTGGGCAATGACAATTTTGGCCGCGCCCTGCGGGAATTCATCGGGCAGTGCGGTGTAGATACCTCCGGCCTGCTGCTTTCCGATGAATTCAAGACGACGCTCGCGTTCGTTCATCTCGACGCCTCCGGGGATCGTTCGTTCAGCTTCTACCGCAAAAACGGCGCGGACACGATGCTCCGCACCGAGGAAGTGGATCTCTCCCTGCTGGACGGCTGCCCGTATTTCTTTTGCAGCTCCGTGATGATGGCGGAGGGCGAGTCCCGCAGGACGAGCTTCGACCTGATGCGCGCGGCGCGGGACCGGGGATGCACGGTCTATTTTGATCCGAACCTGCGCATGAACCTCTGGGAAAGCCCGGACGAGGTGAAGCGCGTCAATCTGGAAGCGATCCCGCTGGCTGATATCGTAAAAATTTCCGAGGAAGAAATCGAATTTTTAACCGGGGATCCTGATTACAAGCGTGCGGCGCGTGCGATGAAGGAAAAATACGGGCTTTCGGCGATTCTGGTGACGCTTGGCGCAAAGGGATGCTTCGCACTGATCAACGGGGAGGAGCTGGAGCTTGACGCCTGTCCCGTCAAGGCGGTGGACACGACGGCCGCGGGGGATTCCTTTAACGGAGGGTTCCTGTATGCGCTCTGCCGTACCGGGAAAGGGCTGGCGGACTGCTCTGCCGGGGAGCTTCGCAGTATTTTGAAATTCGCCAATACGGTGGGCGGGCTCACCACGACGAAAAAGGGAGCCATCTGTGCCCTGCCATCTCTTGAGGAAGTGGAACAGATGCTGGAACAGGGGTAACGGCTCCTGCGGATTGAAAGGATGGTGCTTTTCATGCAGGCTTATTTTGATCGGCTGAACCCTCCTGCCGGGGGACCGGTGGATGTGATTCTGGATACGGATACTTATAATGAAATTGACGATCAGTACGCGCTTTCCTATCTCCTGCTTTCTAAGGAAAATTACAGGATCAGGGCGCTGACAGCCGCGCCGTTTTTCAATGAGAAATCCTCCGGTCCCGCCGACGGCATGGAGCGGAGCTATCAGGAAATTCTGAAAATTCTTGATCTGGCCGAGAAAAGCGAATATGCGCCGCTGGCGTGCCGCGGCAGCCGATCCTATCTGCCGGACGAGACTTCGCCCGTCCCGTCGGAAGCGTGCGATCGGATCATTGATCTGGCAAATCAGGCAACCGGCGGCAGGCCGCTGTATATTCTTGCTCTCGGCGCGCTGACGAACGTGGCGTCCGCGCTGATCAAGGCGCCGGATATCGCGCGCAGATGCGTGCTGGTCTGGCTGGGCGGCAACGCCCTCGACTGGCCGGATACCAGGGAATTTAATATGAAGCAGGACATCGCCGCCGCCCGCATGGTGTTTAACAGTGAGATTCCGCTCGTCCAGCTTCCGTGCATGGGCGTTGTCTCGCATCTTGTCACGACGCAGGGGGAACTGGAACGGTCGATTGCAGGCAAAAACGCGTTGTGTGATTATCTGTACAGGATCACGGTTTCCGAGGGCGAAAAGAAAGGGCTTCCGAACTGGAGCCGGATCCTGTGGGACGTGTCGGTGGTGGCGTGGCTCAAGGGAGAGAAGATGATGCGGGGCCGCTTGGAGTACCGCCCGCTTCCCGCGTATGACGGATATTACAGCATCCGGCGTCAGGGGCTTCCGTATCAGTATATTTATTGTGTGAACCGGGATGAAATTTTCTCGGATTTGTTCGGCACGATCTCGGCGGAGCTGTAGTCCGGCAGGAGGGCGCGAAATGAAGATATTGAATCTGGGTTCGCTGAACCTTGACAGGACATATCGGGTGGAACATTTTGTTCAGGCGGGAGAAACGATTCCGGCCATTGGATACGGGACCTCCCCGGGCGGAAAGGGACTGAACCAGTCGGTAGCTCTGGCGCGCGCCGGAGCGGAGGTCTGTCATCTGGGCGCAGTTGGTTCAGACGGCGGGGAGCTTCTCCGGATCCTTGAGGAAGCCGGGGCGGACACGCAGTTTGTACAGACGCTCAGCGGCCCCAGCGGCCATGCGATCATCCAGGTCACGCCGGAGGGAGAAAATTGTATTATTATTTTTGGAGGGACGAACCGGCAGATCACGCAGGAGATGGTGGACGCGGCGCTGCGGTCGTTTGGCCCCGTGGATCTGCTTCTCCTGCAAAACGAGACGTCCCAGGGGGAATACGCGATCCGGGAGGCAAAGCGGCGCGGGCTGCGGATAGCCTTCAATCCGTCGCCCATCTCCCAGGAGCTTTTCCGGTATCCGTTTGAGCTGGTGGATTACCTGCTGGTCAATGAGATTGAGGGCGGCGCGCTTTCGGATCGTCCCGGCGGGGATCCGGAAGAAATTCTCAGAGAACTGTGCCGCCGGTATCCCGACACGGCCATTGTGCTGACCATTGGTGCGGACGGTGTGTTTTGCGGGACAAACGGGCAATTCTGCCGCCACGGTGCGTACAAGGTTCCTGTGGTGGATACGACAGCCGCCGGGGACACCTTCTGCGGCTATTTTCTGTCTGGTCTTGCGCGCGGTCTCTCCCTTGAGGAATCGCTGGAGCTTGCCAGCAAGGCGAGTGCGCTTGCCGTCAGCCGTGCCGGAGCCGCCTCCAGCATCCCCGCCCTCTCCGAAGTGGAAGCCTCCCGCCTATAAGCCTTCCGTCCTCTGCGGAGGACGGCCAGCTTCCGCAGCTGGACCGCGCCGGGCCCCAGCCCGGACCCCTTGTTGCTATCGGAGGATCCCCCTGTGTAAGCAGGGGGATCCTCCGATAGCTTGTCCCGCCTTTTTCCGCGCCCGTATGCGCTGGTTTCTCCGGGCGGGCCAGCTTTCGCGGTTTTCAGTTTCTTTGTATGTATATGTTAAGGATACAACTGCTTTTTATTTTTTAAAATTTATGATATAATTAAGCAGCAAAGCTGTAACGCGGGCATTATAGCCCAATCGTGCACCCAGCCGGGCGACCGGAGGGAGCGGGCGCGATCTGCCCACCGCAGGTGTGATATAATTAAGCAGTAAAGCTGTAACGCGGGCATTATAGCCCAATCGTGCACCCAGCCGGGCGACCGGAGGGAGCGGGCGCGATCTGCCCACCGCAGGTGTGCGGGCATGGATATCCCTGACCGGTCTCCCACCGCGACAGAGTATTTGAAGTTATCGGAATTCCCGCGGAGGTCACGACGCGTGGCGCGGATTACGTGCAGGCTTAGCCTGCTGCGGAACAGAAAGGATGGTGAATTTATGCGTCAATCCATTTTGAGAAGATTTGTCTTTTCTATTTTGATTCCGTTTTTTCTGGCCTTTCTTCTGCCGTCGCTCGCCTGTCTGTCACTGTTTGGAAGAAGCGTTTCGGAGATTGAAAAGAATTCGGAGAGAGGTCAGGCCGCGCTTGTCAACAACCTGTCCCAAAACCTGGAAAATCTGCTGACCGATATCGAAAATGAGATGAATCTGTGGTCCATGCAGGCGCAGAATATTCATTCAACCCACTATTCCCAGCGGTTGGAAAGCTCCCTGATTTCTTCGCAGTTCCAGCTTCAAATCACGCTTAAAGCCATCACAAACCCGCTGCTCAATTCGGGGTATATTTTCCTTTTCAGCGAGGATCAGGTGATTACGCCGTTTATTTCCGGCAACACGCTGAATTATTTTTATGATTCCTTTTTTTCGTATGATGACATGACCCTGACGGAATTTATCGATCATTTCCGTTATCAATATTATGAAACGTCGTTTATTCCAGATGTTCGGATCACGCGTAATAAGGTTACATATAATGTGCCTGTATTTGTGCAGTCGGTTCCGAACGATCCCCATCAGAGGTCAAACGGGGTAATTATTTTTACATTGGATACGAATTATGTTGATGAACTCCTGTGGGATTCTGTACCGAACGGCGGCAGTATTTCACTGGTTTACCAGAAAGACGGCGAACCGTTTTTGCTTTCTCAGGCGCTGTCCTCCGACGCGGAATCCCCGTCCGTGGAACAGATCTTTTCCAGATTTTCGGAAATCCCTGAAAGCGCAATTTCGTATCAGACGATCAACGGGCATGAATTCTATGTTTATAAACAGGCTGTAGGCGGCGACGGCCTGTATGCGGTGCTGCTCCAGCCAAGCGAGATTGCCCTGGAATCCACGCGGTCAATCACATGGATCCTCATCGGCGAGGGAATTGCGATTGTGCTGTTCTTAATCCTGTTTGCTTTTGGATATACCCGCCGCAGCGTAAGCATGATTCGCTCCGTGGTGGACGCGTTTTCGTCGGTTGATCTGGGGGAATCCGGAAAAATCAAGGACGTTTTTACGTATATTCAGCGCGCGGCAAGTAAGACGCTGCATCAGAACGAACAGCTTCATCTGCATCTGGAAAAGCAGCGGATCGTGATGGAGGAAGCTTTCCTGCGCAGGCTGATCAGCGGCGATTTTCTTTACGAGTCGGACGTGATACAGGAACAGGAGGAGCTGGAATTCCTTGTGAATTACAGCCGGTATCTGGTTCTGCTGTGCAATCTGGGCGGGAATCAGCCGCCGGATCTGGAAAAGCTGTCCGACAGCAAACGGCTGATCCGCAGACGCCTTTCGGAGCAGTTCCCGGATTGTCTGCAAATGCTCAACTATGATGTTTCCAGCCTCGTGTGCATTATTGGGACGGATTCCGAGCCTGATGTCGTGCGGAAGCAGGTTTCGGATGTGTTTTCGGAGATCGGCTGCCCCCTGCCGCTGTTTGTCTCAGGCGGTTCGCCGGTTCGCAGTCTGTACGACGTATCTCAGGCGTACAGGGAAGCGCGGTATGTGCAGAATAACCTGAGCAGTCCCGGACATGAGGTTGTATGGTATCAGGAGGTTTACCGCAGCGCCCCTATTCTCCAGATCCAGCCCGGTCTGTATGCGGAGCAGAGTCTCCTGAACCAGATCATGGTGGGGAATACCTACGAGGTGGAACGGATCCTTGCCAATATTCAGGACAGCGTCTCCGGCCCGGAAAGCTCGCCCAAAGCACTGAAATGCCTTTCCTATGAATTGTACCGGATGGCCGCGCATATTCTCACCGCCAATTCCGCAGGCGAGGAAGAACTGATGGAGCTGAGCCGCCGGTTTGACTCTGTGTTTCTCGATAACGGGAATTTTGGGGAATATTTCTCCTGGATACGGGATCTCTGCGTGCGGTACAGCGAGGAAAACAAGACCTGCAAAAAAGGGAAAAACGACGAGCTTCTGGAAAAAATCACGGACTACATTCAGGAAAACTATGCGGATCCGCAGCTGTGCGTCGCTGTGATTGCTCAGCACTGTTCCATTTCGCCGAAGTACCTTTCCCAGCTGTTCAAGGAACAGAAAAATGAAAATATCAGCAGCTATATTGAAAATCTGCGCATCGAGAAATCCTGCCTGCTTCTCCAGAATACGGATCAGTCAATCAACGAGATCGCACTGGCGGTAGGCTATACGAATGTGCATACGTTCCGCACAGCCTTCAAGCGATGCAAATTCGTCACGCCAAGAGAATTCCGGGACGCCATCTCGCCAAAATAGTTTTGCGTCATGCTGAATAAATAGCAAAAAGCCCGCCCATACTTTCCACAGACAGGAAAGAAAGGCGGGTTTTTTTATGAAAACAATGGAGAAAGCATTTGTACTGGCGTTTCTGGTGACGGTACTCCTGTCATTCACCGGACTGGCAGGGGCAAGCGAGGATATCCCCAATCACATTCTGAGACTGCACGTACTGGCAAATTCTGATACCTCCGAGGATCAGGAATTGAAGCTCGCGGTGCGCGATCGGATCCTTGCGGAAAGCGAGGGGATTTTCTTCGGTGTACATACCAAAGAGGAAGCTGAGGACGCTGTAACGGAGCATATCGAACGTCTGGAAGCGGCGGCGCATGATGAGATCCAAAAGCGTGGATATTCATATCCGGTAGAAATCGGGCTGGAAAATACGTATTTCCCCACACGGCAATACGGAGAAATTACGCTTCCCGCGGGCCGGTACGACGCGCTCCGCGTGAAAATCGGGAAAGCGGAGGGACACAACTGGTGGTGTGTAATGTTCCCGTCACTGTGCGTTCCCGCAGCCGGCGACGGCACGGAACTGGAAGATGTACTCAGTGCCTCCCAGATGGATTTGGTAGAGGGCGGCTACGAAATCAAATTCAAGACTGTGGAATTGTATGAGCAGGTAAAGGAATGGATTGCCGGCCACTTTTAGGGTTTCTTTCTGCCCTCCGGATAAACAACAAAAATGTGCTCCACACGCCGTTGCAGCTCCTGATTGGCTGTACCGGGAATGTCCAGCAGAAAATCAGCCGATACATGGAACAGATACGCTATTTTTCGAAGCGTCCCTAAAGAGGGTTCTGTCTTTCCCAGTTCATAATAGGTATAGGTAGATCGCTCTATACCGAGAAGATCCGCAATCTCCTGTTGGGAAACATCATAGATCTCGCGAAGAATTCTAAGTTTTTCACCAAATCGGGAATGTTTGGACATTTCCTCTGAAAAATCCAGATTATTTTCCATCATAAAAAACCCCTGATTCCCCGGCCCCTCTGGATGCGCAGCCGCATACCGACGGCCGGGGTTTTTATGCTGTCAGGCAATAATAATCAATACTATAAATATTTATTTTATAAAAAA
>DVHF01000011.1 GCA_018712265.1 Candidatus Gallacutalibacter pullicola
ACCATGCGTGTGGGATTGACAGAGAGAAGCGCATTATGATAGACTGTAAAAAAATACAGATATGGGGGAGAAGTATGAGAAAAAAGCTGTATGATTTCTTTGCGATCCCTGCGGAGATCCGTCCGGATTTCTGGCAGGATTCCATGCAGAAGAATCGGCTCTCGCTGTGGGTCATCAGTATCATGATTTTTGGCATGGAGCTTTTTAATATTTCGCGTGTCCTTTTCTTCAGCAAATCCGGGTTGGGAACGCTGAATAACCGCATCTATTTTTCCATGTACTGCGTCCTTCTGTTTGGGACAGGTCTGTCTATGCTGCTGCAATACCGGATGCGTGATTTCCCTGCCAGGGTGCAGTGGGGAATCCAGATCGGTACGGCAGCTTTCTTTTTTCTATGGCATATTTTTCTGAACGCTTACGATTTTGTCCGGGATCCGGAATCGGAAACCTATATTTTTGTTACCGCTCTGGTGGGGCTTGCCATGTTCATTCAGATGCCCGGCAGCTTCAGTACCATTTTCTTCACAATGGGATATATTATATTCATGCTGCTGTGCGCTCCCTATCTGGAACCCGGAGTCATAATCAATATTACCATAACGGCGATTGTAGCCACAGCGATTTCCATCACGCGGTGCCGTCATGCTGTTATAGAGCTGTCCCAGCGCAGGGAGATCAACCGGATCAACGCGCATCTCCAGCAGCTTCTGCAGAGGGATCCCCTGACGGGCCTGCTTAATAAAAAGGCGTTTCAGGAATGTGCCGAATGTGCTATGGCGGGGATTTCCCCTTCGGAGCCGGCCGCGCTTTTCATGATTGATCTGGATGATTTCAAGCACATCAACGATCATTATGGTCATCCCTGCGGCGACTATGTGCTGGAACAAACGGCACGGCGGATTCAGAAAGCGTTCCCGGACGCCCAGTGTGCCGGACGGATCGGCGGCGATGAATTTGCCGTTCTTCTGTCAAATGCGGACGATATTGCCTTTGTGGAATCCAGAGGCACGCAATTCCTGCGGGAATTTTCCGGGATTTCCTGGGAGGGCCGGGATTTGGGGATCTGCTGCAGTGTGGGCGCAGTCTGGATCGCAAAGGCGGGGCTCTCCTATGAGAGAGCCTATCAGGAGATGGACGGTGTGCTGTATGAGGCAAAACAGGGCGGGAAAAACTGCTGCTGTGTTCGGGGAATTTTCTAGCAGTTTTCCCGGTTACATAATTGATACTATATTTTTTCCCCTGGCAATGCTATAATAAGAATTGCTCCGGAGCCGTCAGGATGCCCGGCTTCGGCGGTATTTTTGGAAATGAAACGGCCTGCCCGGCGCTGCCGGGCGGCATGGAATGTATTGGGGTGGATAAAATCGGAAAAACAGCAATCGGAAAAAGGAAGTGAGGCTGTGAAGCTGAAAACAGCGGCGCTCGTCTTTCTGCTGTGCGTGCTGCTGACGGGCTGCACCAGCGGGATGGGAATGGACTTGCAGAGCCTGATGCGCCCGCCGCGCCCCACGGGGGAGAAGCAGGAGATCCACGAGGTGCTCGACGCCAAGGCGGGCAGCTATAAGCTGCAATATCCCTACCGCGGAGAGCACAGATCGTCCATCATCATGAACGATCTCACCGGGGATGGCGTGGAGGAGGCCCTTGTGCTGTACCAGGGGCTTTCCGAGACGGGAATCACGGTGATGTTTATCGGAAAACAGCAGGGCGAATGGGTCGAGCTCGGTTCCTATACCAGCCAGGCCACACAGGTGGATCAGGTTTGTTTCGGGGATGTCAACAGCGACGGCCGCGACGAGGCGATCATAGGCTGGGGCAACGTTGTCAACAGTGCCAGCGATATCTGTGTGTATTCCCTGCAAAACGGCAGTGTGTCGGAGATTTCCCTGAACCTGCCGTACAGCGAAATGGTTGTGATGGATTTTGACGGCGACGGCGGCGATGAGATCTTCACCGCGTCCATCACCTCAGCGGAGCAGCAGGCGTCGGCCCGGCTGATCCGGATCCGCGGCGGTGTCCCGGAGACGATGGGCACAGCGAGCCTTGACGCCACCGTCTCCTACTATATCGGCGTGAGCGCGGGGCTTATCAACGAATACGATCTCGGTGTGGTGCTCGATGGCATGAAAAGCTCCGGCACCAGCGCCTCCTATGTGACGGAGCTGCTCTACTGGGACGACGAGAACAAGATCCTGCAAACGCCGTTTTACGATCCGAATACGCTTTCGGCGAACTATATGCGGCGGTTTACCTCCGTGACCTCCCGGGACGTCAACGGCGACGGCCTGATCGAGATCCCGATCGTCAACCCGCTGCCGGGCTATACGGCCCCTGCGCCCGACGAGACGTGCTACATCACCAACTGGCACCGCTACGACAACCGCGAAAATATGCTGGAACGCGTGGTGAGCATGGTGGTAAATTCACGGGACGGCTACTCCTTTGTGATCCCGGATATGTGGCGCGAGCAGGTCACGACGCAGGCGGACAGCCAGAATTCCAGCCTGACCTTTTACGAATGGATTCCATCGGACGCGGTAGGCAACGGCGCGATGGGTGCGGCACTGCTGCGGATCCAGGTGTTCAGCGAGGAAAGCTGGGTTCAGGGGAAGGGAACGGAAGGATTTACGGAGCTTGAGAGATCGGGCGGCATGGTATATGCGGCGTCGGTGCCTGTGCCGGAAAATTCATTGGCATTGAGTTTGGAGGATGTTGCAAACGGGTTTGATCTGCTGTATCCACAGGAAGGCTAACCACCAAGCCGGGACAGAGCAAAACATAAAAGTTTTGCTCAAGCTTTTTCAAAAGCTTGCGACGGGGTGTGGGGGCGAGGAGCCCCCACAAGCCAAAAGGGCCGCAAAGCGGCCCCCAGAAAGGTGAGCAAACAGTGGAGGCGAATCATCCGGTGGATGATTTGCCGGAACGCCTTTGCGATCCCCCCGGCGGCGCGGCTCCAGATACAGGCTTTCTCGTACACGCTCCGATTGTTGCAGCCTCGCAGCCGGGGAACCCCTCGCTAGGGTTCCCCACGCTGGAACAATCCACCGGATTGTTCCAGCTCCCCTCCTGAGCTTTTTGGCGGCTAAGGTGTTCCGCGCTCTGCGGAGCGCGGCCAAAGGCTCCGCCTTTGGAATCCGCAAGCTTTTGAAAAAGCTTGAGCAAAACCTTTATGTTTTTATGTACGGGAAGCAAAGACTTTAATTTGTTACGAAAAGAGGGATTCTGTTGAAACGGATTCTTGTGGCGGAGGACGAACAGACCATCCGTGAATTTGTGGTGATCAATCTCAAACGCGCCGGATACGAGTGCTTTGAAGCCTCCAACGGCGAAGAAGCGCTGGAGATTTACGAACGGGAAAACGGAAACTTCGACGTGGCCGTGCTGGATATCATGATGCCCGGCGCATACGACGGCCTCGCGGTGTGCCGCGAGCTGCGTAAAAAGAGCGGATCGATCGGTATCATCATGCTGACGGCGCGCACGCAGGAGATGGATAAGGTGACGGGCCTGATGATGGGCGCCGACGATTACGTGACAAAACCGTTCAGTCCCAGCGAGCTGGTGGCGCGCGTGGACGCGATCTACCGCCGTGTCGCGATTGCGGAGATGCGCATGGATAATAATTTTAAGGAGGAGATCCGCTCCGGCGAATTTTCGCTCAACCTGCGCAGCCGCGCCCTGATGAAGCGCGGTAAGCCGATCGAGCTGACGCAGGTGGAATTCCAGATCATGGAATATTTCTTCTCCAACCCGGGCGCGGCCCTCGACCGCACGAAGATCCTCAAGCATGTGTGGGGGGAGTCGTACGTCGGTGAGGAAAAGATTGTGGATGTCAATATCCGCCGCCTGCGCATGAAGGTGGAGGATGAGCCGTCCAATCCGAAACATATTGTGACTGTATGGGGCCTTGGATATAAATGGGAAGCGTAACGTGGTTCCGGGACCGCCTGCCCGGCCGTATCGTGAACGTGATTCGCAGGGACGGGATCGCCCGCCGCTGGATTTTTAACAGCCTCGGCATTATCCTGATTGTCCTCATTACGCTGATTATCACACTCTCGTTTGTGGTGCAGGGATATGTGTATAATATGATCCGCTCCACGGTATACGGACGCGCGGGCGAGCTGAATACCCTTTTCCCGAGCTATATGGAGATGACGCCGCAGGAGTTCGGCGTCACGGCGCGCGCCTATGCGGAGAATTCCTCCAGCAAGGAAATGATGGAGACGATGGTGATCAATTTTTCCGGTAAGGTGATTGTCACCTCCACAGGCTTTCCGCCGGACGAGAACCAGCCCATGCCCGATTATCAGCAGGCGCTTTCCAGCGACGATGATCAGGGTGAATGGATCGGCAGCCTGCTCAGCGGTGAGAAGGTCATGGCTGTGACGCGGGTGATCCGCAGCGATAAGGGAAATTATCTCGGCGCGATCCGGTATGTCGTTTCGCTGGAGGAGGCCGACCGGCAGATTGCGTCCATTATCGGGGCGCTGCTGCTGGCGGGCTTCCTGATCATCATGTTTGTAATCGTGTCCGGATCGTATTTCATTAAGTCGATCGTGGTTCCTATCCAGCAGATCGGCGCGACGGCCCGGCAGATAGCGCAGGGCGATTTCAACGCGCGCATTGAAAATTCCAGCGAGGACGAGATCGGCCAGCTTTGCCGCACCATCAACGATATGGCGGTGGAGCTCGGCGCGGCCGACAGGATGAAGAACGATTTTATTTCCTCCGTCTCGCATGAGCTGCGCACGCCGCTGACCGCCATCAAGGGCTGGGCCGAGACGATGCAGGAGATGGGCGCGTCTGACCCGGAGACGTTCAACAAGGGGATGGGCGTCATCATCCGGGAATCGGAGCGCCTTTCGGGGATCGTCGAGGAGCTGCTCGACTTCTCCCGGATGCAGAGCGGCCGCATGACGCTGATGATGGATAAGATCGATATCCTCGCGGAGCTGGGCGAGGCGGTGTATATGTTCACCGACCGCGCCGTCTCAGAGGGAAAGACGCTGCTCTACGACGAGCCGGCGATGCTCTCGCCCGTCCTCGGCGATATCAACCGCCTGCGCCAGGTGTTTGTGAATATCATCGACAACGCGCTCAAATATACGGATACCGGCGGGACCATCAGCGTTTCCGCAGGCGAGGCGGACGGCTATATCCGCGTCGTTATCAGCGACAATGGCTGCGGCATCCCGGCGGAGCATATGCCGAATATCAAGAAGAAGTTCTACAAGGCTAACCAGACGATACGCGGCTCCGGCATCGGTCTGGCGCTGGCAGATGAAATCATGGCGCTCCATTCCGGGAGCCTGGATATTGAGAGCCACGAGGGGATCGGGACGGCAGTTACCATCACTATCCCCACGATCGATCACATAGAGGCGGCAAAGGTCTCCGGCAGCACTGGGGACAGCGCCGCGCAGGAAGAAAGGAAATAGCGGATGGCCAGAGAAAAAACGAAGAAAATTACGTCGATTGGGGGCCAGGCCCTCATTGAAGGGATTATGATGCGCGGGCCGAAAAAGACGGCGATTTCGGTCCGTATGCCGGACGGGACCATCTCCACCGAGGTGCAGGACACAAAGTTCCTCAAGGAGAAATATCCCATTTTCGGATTGCCGATCCTGCGCGGCATCGCAGGGCTGATCGATTCGCTGTCGGTTGGCTTCAAGGCGCTCAATTATTCGGCGGAGAAGGCCGGGCTGGACGAGGAGGAGGGCGAGCCGTCCAAGTTCGACTTGTGGATGGAGCGCACCTTCGGCGATAAGCTGATGAATGTCATCATGGGGATCGCGACGGTGCTCGGCGTGGCGCTGGCGATCGGCCTGTTCTTCTTCCTGCCCACCTGGATTTTCAATCTTGCGGAGGGCTATATCTTTCCGAACCTCGAGCCATGGCGCGCCGTGGTGGAGGGAATCATGCGCATCGCCATCTTTGTGGGCTATATCGTGCTGTGCGCCTGCCTGCCGGATATCCGCCGCGTGTTCCAGTACCACGGCGCGGAGCACAAGACAATTTTCTGCTACGAAAATGAGCAGGAGCTGACGGTGGAAAACGTCCGCGGCTACCGGCGGTTCCATCCGCGCTGCGGGACAAGCTTCATGATCCTGATGCTCCTGATCGGTATTATTGTGGGATTTTTCATCCCGTTTACGAACCCGTTCCTGCGCACAGCCGCCAAGCTGCTGTGCCTGCCCGTCGTGGTGGGGATCGGCTATGAACTGATCCGCATCTGCGGACGGTATGACAATCTGGCCACGCGGATCATCTCCGCGCCCGGGATGTGGATGCAGCACATCACCACCAAGGAGCCGGACGACAGCATGATCGAGGTGGCGATCGAGGCGATGAAGGCCGTCATTCCGGAGAACGGGGAGGACATTGTGAAATGACGTTTCAGGAGGTATACCGCCGTGGACGCCAGCAGCTGGAAAAGGCGGGGATCGACACGGCTTCGTTCGACGCGATCCGGCTGTTCCAGCACGTATTCGGGCTGGATCGGCAGGCGCTCATTCTGCGCGGCGGCGAGGACTGCGGCCCCGGTCTGGATCGGTTCCAGTCGCTGATCCGCCGCCGTGCCGCGCGCGAACCGCTCCAATACCTGCTGGGCGAATGGGAGTTTATGGATTTTTCGCTTGCGGTGGGCGAGGGTGTGCTCATCCCGCGCGAGGAGACGGAGCTGCTCGTCTATGCGGCGGCTGAGGCGCTCCGGAAGTCGCGCGGGGGATGGGAGGATCCGGCGCGCGCGCCGCTGGCGCTGGATCTGTGCGCAGGCAGCGGCGCGGTCGGAATCGGTGTCTCTGCGCTTGTTCCGGATGCGCGCGTGCTCTGCGCTGAGCTGTATCCCCAGGCGATGTATTATCTGCGCGAAAATATCCGCCGGACGAAAAAATGGAACGTGCAGGCGGAGCGGCTCGATGTGCTCGATCCGGCCTCCCCGCGGACTGCCGCGGAAAAGCTCGGGGCGGAACGGGTGGATCTGCTTGTGTCGAACCCGCCGTATATCCGCACAGAGGAGCTTCCGGGATTGCAGGAGGAGGTCCGCTGCGAGCCGGACACGGCGCTCGACGGCGGCAGCGACGGCATGGTGTTTTACCGGGCGATCGCGCAGCTGTGGCTGCCATACCTTGCGCCGGGCGGCGTTGCTGCCGTTGAGGTGGGCGAGGATCAGGGCGCCGGGGTGCGGGCACTGTGGGAGGATGCCGGGCTTGCGGATGTCCGGGTTTTGAGAGATTTTAACGGCCTTGACCGCGTCGTCATGGGAACAGGACCGTCGGGGACGTGAAAGGATATGAGGGGTTTTGGATAAGGAGTACTTGATACATCAAAGGCCGATGCGGGCACTGTTTACATTTGCGCTGCCCATGATGATCGGCAACCTGTTCCAGCAGTTTTACAACATGGCGGATTCCGTGGTAGTAGGCAGGTTTGTCGGCGAAAGCGCGCTGGCGGCGGTCGGCGCGTCGTATTCGCTGACGAACGTGTTTATTTCCATCGCAATCGGCGGCGGTGTCGGCGCGTCCGTTGTGACGAGCCGCTATTTCGGCGCGCGGAATTATGGAAAAATGAAGCGGTCCGTCTCGACCGCATTGCTGTCCTTCCTCGCGCTGAGCATTTTGCTGGGCGGGGTAGGGCTGTTTTTCTCTGAGGAAATCATGCGCCTGCTCAACACGCCGGCCGATATCCTGGACACGGCGGCGGAGTATCTGGATATTTACTTTATGGGCCTGCCGTTTCTGTTCCTGTATAATGTGCTTTCGGCGATGTTCAATGCGCTTGGACGGTCGCGGATCCCGCTGTACCTTCTGATTTTCTCCTCGGTGTTCAATGTGGGGCTGGATTTGTTCATGGTGTGCGTGCTGCATATGGGCGTCGCGGGTGCGGCATGGGCGACGCTGATTGCGCAGGGGATCTCGGCGGTGCTGTCGTTTCTGATTTTCCTGCGGGAGATGAAGTCGTACAAGAGCGAGCGCCAGCCGCTGTTCGACGGGGGCGAGCTGCGCACGATGACGTCGATCGCGCTGCCGTCCATTCTCCAGCAGTCCACGGTATCGATCGGGATGATGCTGGTGCAGTCGGTGGTGAACAGCTTTGGCGTGGAGATGCTCGCCGGATATTCGGCGGGATCGCGCGTGGAAAGCATCTGCGTCGTGCCGATGTCGGCGTTCGGGAACGCCATCTCCACGTATACGGCGCAGAACCTCGGGGCAGGGAAGCGCGGCAGGATCCGGCAGGGCTTCCGCGCCTCGATGCTGCTGGTGCTGATGTTCGCGGTGGGCCTGTGCGTTGTGCTTCAGCTGTGCTATGCGCCGGTGATGTCGCTGTTCCTGGGCGACGACGGCACGCCGCTTGCCTTGCAGACGGGCGCGGATTATCTGCGCTTTATCAGCTGGTTCTTTGCGCTGATCGGCTGGAAGATGACGGCGGACGGCACGCTGCGCGGCTCCGGCCATATGCTGCCGTTTACAGCGGCGAACCTGATCAATCTGGCGCTGCGTGTTGTGATGGCTGTCACAATGGCCCCGCAGTTTGGGATCGGCTGGATATGGTACGCTGTGCCGATCGGATGGTTTGTCAACTTCATGATCTCGTTCGTGGCCTACCGGAAATTTTTCCGTCCCGGGGCGGAGAAAAAAGACCTTGGATGAAACCGGGAACGCACAGAATTGATCGTCGGAGCTGTGTAGAATTTCTGGAGAAAGGAGCCTAGTAGTGGAACTGACCTGTCATATAGCGGAAACAGAGTTAGAACGGGCCGGAAAGCTGAATCCCGGAAACTGGACGGAGTATTCCCGGTTTGTGGCACTCGCGTGTAAAAATATCGCCGCACAGTGCGGAGATTTGTCCCCTGACAGAGCTTATTGTTTCGGATTACTGCACGATATTGGAAGATACGCGGGAGTCACCTCTGAAAAGCATTTAATAGACGGCTACCGCTTCTGCATGGAGCGGGGCTGGGAAAAGGCGGCGCAGATTTGTATCTCGCACGCTTTTATGATACAGGACATCAAAACGTCTATCGGTACATTTGACGTATCCGACGAGGAGTATCTGTTCATGGAGCGTTTTATAAAAAACGCCGTTTACGACGACTATGACCGGCTTGTGCAGCTGTGCGATGCTCTGGCCCTGCCGACCGGGTTCTGCCTTTTGGAAAAGCGGTTTGTCGATGTCGCGATCCGTTACGGCACGCCGCCTGTTATCGTGGAGCGTTGGAAAAAGACATTGGAAATCAAGGATTTCTTTGAGGAAAAAATCAACGGCTCCATTTATCGGTTGCTGCCGGGCGTCGTGGAAAATACATTTAACTTTTAATACGGAAATAAGCCGGCGCCATGAACCGCACAGAATGGTGCGTCTAAATCAACACATAGAAAGAGGGACACGCTGTGGGGGCGTGTCCCTTTTCCTATACTTTTTGCAGGGCTGTTTTGGTTCCTAAAAGGAATCGAAACGGCCTGTTTTGTTGGCCGGGCGAGACAAAAAGCGCCCGACAGAAACGTATCTCTTACGGTATGGGATCCGATTTCGGAGGCTGGAAGTGCTCATACATCAAGCTGGGCTGGATCCCCTCGTTGTTCTGGTATTTGCCGTGGTACAGGTCGAAATCGCCGTCAATGGTGTGATAATAGATTTGGCAGATCGCGACGTTGGGATAAATCCGCACAGGCTGGACGCAGAAAATTTCAAGCGTCCAGTACCCGGCAAAACCGACGTCGCCGAAGCCCGCTGTCACATGAACAAACAGTCCGAGCCGCCCGATAGAGGAACGCCCTTCCAGCATGGGAGCGAACGTGTCTGTACGGGTATACTCATTGGTGCGGCCCAGATACAGCCTGTTTGGTTCCAGCAGGAGTCCGCTCTCCGGTATCAGGATCCGCCGGGTTGGATTGGGGTTCTTCATGTCCAGGATTTCCTTTTCATACACAAGAAGCTCGTTGGAAAGCGTGAGATCGTAGCTGTTGGGATTGATTCTGGATTCGTCGAACGGCTCGATAATAATTTCCCTGCCGATATGCTTCTGAATTTCTTTTCCCGATAAAATCATAAAAAACCACCTTCATGTGAATCAAAGATTAAATTGCTTTTTTATCATCTGCGCAGCAATCTCCGGCGCAAGGTTTGTATTGTCTATTTTCATGTAATTATCAAAGGGGATTTCTCCATCCATGCTTTCCAGGCGATACTGCATGTCGTCGCTGATAAGTATCTGATTTGACAGATCAACATTCCTTTTTGACGCTTTTTGCAAAAGACGGTTTTCCGTTGCGTTTCTTTCCAGGCGCACTTCGCGGGACGCAACCAGCTCTACGTAATAGAATTCCGTACCGTACGGTTCAAAAATCTTTTTGACATGCTCGATATAATCCCAGTCTGACTGCTGATCAAATGCCCACATATAAGTGAAAATCATCCCATAGTTATCGGTTTTTGCAAACTCCTCAAATATGACCTGACGAAGCTTGTTTATCACCGCGCCGTTATACTGTCCAAAGACTGCAAGGACCGGTTCAATGGTCATATGATTGTGGAACAACCGCAGACCGGTTATCTTCATCAGCTCTTGTCCGACTGTCATTTTGCCAACGGCAGAATTGCCAATCATAAATAATAATTTCATATTTTTCTCATCCTGTTCTTTCTATCGTTCTTCCCCTGCTATCAAACCCGGACGTGATGCAAGGCTGCTGAGAATGGGGCGGTAGGCGTCAACAAGCTGTTCTGTGGAGAGACGGCAGTTGGCCGGACTGGTGGAGGGGAGCGGCCGGGCGGCCATCCCCGTGTTGGGAAAGCATAACTTTTGGTAAAGCTGATATGCTTTTGTACCAGTTGTAAAGACAGCCTGAATATCCGCTTCGGAAAAGATGGCGGAAAAATCGTTCGGGACGGGATCCCGGATGCTGCCGTCGGAAGCGCCGTCGATGGAGCAGCTTTGCAGCACGTCCCACAGAGCGATGCGGTGTTCCAGCAGAAACTGCCGTTTTGCGGCAACGGAATCGGGACAGGGCTGATCGAGAAGTCTGGACAGCACAGTCCAGAACCGGTTGCGCGGATTGCCGTAGTAGAAGCCGATCTCGCGCGATTTTGGGGACGGCATCGTGCCGAGGATCAGGATCCGCGACCGGCTGTCGTAAACCGGCGGGATAGTATGTACAACGGTTTCTGTCATAGAAAGATCTCCATCGCTTCCGGATGTATCTGAGCAAGTCAGAAATGCCGGAAAATTCGCGCAGCGCGCTGAGCACTTTTTACACCCTAAGTATAGCACGAAGAATACCGCTTATACAAGGCGGATTGTCCTGCCGGCGAAAAATTGCGGACGATCTGCGAGTCCCCCGCCTGAATGAACCTCCCGGAAAATGGCAATACTGTGATTGTCAGGCAGAAAAGGAGGCTTCACAAATGCAGTACAACAAGGTAGAAATATGCGGGGTCAATACATCAAAGCTGAAGGTGCTTACTGAAAAGGAAAAAACGGAGCTTCTCAAACGCGTGCGGGAGGGGGACAAGAAAGCGCGCGAGGAACTGATCAACGGGAATCTGCGGCTGGTGCTGAGCGTGATCCAGCGGTTCACGAACCGCGGGGAGAATCTGGACGATCTGTTCCAGGTGGGGTGCATCGGCCTGATGAAAGCGATCGACCATTTCGACGTGACGCAGGGGGTGCGGTTCTCCACGTACGGCGTGCCGATGATCATCGGCGAGATCCGGCGGTATCTGCGCGACAACAACAGCGTTCGCGTGAGCCGGTCCATGCGCGATACGGCCTACAAGGCGATGCAGGTCAAGGAGGAACTGACGGCGAAGAACGGCAAGGAGCCGACAGTGGAGGAGATCGCAAAAAAGCTGGATATGAAGCGCGAGGACGTTGTGCTGGCGCTGGAAGCGATTGTCGAACCGGTGTCGCTGTATGAGCCGGTATTTTCGGACGGCGGGGATACCATTTATGTGATGGATCAAGTGGGGGACAACAACGACGACAGCAACTGGCTTGATGAAATCGCGCTCAAGCAGGCGATCAATGATCTGAGCGACCGCGAGAAAAAGATCCTCTCCATGCGATTTTTCCAGGGGAAAACGCAGATGGAGGTGGCGGCAGAGATTGGGATCAGTCAGGCACAGGTATCGCGGCTGGAAAAGGGCGCGCTCGACAAGGTAAAAAAAGATATCTGAGCCAGACTAAGGCAGGCTCAGGCAGGCTAAGCCTGCACGTAAACCGCGTCACGCTCCCTCCGGTCGCTGAAACTCTGATAGCCACAAATACTCTGTCGCGGTAGGGGGCTGGTTAGGAATATTATTTATGCAATGCTGTAAACGCGGGCGTCTCAGCCCAATCAATTGCCAAGCTAAGCGGAGGTACGACGCCTGCGCGTTCTGCTCACCGCAGGTGCGCGTCGTGACCTCCGCTGAAACTCTGATAGCCACAAACACTCTTTCGCGGTGGGAGGTTGGTTAGAAATATTGTTATGCAACGCTGTAAACGCGGGCATCTCAGTTTAATCGCGCACCCAGCCGGGCGACCGGAGGGAGCGTGCGCGAAATGGGTCCGGGCCTGCGGCCCGGCGCCGGTCCAGCGCGGCGGTGCGCTGGGGGAGGCACATATTTTTTGAGGGTGCGGCATATCCATCAGAAAAGGGGTTGATCGATATGACGTGCAGAATGGCCGATATGCGGAACAAGGAGGTCATCAATGTGCGCGACGGCGTGCGGCTGGGCAATGTGTGCGACATCGAGCTGGATATCCAGAACGCAAACGTCTGCGCCATCATCATTTACGGACGGCCGCGCCTGTTCGGGCTGATGGGCCGCGAGGACGACGTGGTGATCCGCTGGGACGAGATCCAGGTGATCGGGGACGAGACGGTCCTGGTGGACTGCAACGTCCGCCGGCGTGTGGAGACGAGGCCGGCGTTCCTGCGTTTCCTTTCAGGCGGCTGATCCGGCGTCCCTCTCCGATTTGGGGAGGGAGACGGCGCGGATCCGGACAAGTCCTGCCAAAAATGAAAAAAAGCTTGCAAAAAGCGCGCCGGTATGCTATAATACTTCCGCAAACTTTCCGGATTTTTCCGGAAAATACAAAACACACGCCGTATTTCAGCGGATTGGTGTCCGGTCCCCGGATTATCCGTCTGGCAAGGATGCGGCGGAGGAAACAACCAAGGAGGAAAAAACAATGGCAGTAGTATCTATGAAACAGCTTTTGGAGGCCGGCGTTCATTTCGGCCACCAGACCAGAAGATGGAACCCGAAGATGGCGGAGTACATCTTCACAGAGCGCAACGGCATCTACATCATCGACCTGCAGAAGACCGTCCGCAAGCTGGAAGAAGCCTATAACTTCGTGCGCGATCTTTCCATGGAGGGCGAGTCCGTCCTGTTCGTCGGCACAAAGAAGCAGGCTCAGGAATCCGTGAAGGAAGAAGCAGAGCGCGCAGGCGCTTACTATGTCAATGCCCGCTGGCTCGGCGGCATGATGACCAACTTCCGCACCATCCGCCGCAGAATTGACCGTCTCAACCAGCTCAAGGGTATGCAGGAGGACGGCACGTTCGATCTCCTTCCGAAGAAGGAAGTCGCAAAGCTGATGCTCGAGATCGAAAAGCTCGAGAAGTTCCTCGGCGGTATCAAAGAGATGCGCCAGCTCCCGGGCGCGCTGTTCATCGTCGACCCGCGCAAGGAGAGAATCGCTGTGGCTGAGGCCAAGAAGCTCGGTATTCCGATCGTGGCGATTGTCGATACCAACTGCGATCCGGACGAGATCGACTATGTGATCCCGGGCAACGACGACGCTATCCGCGCCGTGAAGCTGATTTCCGCTACCGTCGCCAACGCGATCATCGAGGGCAGAGAGGGCCGCATGGGCGCTGCCGCCGCGGAGGAGAAGGAGACCGAGGAAGAGGCTTCCGAGGAATAATCCCTCTGGCATTGGAGAATTAAAATCTCTGGAAAGTACCCGCCTGATATCTTAGACGGGTACTTTTTCGGGTGAAGGATAAATAACTTTTTGACTTTTGAAAGAATCGGAGGAATAGAAAATGGCTTTTACCGCAAAAGACGTTGCAGCCCTGCGTGAAAAGACCGGCTGCGGAATGATGGATTGTAAAAAAGCGCTGACCGCCTCTGACGGCGATATGGACAAGGCGATCGACTTCCTGCGTGAGAAGGGCCTGGCTGCCGCGGAGAAGAAGTCCAGCCGTATTGCGGCTGAGGGTGTTGCTTATGCCTGCACAAACGCCGACAACACCGTGGGCGTTGTGATCGAGGTCAATGCGGAGACCGACTTCGTGGCGAAGAATGCCAGCTTCCAGGAGTTTGTCGATACCTGCGCCAAGACCGTGATGGAGCAGAATCCGGCTGATGTGGAGGCCCTGCTGGCCTGCACCGCTTCCGGCTCCAACGAGACCGTCGACGCGATCCTCAAGGAGAAGATCCTCACCATCGGCGAGAACATCAAGATCCGCCGTTTCCAGCGCATGGAGGGCGTTGTCGGCTCCTACATCCATGCAGGCGGCAAGATCGGCGTGCTTGTGAAGTTCGATACCACAGCGGAGGTTGCTGCGAAGGACGAGTTCAAGACCTTTGCCAAGGATATCGCCATGCAGGTTGCTGCTGCGAACCCGGGCTATCTGAACAAGGATACCGTTCCGGCTGATGTGCTGGAGCACGAGAAGAAGATCCTCACCGAGCAGGTTGTCAACAGCGGCAAGCCGGCGAATATCGCGGAGAAGATCGTGATGGGCCGCATCGGCAAGTTCTACAAGGAGAACTGCCTGGTAGATCAGGAGTTCGTCAAGGATTCCGATTACTCCGTCCAGAAGTACGCTGACAAGGTCGGCGCAGATCTCGGCGGCAAGATCGCGATCGTTGACTTTGCCCGCTTTGAGAAGGGCGAGGGCCTCGAGAAGAGAAACGACAACTTCGCGGACGAAGTTGCCAGCATGATCAAATAAGATAAGCGGCTGAAACAGTTTTTTCAAACCTGTCCGGGGAATCTCCGGATGGCCGTTGGATAAAATTAGGGGACTGAGGATACGATAAATGGTATCCCCAGTCCCTTTTTCATTGGACATATTTGGAACAGCTCTTGTCCCGAAAGCCGGTTCAGTGCCTGCCGCGGTTGTTCCATACATTCCCGCGGGCCGCACGGGTGAGAGCGGACTCCGGATCGGAAAGCAGGGGCCGTCCGGCAGCAAAGGCTTCCAGCAGCGGCTCGTTGTTCCGTTCCAGCCAGGCGGCAAGCTGATCGCGGAGCTCCTGCTTTTTGCCGCGGTACTGCGCCAGATTGCTCAGGTCGCAGTTCTCCTGCGGATCCTCCTGTGCGTCGAACAGCAGCTCCACGGCGTCGTCGGCGAACCAGTGGTATTTGAACCTCCCGTCCGTGACCGCCAGATAATGATCGCAGATGCCGAAGCTGTACGGGCGGAACGCCTCTTTCCCCTGCAAGGAGGCAAATACGCTCTGCCCGTCCATAGGGATGTTCGCGCCGAGCCCGCAGGCGTCGAGGATAGTCGGCATCACGTCCATCAGGCCGACGGGGAGACTGTCGTCGGCAGTCCCGATCAGCGCGTCCGGGATCAGATCGGAGCCGCGCGGCGGCCGCACCAGGAACGGGATATTGGACGATCCGCGCAGGAAGTCCTTTTTCGCCATGGAATCGTGATCGAACAGATCGTCGCCGTGATCGCTGGTAAACAGGATGAGCGTCTGATCCAGCAGGCCGCGTTCGCGCAGATCGCCCAGCAGGACGCCGATCATGCTGTCGATATGCGTGATCATGGCGGCCATTCCCCGGAAGGTCTGCTGGATCAGCAGCGGATGATCCTTCCACTGATCGTAATTTTGATTGAGCGCCTTGGCACGGAGCTGGCAGGGCATTTTCTCCTGCTCCCAGCTGCCGTGGGCAGGCGGTGGGAACTGCGCGTCACGGTACAGCTCGTAATATTCGGCGGGCGGGGTGATGGGCGGATGGGGCTTGTCGAACGAAACATAGAGGAAGAATGGGCGCGTCGGATCGCGCCGATCCAGAAACTCCACAGCGCGCTGCATGGTCCAGTGCGTGGTGGTCATCGGCTCCGGAAGCGGCGACATGCGCACGCCGTACTCGTTGTTCCCCATGCCGTGCGTGTAGGCCAGATGGCCGTATCCGCCGGCGTTGAGGAACGCCTCGTAATCATCACAGGCCATATCGGGCTTCCGGCGGCCCTCCTCGTTGAGCCACACGTCCTCGAAGCCGATCCGGTACCGCTGCGGGCAGGTGTGCAGCTTGCCGCTGGCAAAGGTCTGATACCCGGCGCGCGTCATCACCTCCGCAAGCTTGGGCCCCTCGGGGAACGGCTGATCCTCGCGGTAATTCGTCATGTGGATGCCGTAGGGATCGCGTCCCGTCATCAGGATCCGCCGCGCCGGGACACAGACGGGGCATTCGCTCATGGCCCGGCGGAAGTTCACGCCCTCCCGCGCCAGCTGATCGATCTGCGGCGTCATGACGATGGGGTTCCCGCCGCAGCCCAGCCAGTCGAGCCGGAGCTGATCGCACGTAATCAGCAGTACATTCTGTTGCTTCAAAAAGCATCCCTCCATCTGGTACCCTTCGTGGGCAAAGGGTATTGATACCGTTATTATAGGCCCGGCCGGAGAGGGGAGTCAAGAAAGCGCGGGAAAGCGCCAAAGAAAAGACAAAAAATGCAAAGCTGAGTACCAAACGGGGAAAAATTCAGACGGGCTCCGAATGTTCCGGAGGGAGGAGGCTTCCCTCCAGCAGCGAGAGGAAGCGGCGGTGGATCGGCCCGAGACTTTTGGGAAGATAGGCCACGCCGAAGGAGAGCGGCTCAAATTCCGGCAGCGGGATGTAGCGCAGGCGGGGCGGCCTTGCCTGCGGCAGATCGGCGGAGACGGCAAAGGCGATCCCGGATTCAATCAGCGTGTAAAGGATCTCAAAGTTATCGCAGAACAGCACCTGATCGTGGCGCCGGCTCCCGAGCGCCTGATGCTGTGCCGAGAATATGGACGGCGGACAGATCGGCGGCCGGCAGGCGGCTACCCGTCCGGCCTGATGCAGCTGCTGGGTCGTGAGGGTCTGGTATCCTGCCAGCGGATGGCTTTCGTGACAGACGCAGCATACGGGACGCCGGAGCAGCTCGCGGTAGAGCGCCTTTTTGGGGGCGGTCTCCTGATATGTGAGCAGCAGCTGGATATCCCCGTCCTCCAGCAGATTTTCCAGCGAGTCGAACGGGATCAGCCGGAGCACGGGCAGGAGTTTTTCCTCCTCCACGGCAAGGAGCGCCAGCGCCTTGTGCAGCATACGCAGTTCCATAAAATTGCGGCAGCCCACGCCGAGCCGCATCGGCTGCGACTGCTGGGACTCCTTCAGCCGGGTTTTTGACGACTGCGCGATATCCAGAATATCGTCCGCATATTTGACGAACAGATACCCCTCGCGCGTCAGCCGGACACTTTTGCTGTTCCTGTGAAAGAGCTTGACGCCTAGCTCGTCCTCCAGCGTATTGATTTGATGGCTGACGGCCGGCTGCGTGATGCGCAGCACCTCTGCCGCCCGGGAAAAATTCAAAAAATTGGCAACAGTCATAAAACATTCCAACTGTGTCGTATTCAACGAAAACACCTCCAACGCCAGGATGAATTCTGTCTGATATTAAAAAACTATAAAAATCTTTTATAGATTATAGCAGATTTGAATTTCTCTTGCAAGCGTTTGTATGGTATAGTAAAGAACATACAGGCCGAACAATTCGGATCTGAACCAAAAAGACAAAGCAGGGAGGGACTTCATGCAGGATACCGATTTTGATGTGCTGGTGCGTGATGTCCGGCATATCGTCATCCAGTTTGAAGCGCTGGCCAACCAGTCGGTTGCCCGCTCGGGGCTTACGGGCGTGCAGGCGTATCTCCTTCTGTACATCCTGCACCAGTCCGGAAAAGGCACCTCGCTGACGGAGATCCAGCGCGAGCTGCGTTATTCCAAATCCACGCTTTCCGCCACCGTAAAGCGGCTGCGGGATATGGGCTACGTGCGGATTGTGCCGTATGCGGGCGACGACCGGCGCAAAATCCTTTTTGCTACGGGCAAGGGGGAGGAGCTCCGCGAATTCCTGGAGCAGTCCGTTTCTGAGGTACACCACCGCCTTTACGGCGGTTTTTCCGGCACAGAGCTGGATACCCTCAGCAGGATGCAGAAAAGGATGCTGCGGAACCTGTCCCCTGAAAACCAGGATTAGGAGGAATCAGTTTTTGAGGAAAGTATTACAGCAGCTGAAACAGTATAAGCGCGACACCTTCCTTTGTATTGCGATGTCCGCGCTGGAGGTTCTCATGGAGATCCTCCTTCCGGCTATCACAGCCCGGATCATCGATCAGGGGCTGGAGGCCGCCAATCTTCCCGCCGTATTCCGGTACGGGATTCTCCTTATTGTGATGGCCTTTCTCGGCCTGGTGTTCGGCGCAACTGCCGGACGGTTCGCTGCGAGCGCGGCATCCGGCCTTTCCGCCAACCTCAGAGAAGCTATCTACAGCAATATCCAGACTTTTTCATTTTCCAACATCGACAAGTTCAGCGTGCCGGGCCTTGTCACCCGCATGACTACCGATGTCACCAACATCCAGAACGCGTTTATGATGATCATCCGCGTGGCGGTCCGTTCCCCGCTCATGCTCGTGTTCAGCTTTGTGATGTGTATGCTCATCAGCCCGCACCTGAGCGGTATGTTCCTGATCGCTATGGTGTTCCTGGTGATCGTGATCGGCGTTATCATGGTTGTGACGCTCAAGATTTTCAGACGCCTGTTTTCCAAGTATGACGATCTGAACGCGAGCGTACAGGAAAATATTTCTGCAATCCGTGTGGTAAAGGCGTTTGTGCGCGAGGACTACGAAAATAAGAAGTTTTCCAGGGCTTCCGACAACCTGTACCGTCTCTCAGTCAAGGCGGAGGGCCTGCTGGCGTTTAACAACCCGGCGATGATGATCGCGATTTATTTCTGCATCATTTCGCTTTCGTGGTTCGGCGCGCAGTTCATCGTGGCGGGGGATATGACGACGGGCGATCTCACCAGTATGTTCAGCTACATCATGTCGCTTCTGATGAGCCTGATGATGCTCTCGATGGTGGTGGTCATGATCAGTATGTCGCTGGCGAGCGTGCGCCGTATCAGCGAGGTGCTCAGCGAGACGCCCGATCTGCACGATCCGGAAAATCCCATCATGGAGGTCCCGGACGGCCGCATCGATTTCAACCGTGTCAACTTCTCCTATAAGCACGGCAGCGGCAAGAACGCGCTGTCCGATATCGATCTGCATATCAAGTCCGGCGAGACGATCGGCGTCATCGGCGGGACCGGTTCGGGCAAGAGCAGCCTGGTCAATCTGATCTGCCGCCTGTACGATGTGGATGAAGGCTCTGTCTGCGTGGGCGGCATCGATGTGCGCAAGTACGATATGGAGGTTCTGCGCAACCAGGTATCCGTTGTGCTGCAGAAGAATACCCTGTTCTCCGGAACGATCCTCGATAACCTGCGCTGGGGCAATCCCGACGCCACCGACGAGGAGTGCATCGAAGCCTGCAAGGCTGCCTGCGCTGATGAATTTATCGACAGGATGCCGGACGGCTACCACACACACATTGAGCGCGGCGGCTCCAACGTCTCCGGCGGACAGAAGCAGCGCCTGTGCATTGCGCGCGCCCTGCTGAAAAAGCCGAAGATCCTGATCCTCGACGACTCCACCAGCGCCGTGGATACCGCTACCGACTCGAAGATCCGTGCCGCCTTTGCACGCGAGATCCCCGGTACCACGAAGATTATCATTGCCCAGCGTATTTCCAGCGTAGAAACGGCAGACCGCATCCTGGTGCTGGACAACGGCCGTATCAACGCGTTTGATACGCACGAAAACCTGCTGAAATCGAATCCGATCTATCAGGAAATCTACGAATCGCAGGTCAAGGGCGGCGGCGACTTCGATCAGCCCGCGTGAAAGGAGGAAACTGCCAGTTTATGAATAAAGTATCCAGAAAAGCCGATTCTATCGCGGTGCTTGGCCGGGTTCTCCGGTTTATGCTCCATTATTATAAAATCCCGTTTGCTATTGTGATCCTCTGCATCCTGGCGACAGCCGTCGCCACCGTTGTGGGGGCAACCTTCCCGCAGACTCTGGTGGATGATTATATCGTTCCCATGCTCCAGAGCGGCTCCAACGATTTCAGCGGTCTGGCCAAAGATCTGTTCCGCCTGGGCTGCATTATGGCTGCCGGTGTGGTGACGGCCTTTACCTACAACCGCATCATGGTAACGGTGAGCCAGGGCACGATGCGCCGCCTGCGCGACACGCTGTTCGGCCGCATGGAGGCGCTGCCTATCAAGTATTTCGACACGCACGCCCACGGCGATATTATGTCCGTTTATACGAACGATATCGATACGCTGCGCCAGATGATCAGCCAGAGCATCCCGCAGACGATCAACTCCGTGGTGAGCATGGTTGCCACATTCGTCACCATGCTGATAATGGATCCGGTGCTTACGCTTATCTCTATCCTCACAGCTGTGGCGATGCTGCTTGTAACGAAGAATTTCTCAAAGCTCTCCGCAAAATATTTTATCCGCCAGCAGCAGGATCTCGGCGCGGTGGACGGATTTATTGAGGAGATGCTCGACGGTCAGAAGGTCGTCAAGGTATTCTGCCACGAGGAGGCCGCCAAGGAGGATTTTCGCCGTGTGAACGACAGCCTGCGCGACAGCGCCAATATGGCGAACCGCTATGCCAACCTGCTCATGCCGGTCAATGCCAATATCGGATGGCTCAGCTATGCGCTGGTGGCTATTGTGGGCGCTGCGCTGGCAATCAACGGTCTGGCCGGTGTGACAATCGGTACGGTGGTAGCGTTTCTCGGCCTGAACAAGAGCTTTACCCAGCCCATCACACAGATCAGCCAGCAGGTGAACTTCGTTGTCAATGCCGCGGCCGGCGCGCAGCGTGTGTTCGCGCTGATGGATCAGACGCCCGAGACGGACGAGGGCTATGTGGAGCTTGTCAATGCCCGTGAGAACGCCGACGGTTCCTTCTCCGAGGTAAAGGACCGCACCAACGTATGGGCGTGGAAGCATCCCCATAAGGCGGACAATACCGTCACCTACACGAAGCTTGAGGGCAGCGTGGTCTTTGATGATGTCGATTTCGGCTACGACGAAAAGAAGATTGTGCTTCACAACATCAGCCTGTGGGCAAAGCCCGGCCAGAAGATCGCCTTTGTCGGCGCGACCGGCGCGGGCAAGACGACAATCACCAACCTGATCAACCGCTTCTACGATATTGCCGATGGAAAGATCCGGTACGACGGCATCAATATCAACAAGATTAAAAAACCGGATCTGCGCCGCTCTCTCGGGATCGTGCTTCAGGACACCCACCTGTTCACCGGTACCGTGATGGAGAACATCCGCTACGGCAACCTCGACGCTTCCGACGAGGAATGTATGGCCGCCGCGAAGCTCGCCAATGCTGACGGCTTTATCCGCCGCCTGCCCGACGGCTACCAGACGATGCTCACCGGTGACGGCGCGAATCTCAGTCAGGGCCAGCGCCAGCTGCTCGCCATCGCCCGTGCCGCCGTTGCGGATCCGCCTGTGCTGATCCTCGACGAGGCGACGTCCTCCATCGATACCCGCACGGAAAAGCTCGTGCAGGACGGTATGGACGCTCTGATGACGGGCCGTACCACGTTTGTTATCGCCCACCGTCTTTCCACGGTGCGCAATTCCGACTGCATCATGGTCATGGATCAGGGCCGTATCATCGAGCGCGGCACGCACGACGATCTGATCGCCAGGAAAGGAAAATACTATCAGCTTTATACCGGGAATTTTGCAGAGTAATTCCCAAGGCTGAGCCTTGCCCACCGCAGGTGCGCGATCTGGGTGCAGGCTTAGCCTGCGCTGACCGCAGGTGTGGTATAATATCCGCAGAAAGGCCGCAACGCGGGCGTTTTAGCCTAATCGCGCACCCAGCCGGGCGACCAGAGGGAGCGAGCGCGTTCTGCCGACCGCAGGTCTTGACATTAGGGGAAAGGATTGGATAAAATGTCTATCAAGAAAACAGCGATTCTTCTTTCAGCGGTCTGTGTGTTTGCCTTGACAGCATGTGGTGCGAATTCCGACCCTTTTGTAAGCCAGCCGGCCGGTACGGACGTGCCGTCACCTGACGGACAGCCTTCTTCGTCTTCTGTTTCTCAAGAAAGCGCTGCTGCTTCCAATATGCCGGAGGAGTCTTTCGGAGGATCGGAAGCGCAGGACAGGGATCCCCAGACCGCCCCCGCATCCTCTGCCGATTAGGTGGATCGTGACGGCGCCCTGGCGATCGCCCTCAGCAACGCCGGCGTATCTGAGGAGGATGCCTACAATGTCAAAGTAGAGCGCGACGGCGATAACGGTATTGATATTTTCGATATCGAGTTTGAGACAGATTATGGGGATTACGATTTTGAAGTTGCCGTAGATGGCGGCAGGATTGTCGGGGCGGACTATGAGGTGGATGAGGAATGGGTTTACCGCCAGACAGAAAGCCCTGTTTCCATAGAGGAAGCGGAATCGCTTGTGCGCGGAAAAGCATCCGATCCGGACGGTGAGATCCATATCCGGCAGGAGGGCGGGGATGGACGTCCCCGCTATGAGGGTTCATATTTTTCCGGCGATATGGAATATGAATTTGAGATCGATCCCAATACAGGAATCATTTTCGACTGGAACGCGGATCTGCGCCGTTAATTTTGAAAAATAAAGCCCTGGAGACAATACGCTCCAGGGCTGTTTTGCTGTCGGATGACGGCAGGGGAACCATTCGGCTTTCCGAAGGACTTTGAAAAGGCCGGCAAAAATTTCGATTTTTTTCTGGTCAGGTGATGGGGGCAGGATTGAAGATGCACAGATCGTTATAAAGCTTCCACCTTTCCGCAAAGCTCTGCTTGCGTCCGCTCGCCACATCGAGGATGAATTTGTAAAGCTCTGTGCCAACCTCCTCAATGGTAGCGTCTCCGGTCGCAATGGTTCCGGCGTTGATATCGATGAGATCCGGCCACATCTCCTTGAGATTTGTGGAGGAGGAGACCTTCACGACAGGCGCGGCCGCCAGACCGTAGGGGGTCCCGCGCCCCGTCATAAAGACCTGGAGCGTGATCCCGGACGCCAGCTGCATCGGTCCGCAGACAATGTCGCTGGCCGGGGTGGCGGCATAGATCAGGCCGTGCCTGGTGGGCCGCTCGCCCGGGGAGAGAACCTCCACAATGGGGGAGGTGCCGGACTTTGCGATGGAGCCCATCGCCTTTTCCACAATATTGGAAAGGCCGCCCTTCTTGTTTCCGGGGGTGGGATTGGCGCTGCGGTCCGCGCCTCCGGCCTCGAGGTAGTTGTCATACCAGCGCATCTCGCGGGCGAGGGCGCAGCCCACTTGATCGTTGACTGCGCGGTGTGCCAGAAATTCGATGCCGTCGCGCACCTCCGTAACCTCCGAGAACAGCACGGTCGCGCCGGCCTTTACCAGCATGTCGGCCGCATAGCCTGCCGCCGGGTTCGCGGTGATGCCGGAGAACGCGTCGCTGCCGCCGCACTGCATCCCGATGATGAGATCCGAGAGCGGAAGCACCTCGCGCTTTCTGCGATTGAGGCGTTCCAGCTTCTTCTCCGCCATGCGCATGATGGCCGGGACCATTTCTTCAAAGCCCTTGTAATCCTGTAAAATCAGGACGTTTTCCTCAGAAAGGCGGTCCGTAATGCGATCCGGCGTCAGCTTCTCACAGCCAAGTCCGACGATCATCAGCTCGCCGCCGAAATTCGGATGCTTGCACAGGTTGGCGATTGCACGGATCGGGACCTTCGCCTCGGGCGCGTTGATCGCTACGCCGCAGCCATAGGCGTGATTGACGGGCACAACGCCGTCCACGTTCGGATATTTGGGGAGAAGCTCCCTGCGGATGCGCTCCACAGCGACGTTGAGCACCCCGGCGACGCACTGCACCGTCGTAATAATGCCGAGCAGGTTGCGTGTCCCGGCGTATGTACCCTCGTTTTTGAAGCCCTCAAAGGTATAGGGCGGGGGATCCGGGAGATCGGTGCGGATATTGGTGGCAAACGTGAGATGATCCAGTCCCGGCGGGGTGGGCAGCCGGAGCATATTTTCGTTGATCCAGTCCCCCTTGGCGATGGGATCGATCGCGTAGCCGAGCACAACGCCGTAGCGGATGATCTCGCCGTCCTTGGGGATATCCTCAAGGGCAATCTTGTGGGCGCGGGGGATATCCTGAGAGGTGACGACGCCCTCCATAATCTCCACGCCCTTCTTTACCTCGTCAACCGTGATCGCGACATTGTCTTTGGGGCTGACGCGGATGTAGAGCGGTTTCTTCTTCTGATCCATGTGGAAAAGCCTCCTGTTCAGTGTCGGAAAAGGTATTTGTATATCTTTTGGATCCATTATATACTCTTTTGTATGAAAAAACAAGGGCATATTTGGACAATCCGCAGTGCGGACAGTTCAGATACACCCTTGAGGAGCGATCAGGCATCCGGGACGCTTGCAGGACTTCCGCACAAAAAGCGGGATCTGTCCAGAAGGCGGCCCAGCCCCATCGCCGGGAGCGAGAGCAGAACCCACAGAGCGGAAAACGGCAGGCACACCTGCCCGAACAGGTTCATCGGGAGCGCGGAGTAATCCCATACATCGAGATGCAGGATCAGATTGACTACAATCCCGGCGGCAAGCTCCACGCAGGTGATGATGCCGCTTCCGGCACAGCACCGGGCCAGCAGAGGACGCCTGCGCATCCGCCTGTTGCAGATGTGATCGATCAGGCACAGGCAGATCCCTCCCGCCACAGCCATGGAGATATGCGTCCTGCCGCGCCAGATAACCTCGAGCGTGGGGTAGATGGATCCCCCTGCCATAAAGAGAAATAAATCCTTTTTCATATCGTGCAGTCCTTCCGGCCGTAATTTTTGGAATAGGGACGGCAATTCGTGCCGCTGCTTCCAGTATTTACGGCAGGAAAAGGATTTATTCCGGGAAACAGATGGCAAACGCTTCCGGAAAATTGCGGGTGAAAAATGGGAGAATTCCAACAGTCTGCGCAACAAAAAGCTATGTACATTTTAAAGGAATACTGCTACAATAGGATGTGGAAAACAGAACCTTCGGGTTTGGCCAGGGGGCCGGTACGGCTTCCCGCAGATGAAAGAAAAGCGAGGTAAACAGCATGAAAATTCTTGTAACCGGCGGTGCGGGGTATATCGGAAGCCACACCTGCATCCAGCTTCTGGAGGCAGGCCATGAAATCGTCGTTGTGGATAATTTTTACAACAGTAAGTACGAGGCCGTGCGGCGGATCCAGGAGCTTTCCGGAAAGGATTTCCCGTTTTATGAGGCCGATGTGTGCGACAGTGAAGCGGTGGAAAAGATCTTTTCTGAAAATAAGATCGATGCGATCATCCATTTTGCGGGCCTGAAAGCGGTCGGCGAATCGGTGCGCATCCCGCTGCGCTATTACGACAACAACCTGACCTCCACGCTCGTGCTGCTCAAGGCGATGGAAAAGCACGGCGTGAAGAATTTTGTGTTCAGCTCCTCTGCGACCGTTTACGGAAACCCCGCTTCTGTGCCGATTACCGAGGATTTCCCGCTCTCCACCACCAATCCCTACGGCACAACCAAGCTGATGATCGAGCAGATCCTGAAGGATATCGCCCATGCGGATCCGGAATTCAACCCGATCATCCTGCGGTACTTCAATCCGGTGGGCGCGCACAGGAGCGGACGGATCGGCGAGGATCCGAACGGGATCCCGAACAACCTCGTTCCGTATATCACCCAGGTGGCGATCGGCAAGCTGGATCACCTCAACGTGTTCGGCGGCGATTATCCCACCCCCGACGGCACAGGCGTGCGCGATTATATCCATGTGGAAGATTTGGCGGCGGGCCATGTGGCTGCCCTCAAGAAATTTGAGGAGCCGCACTGCGGCCTGAAAATCTATAACCTCGGCACGGGCCACGGTTATTCGGTGCTCCAGATTGTGGAGGCGTTCCGCAAGGCCACCGGCAAGGAGATCCCGTATGTCATAACGGATCGCCGCCCCGGCGATATCCCGGAATGCTATGCGGATCCGGCGAAGGCAAAGGCGGAGCTCGGCTGGGAGGCCAAAAAGACGCTTGCGGATATGGCTGAGGATTCCTGGCGCTGGCAGAAGCAGAATCCGAACGGATATGAGGAATAAGCGTCCGGCGTTCCAAAGGAGGTCTTCGTACCCATCATAAATCAGGAAAGAGGGAGTATCCCAATGGTAAAGTTTGTAAAACGGCAGGATTATGATCAGATGAGCCAGTATGCGGCGGAGCTTATCGCGGCGCAGATCTGGATGAAGCCGGACTGCCTGCTCGGGCTTGCTACCGGCTCCACCCCCCTGGGGATTTACCAGAAGCTGATTGAAAAGCATCAGGCGGGACTGCTTGACTTCTCGAAGGTGCGCAGCGTCAATCTGGACGAATACTGCGGCCTGTCCCCGGAGCACGATCAGAGCTACCACTACTATATGCGCGAGAACTTTTTCAAGCATATCAATATCGATCCCAAGGCGGCCCATGTCCCGGACGGGATGGCGGAGGATATGGAAGCTGAGGGCGCGGCTTACGACGCGCTGATTGAGCAGCTCGGCGGCATCGATCTGCAGCTTCTGGGGATCGGCAACACGGGGCACATCGGCTTCAACGAGCCTGAGGACAGCTTCCCCACAGGGACGCACCGCGTCCGCCTTGCGCAGAAAACGATCGACGCGAACTCCCGCTTCTTTGCCAGCGCGGACGATGTCCCGCGGTACGCCATCACGATGGGGCTGCGTTCCATCATGAATGCGCGGAAAATCCTGCTGGTGGCGAACGGCGCATCCAAGGCGGATATCGTAAAGCAGGCATTCTTCGGGCCGGTCACGCCGCAGGTGCCGGCGTCGGTGCTCCAGCTGCATCCGGACGTCACCGTCGTTGTGGACGAGGAAGCCGGCGCGCAGATTTGAATACGGTTTTCAGCAGGATTGCTGTAAAACGTTCCGTGCTGCGGCACGGCCTTGACAACCCGGCGGCTTCGGCCGTGTGATGATGGTAAGCAGAACGCGCGTCCCTGCCCGAAAAGGGGGGACGCGCGGTGTGCTTTGTGTGCAGGGAGGCCGTGTTCCTGGCCGGGGACGGGGACAGCTGGATCGGCTTTGCCCAGTGCCAGCTCCGCTCCGACTATGTGGAGGGGACGCAGACCTGCCCCGTGGGATACCTGGAGGGGATCTATGTAGAGCTGGAATACCGCCGCAGGGGAATAGCTGCGCGGCTTCTGGACGCGTGCGAAGCATGGGCGGCGGAACAGGGCTGTACGGAATTTGCGAGCGACGCGGAGATTTCCAACCGGGTGAGCCGCAGCTTTCATAAAAGCATGGGCTTTACAGAGGCGGCGGAAATCGTGCATTTTGCAAAAAAACTCCCCGGATTCCAGAGTGGATCCGGGGACAAGGACGTTATTTCCTGATTTGCCGGTACAGGGAAAGCAGCTGATCGCGGAAGTCCCGGAACCGGTTGGCCACGGGCAGCGCGACCTCGCCGCGGCGGATCATTTCCTCCATTTCGGAAAAGGACACGAGACGCGCGCCGCAGGTTTCGCCGGGCTGCAGGACGATCTCGTCCAGCGACAGGTGATCCGGGAAAAAGGCGTAGCTGTCGTGGAACATCTGGTATTTGTCGTCGCGCCGTGAGCCGACCGGATACAGCGTTTCCGCGTGAAGCCCCGTTTCCTCCCGCAGCTCCCGCCGCGCGGCTTCCTCGCTTTCCTCACCGGCCTGGCAGGCCCCGCCCGTGCTTTCCCAGCTGTTTCCCCACGCCTTACGGGGATCGCGCAGGGTCAGCAGGATCTGTCCGTCCGGTGAGATGGTCCAGATATGCACCGCGACGTTGTACTCCCCCTCGCCCGATGGCAGGCCGCGCTGATGCAGCCGTCCCGTTTTCCGCCGGTCCTTATCGTAAATATCCCAGAATTCCGGCATACTTCCTCTCCTCCCTTTTCTTTGAATACACTTTAGTATAGCAGAAAAACCGGGCTTTTTCAAACACAGGAATGAGCTGGAAGCATATCGTCCGCCATGCGGCGCGGCATGGACATAAAGCTTGGAAGGAGGCAATGGATGGGATGATCATTTTAATTGCGGGCGCATCCCATGTGGGAAAGACAGCCCTGGCGCAGAAGCTTCTGGAAAATATAACTATCCGTATTTATCGATTGATTTATTGAAGATGGGACTGATCAGGAGCGGGAATACCCCTCTGACACCCGAGGACGACGACGAGCTGACGGAATATCTCTGGCCGATTGTCAGCGAAATCATCAAGACCGCCATCGAAAACAGTCAGAACCTGATCGTGGAGGGCTGCTACATCCCGTTCGACTGGGAAAAGGCGTTCTGCGATCGGTACAGGAGCCATATCCGGTATTACTGCCTTGTGATGACGGAATCGTATATCAATCAGCATTTTGACGATATTGTGAAATACGGAAGCGTGATCGAACAGCGGCTCGATGATTCGGATCTGACAAAGGAATTTGTGCTCCGGGAAAACGCGTACCAGCTGGAGATGTGCAGAAAATACGGGCACGATCCGGTTTTGATTGACGGTTCCTATCATGTGGAGATTGACATAGAACAGGGAAAAGGTGAGCTATGAAGAAATACAGCTGTGTTTTGATGGATGCGGACAGGACGCTGTTCGATTTTGACCGCGCGCAGGAGGAATCCCTCAAAGTGACGCTGCGCGATCTCCTTACGGCCCATGAACAGCAGTTTACGCCGGAGCTCCTGCGGGAGTACCGGGCGATCTCTAATACGCTGTGGGGTCTGTACGAGCGCGGGGGAATCACACAGCCGAAGCTGCAGCGGGAGCGGTTCCGGATCCTCCTGGAAAAGCTTGGTATCCCCGGCGGCGACGATTTGGCCGACAGCTGCAACCGCCGCTTTGTGGAGCAGCTGGGCGAGGAAGCCTGCCTGATAGACGGCGCCGTCACGCTCTGCCGGACGCTGGCCGGGCGGGGGGGCGCGCTTTATATTGTCACCAATGGGATTGAGCGTTCCCAGCTGAGGCGGCTGGAAAAATCGGAGCTCCGGCCGTACATCCGGAAGATGTATATTTCTGAGGCAATAGGCGTGCCGAAGCCGCACCGTGAATTTTTCGATTTCGTATTCTCTGAGATAGGCGAGGAACGCCGCGCGTCGTCGATCGTTCTGGGGGATTCGCTCACAACGGATATTGCCGGAGGGAACAACGCAGGGATCGATACCTGCTGGTACAATCCATCCGGGATGGAAAATCCCGGCGTCCCCTGTACCTGGGAGATCGCCCGCCTGACGGATTTTCTGGATCTGGACGGCATCCGGCAGGAATCCTGACAGCCTTTCCCAAGTCAAAAAACTTATATCACGCAGCATCCAAACGGGAAGCCCCTTCCAAAAGCGGAGAGGCTTCCTTTTTTGCGTCATATTTCCTATGGCCGGACGATATATTTCCAGTAACAGGAATTTACATCGGAGGCGTGCCGCACTATGTTTTTAAGCTTTTCTATCAATAAGCGTGGTTTCTGGGCGATTTGCGCAGCCTTTCTGACCGGGGTGCTGCTAGGCCTGGTCCGGATGAATTTTTCTCAGCCGGCGGCAGTGGATGCGGCTGTTCAGGAGGGGATCCCCGTCCCGGTCATTATGTACCACAGCATACTCAAGGACGAATCGCGGCAGGGGAAATATGTGATTTCGCCGTCCGAGCTGGAATCGGATATGAAGTACCTGCGTGATCACGGCTATACGGCGGTTACAGTGCGCGATCTCATTGCGTATGTCAACGACGAGGGAGATCTCCCGGAAAAGCCCGTGATGCTGACATTTGACGACGGCTATTATAATAATTATCTGTACGCATATCCGCTGGCGGAAAAATACGGGATGAAGATTATCATAGCCCCGATAGGGTATTATACGGATGTATTCAGCGAAACGGGCGAGGAAAACGGAAATTATTCCCACCTGACATGGGATAGGATCCGGGAGATGCAGGAGTCCGGGCTGGTAGAGTTCCAGAATCACAGCTATAATATGCACGCCAGCGAAAAGGGGGGACGCATGGGCACCCGGCAGATGGATGGGGAGGATTTGCAGACGTATACGGAAAACCTGACCGATGATTTGCAGATGATGCAGCGCAAAATGACGGAAAATACCGGATACACCCCCGATGCTTTCGTGTACCCGTTTGGACTGATCAGCAAATCGGAACCGGAAATTATAAAAAGGCTGGGATTTCAATGCACATTCACTTGTGAGGAGCGCATGAATTATCTCACCCGGGATCCGGAAAAGCTGTTCGATCTGGGACGGTATCTGCGGCCTTCCGGCAGATCGAGCGACGCTTATTTTCGCAATATCGGCGTGGAATAAGCTCCCCCGGGCAGCACTTCAAATTTCGTCAATAGCAAATTTCAAAATTCCGCATAGGATAAAGGGAAAGGGGGCTTTTCAGAATGCCGATTATTTATTTAAGTCCGTCGCTCCAGCCGTATAATGAGTATGTAGGCGGCGGAAACGAGCAGCAGTACATGAACCTGCTTGCGGATCAGATGGTCCCGTACCTGCGCACAAACGGGATTCAATTTACGCGCAACCGTCCGGGCATGACTCTCGCACAGGCGATCCGGGAATCAAATTCCGGGTATTATGATTTGCATCTGGCCCTGCACAGCAACGCCGCCCCGCCGGAGCTTTCCGGGAAGCTGCGCGGCGCGGATGCGTATTATTACCAGTACAGCACACGCGGCAAGCGGGCGGCGGATATTATTGTGAGGAACTACAAGGAGATCTATCCTGATCCGTCAAAGGTGCGCGCGCTTGCGACGACAAAGCTTGCAGAAGTGACGAAAACAAATGCCCCGGCGGTACTTCTGGAAACGGCGTATCACGATAATGTGCAGGATGTCGAATGGCTCAAAAGCAATCTGAGCGTGATTGCGGCAAACCTGGTAAAATCGCTGACAGAATATTTCGGGATCCCGTTCATCACGCCGCCGCAGCCCGAACGCGCAGGAACTGTTTCGACAGCCGGCGGAAATCTGAATCTGCGCAGTCTCCCAAGTCTGGACGGTCCCATCATCGCCCAAATCCCGAACGGTTCCCCTGTCACCGTCTACGGCGAATGGGACGGCTGGTACGTCACCGGCTACAACGGCAGTGTCGGCTACGCCAGCGCCCGCTATATTGAGTAGCCCCGACCCAGGGGCCGCGCAGGCCCCGTCACGGGAGAAGGCCCCTGTTAAAAATTTTTTGAATAAAACGGATAGAAACGACAACAATAATAGAGGCATATTGGAGGTGATTTTTTATGCTCGATACGATTGCCCTTATTTTAGTCATTATCGGTGGCCTGAACTGGGGTTCTATCGGTATTTTCCAATTCGATATTGTTGCATGGCTGTTTGGCGGACAGTCCGCTCTGATCAGCCGTATCGTCTATATCCTGGTCGGCCTCGCTTCCGTATGGTCGATTTCCCTGCTGTTCCGCGACCGCGAAAACCATGACCACGATCACGACTCCTACGATTCGCCGGAACATTATACCCATATTCCGCACACGTAATATCCAAAAACGGATCCCGCCGGCTGTTTTCCTCTGTCTGGAACACTGCCGGAGGATCCGTTTTTCATTGCTGCTGGGAATCCAGAAATTCCCGGATTTCTTTCTCTACCATGTCTACCTCTTCCCGGAACGATTTCGCCGAGACGCGCAGGGCGCCCTGCCCGAAAATGATGAGCTGCTCCAAACCGTCCGAGGTGGCCACCCGGACCCGGTGTTTTTTCCCGATCTGATGCGTCACCTTTTCAATGTACATATCCGCCGTTTCGGCTTCCTTGGTGTAGACCACATTGATATTATGGAACCGCTCCACTGTGCCGGGATTTCCCTTTACCTTGTACGCGTCAAAGACCAGAATCACTTCACAGCGCCGCACGCCCTGATAGTTGCACAGCATATGGATCAGCCTGCTGCGCGCCGCGTCCAGATTATCCCGCGCGATCTCCTTGAGATCCTCCCAGGCGTAAATGATGTTGTAACCGTCTACCAGAAGATATTCGGGGCCGTCCGGCAGCTTTGGCGCGCGCCCGGACGCTTTGGGCGTTGGATGACGGATAGTGCGCATCGCCGTCTGGGGACTGCGGCGGATCGGGCCGTATGTCCGCTCAAAGATCGCCATCAGCTCCTTGTCCTCCGCTACCATCGCCACATACCGGGCCGTGCGCGCTTCGGGAGATTGATCCTCCTGATCCGGTATGGACTTTTCCGTCTGCGCAGGCTGCGCGGGATCTGCCAAATCCTGATCGCGCTGCTTGAGAGGGGCGATGTGCGCGTATTGCGGGACCTCGTCCCACCGCACCAGAAAGCCGGATCCGTGGGAACAGAATACGGAGTCCGCCGTGTTTTCGAGATCCGCGTTCACATCGTAGTGGGAATTTTCAATCACTTCATCGGCATTGTGGCACGGCTCGTATCCCTTGACCGTGCAGGAAAGCCTGCCCTTGCCGTGCGTGTAATTGGAAAGCTCGCGCTGATATCCCTGCATGGTGGAGACGGGACAGGTTCCCGTCAGGACGGAGGTTTCCCCCAGCTGCTGCGGCAGATCGAAAACGCCGTTCATGCGCTGGAGATCCGCCATCGCGCGCCCCATATTTTCCGCGGGGAGTTCGAGCCGGAACGTGTACCACGGCTCCAGCAGGATGCTTTCCGTGCTGCGTAGCCCCTGCCGGACCGCGCGGTATGTGGCCTGGCGGAAATCGCCGCCCTCCGTGTGCTTGAGATGGGCGCGGCCCGCGATCAGCGTGATTTTCATGTCTGTGATGGGCGCGCCTGTCAGTACGCCTGCGTGCGTCTTTTCCATCAGATGTGTGAGGATCAGCCGCTGCCAGTTGCGATCGAGCTGATCCTCCCGGCAGGCCGTGGCGAATTTCAGGCCGCTGTCCCGTTTTCCGGGTTCCAATAGCAGATGCACCTCAGCATAATGGCGCAGCGGCTCAAAATGGCCGATTCCCTCAGCGGGCTGGGTGATTGTCTCCTTGTAAATGATATTTCCTTCGCCGAATTCCGCCTCAATGTGGAACCGGTCGCGCAGAAGGCTTTTGAGGATCTCAAGCTGTACCTCGCCCATCAGCTGCACATGGATTTCCTGAAGCGTCTCGTTCCAGGTCACATGCAGCTGCGGCTCCTCCTCCGCGAGCATCCGGAGCCTTGTCAGGAGCGTGTGGATGTTGGTGCGGGCGGGCGGATCCACGCGGTAGGTGAGCACCGGCTGGAGCACCGGCTGGCCGGAATCCGGCTCCGCGCCGAGACCCTGACCGGGAAATGTCTTGGTCAGGCCCGTTACGGCGCAGGCCATCCCGGGGAAAGCTTCCTCCACAGCCTGGAATTTCGCCCCCGAATAGATCCGGATCTGGTTCACCTTTTCCTGCCATCCGCCGCCCTCCGGAAGCTGGCCGGAAAGCACGGTGCGCACCTTCAGACTGCCGCCCGTGATTTTGAGATGCGTCAGACGGTTCCCGGAATCGTCCGTTGAGATTTTAAAGACCTTTGCGCCGAATTCCGGTCCCCAGACAGGCGGCTGTGTGTATTGATCCAGCCCGTCCAGAAGCTCGTCCACTCCCTGTACCCGCAGCGCCGATCCGAAGAAGCACGGGAATACCTGCCGCCGCGCCACAGTTCCCGCGATTGTCTCCGGGCGGGCGATGCCGTTTTCCAGGATTTCCTCCATCAGATCCTCGCTGCACATGGCGAGCGATTCCCAAAACGCGCCGTCCTGCTGTGCGGGATCGAAGTCGATGCAGTTCCCGTCGAGACGGCGGAGATCCGCCATCAGGGACGCGCGGTCCGCGCCCGCAAGATCCATTTTATTGATAAACAGGAATGTGGGAATCTGGCTGTGGGCCAGAAGGCGCCAGAGCGTTTCCGTGTGGCTCTGGACGCCGTCCGTGCCGCTGACTACCAGCACCGCATAATCGAGCGCCTGAAGCGTGCGCTCCATCTCCGTAGAAAAATCGACGTGCCCGGGGGTATCAAGCAGGTAATATTCCGCCGCGTGCGTGCGCAGCACCGCCTGCTTGGAAAAAATGGTGATCCCCCGCTTCCTCTCGAGATCGTGCGTATCGAGGAACGCGTCCCCGTGATCCACACGTCCCAGCTTGCGGATCTCCCCTGCACGGTACAGGAGCGCCTCCGAGAGGGTGGTCTTTCCGGAGTCCACGTGGGCCAGTATGCCGATTGCCAGTCTTTTCATCTCATCATTCCTATTCCATAAGCTGCTTTTCATCGGTCTGCCCGGTTCCGGGCAGAGCAAGGCCAGCCCCTTCCCCGGAGAGGAAAAGAGCTGGCCGTGTTTCAGAACTGTTCTTCCTTGCGCTGCCTGCGCAGGAGACGGCGGCGTTCCCCAGCCTCCCACTCGGCGCGATCCTCGTCCGTTTCCAGGATTAGGCGCGGTACCTCGATCGGCTTGTGCGCGCTGTCCAGCGCCACCATGACGAGATAGGCGCGGTTGACAAGCTTGGTATCGCCGGTCAGGCGTTCCACATAGCTGTCCACACGGACCTCCATAGAGGTCCGGCCCACATAGGTAAGCCTGCCCTTGAGCACCAGCGTGCTGTTGGTGTGCACAGGATATTTAAACTGCAGGTTGTCGATTTCCGCCGTCGTTACCTCGCACTGGGCGTGGCGGCGCGCCACTACGGCGGCAACCACGTCGATCCATTCCACAAGCTGCCCGCCGAACAGGCGGCCATATCCGTTAATGTGCCCGTTGAGGACGATCTGCGTCATTTCTGTCAATGATTCTGAAACGCGTTTTGCTTTTAATTCACTCATGAAAGCCGCAGCCCCTTCGATTCGGATTTTGAGGGCGGAGCGTCCGGAAACAGCCGGATCCCCGCCCTTTCCTTATTATACCCGAAAAAGGGATCTTTTTCAATGCGTGACAGGGAAAATCGGGTGCCAGGGTTTTACCGGGCAGCCTTCAATTTCTCTATGGCAGCGTCAACCTCGTCGAGGGAGATATCGCCGAAGCAGATCACGCTGTGCAGCGGCATCCCGTCCATCATGGCGTCCATCATCCCGGCGGTCCCGGCGTCGAGACCGTCTGTTTCCGCAGAGGTAAAGCCGCATTTTTCCGTCAGCGGGCGCAGAATCTCACGGTATACGGGATCCCCCATCAGATCGCCGAACGTGGTGTGATCGGTGATCTCTGCGGGCAGAGGATCAGACTGCACCGCCACCGTCCCGCACAGCGGCAGATCCCTGCTGGAGGTCCCGGCGAGGATACGGTAATCCCCGCTTTCCGCGTACCAGTCGGAGATGCGCGGCTCATAATAGCTGAAGCTTCTGCGATCCAGCACGAATTCCACCGTCCTGCTCTCGCCGGGCATCAGAGCGATTTTTTCAAAGCCTTTCAGCTCTTTCACCGGACGCTGCACCGTATGGGAATGCGGCGGGGCGATATAAAGCTGCACAACCTCCTTGCCCGGACGATCGCCGGTATTCGTTACGGTTACGGAGACGCGGAGCGGATCCGATCCTGTGAGTTTATCCGACGACAGCCTGAGATCCGAAACTTCAAATGTGGTGTAGGAAAGGCCGTGGCCGAACGGGAACAGCACCTTCATTTCCCGCGCGTCGTAATAGCGGTATCCCACGTAGATGTCCTCGCTGTAGACGACTTCTTCGTCGGTGCCCGGGAAGTCGAGATAGCACGGCGTATCCTGCAAACGGAGCGGGAAGGTTTCGGCGATCTTTCCGGACGGATTCTTGCGGCCGAACAGCAGATCGACAGCGGCTTCGCCGGATGCTTCTCCGGCGAGGTACAGTTCCAGAATCGCCTTGACGCTGTCCGCCCACGGCATCCGGACGGCGCTGCCATTGTGCAGGACCACGATGGTATTCGGCTGAACCTGCGCGATTTCGGCGATCAGTCGGTTCTGACATTCGGGCAGATCCAGATGGGTGCGGTCAAAGCCCTCCGACTCAAAGGCTTCCGGGAGACCTGCAAAAATGACGGCTGCACCGCAGCTTTCCGCCGTGCGGATCGCCTCCTGTGAGAGTGCCGCGTCATATTGATCGCCCTCCACGTCGAAGCCCTTGGCATACCGGATCCCCGGGATTCCCTCCGCTGCCGACAGCGCATCCGCGACCCGGAAGCTGTTGATGTGGCTGGATCCACCGCCCTGGTAGCGCGGCGCGGCGGCAAAGCCCCCGATGAACGCGACGCTGCCACCCTCGGTAAGGGGAAGCACGGCTCCCTCATTTTTGAGCAGGACGGCGCAGTCCGCGGCGGCCTCGCGGGCAAATTTATGGTGATCCTCCTTGGAATAGGAGATGCGTTCGCGATCCTTCAAGCCTTTTTCAATCCAGAGCAGCAAACGCTTTACCGCACGGTCAAGAACCTCCATAGAGAGCGTGCCGTTCTGGACGGCTTCCACAATTTTCCGATCGCGCTCCCCGTGGCTGGACGGCATTTCCAGCTCAAGCCCGGCCTCCAGAGCCTTGCACCTGTCGTTCATTGCGCCCCAGTCGGTCATCACAATACCGTCGAAGCCCCATTCTTTGCGCAGGACGTCGTCGAGCAGCCATTTGTTTTCGCAGGAATAGACGCCGTTGATCCTGTTATAGGAGCACATCATTGTCCACGGATGCGCCTTCTTTACCGCCGTTTCAAAAGCGGCGAGGTAAATCTCGTGCAGGGCGCGCTGGCTGATCCGCGCGCTCACGCTCATGCGGCGGCGTTCCTGGTTATTGCAGGCGAAATGCTTCACGCTCACGCCGACATCCTGACTCTGCACACCGTTGATATAGCTGGCGGCAAGCTCCCCGGCCAGATACGGATCCTCGGAGAGATACTCGAAATTCCGGCCACACAAAGGACTGCGCTTGATGTTGATGGCCGGTCCGAGCAGCGTGTGCACATGTTCGGACCACGCTTCCTCGCCCAGCTTTTCCCCGACGGACTGCAGCAGCGCCCTGTCGAAGCTGGATGCCAATGCACAGCCTGCCGGAAAGCAGACAGCCTCTACACTTGCATTCAGACCGAGATGATCCGCCTGCTTTGCCTGTTTGCGCAGACCGTGCGGACCGTCCGTCACCATAATGCCCGGGATCCCGAGCCGTTCAACCGCCTTAGTGAACCAGAAGTTTTCCCCGGAACACAAGCCGGCCTTTTCTTCAAGCGTCATTTCCTGCACAAGCTGCTCGACATTTAATTTCATAGACATCCTCCTTATTTAGAAATGAAAAGAGGGCCGCGGCTTTCTATGGACGACACCTCCGCGGCCGGTTTCTGACAAATTATATAAATATTTTATCATTGAAAGGAATAAAACGCAATAGATTCCCAAACCTAGACGAAACCAACACATAATACGCCCAACAGCAGGCGCTTTAGCACACTTGCAGTGAGCAGACAGGCTGCAACGCGGGCAGCTAAGTCTAATCGCGCACCTAGCCGGGCGACCGGAGTGAGCGGGCGCGATCTGCCCACCGCAGGTGTGATATAATATCAGCAGACAGTTATAAACGCGGGTATTTCAGCCCGATCGATCACCCAGCTGGGCGACCGGAGGGAGCATTCGCGATCTGCCCACCGCAGGTGCGCGTCGTGACCTTCGCGGGAATTACTGTAACAAAAAATACTCTGTCGCGGTGGAAAGCTGGCCATGGATATGATATAATATCAGCAGACAGTTATAAACGCGGGCGTCTCAGCCCAATCACGCACCGGGCTGGGCCGAGGTAACGACGCGTGTGCGTTCTGCTCGCCGCAGGCGTGGTATAATATCCGCAGAGCACTACAAACGCGGGCATTTCAGCCCGATCGATCACCCAGCTCGGCGACCGGAGGGAGCATTCGCGATCTGCCCGCCGCAGGCGCGGGGGAGGAATGAGATATGGAAAATTTACATCAGCAGGAATTTGAAGAAATTTATCAGAAGAATATCAGCCGTGCCGGAAGCACAGAACTGCTGGATTGGCTGCGCAAAACGGATTTCTTTACCGCTCCGGCAAGCACGAAATTTCATTTTGCCTGTGAGTTTGGCCTGGTACAGCACAGCCTGAGCGTTTATCATGTCATGCGTGAAAAGCACTTCGAGGAGGGTGTGGACAGCGAGGAAAGCTTCGCTCTGTGCGCGTTGCTGCACGATATCTGTAAGGCTCAGTTTTATAAGATTTCCACACGCAATGTGAAAAACGAAAAGACCGGCCAATGGGAACGCCAGCCCTATTATACTATCGAGGATGCGTTCCCGTATGGCCACGGCGAAAAATCAGTATTTCTGATTGAACGGTTCCTGCGGCTGAAAACCTCGGAGGCTATGGCGATCCGCTGGCATATGGGCGGCTTCGACGATTCCGCAAAGGGCGGAAGCTTCGCGATCAGCCAGGCCTATGAAAAATATCCGCTGGCGGTAAAGCTTCATCTGTCCGATCTGGAATCGACATACCTCCGCGAAAAAGGGACCTCCAGCGTCACCCACAGGACCTGAATGTTATAAAAAACGGCTCCGTCTGCCGGGAAAATCCCGGGACAGGCGGAGCCGTTTCGATATTGCTTTTAAATTGCTTCCTGCTGCTGTTCATCCTCGAAAAAGATTTCTGCCAGGGAATGACGGCTGAATTCCTCCATCATAACGTCCTGAATCCGGCAGAGCTCCCGGTGGATATAACAGGGGGTAGCGTTGGAATGTCTGTCACAGGTGTTAGCCTGGTTGCGGAGACATTCGTTGAGGAAAAAATCGTTTTCCACCGCCAGCAGGATGTCGAGGATTGTAAGCTTGTTGAGATCGGCCAGAAGGGAGTATCCTCCGGAAGGGCCGCGAAGAATTTCGATAATCTGTTTCTTACCAAGTTTTTTGAGGATCTTATACGCGAACTGGACGGGAATATGTTCCTCGCTGCAAATTTGTTTTACCGTCAGTTTTTCCCCGCTGGACAAAGCGCGGACAGTTCGTATTGCATAATCGGTTTCTCGCGTGATTAACAAAAGATGTCCACTCCTTCTGAATTGATAGAATAAATTCGAAATTCT
>DVHF01000118.1 GCA_018712265.1 Candidatus Gallacutalibacter pullicola
CGCGTCGTCGTGACGGATATTTATCCGCTTGCGTCGGTGCTCACAGTGTTCCTCGGCTCGGCGGAAAAGCTCGTCGGGATCCATCCGGTGAGCATGAGCGCGGCGGAATCGGGGCTTCTGGGGGAGATCTTCCCGGAAATCCTGAATGCGGAGACGGGCTTCATGACGGGCAGCGATCTGAATATTGAGGAGCTTCTCATGCTCGATCCGGACGTGGTGTTCTACACCGCGGGGAATACGGAGCTGAAAAGCGCGCTCGATAACGCGGGCATCCCGGCGGTGGGCGTATCCCCCAGCAAATGGGATTACGATATTCTGGAGACGTATGACCAGTGGATCGCACTGCTCAGCCAGATTTTCCCGGAGCACGCCAAGACGGATATGATCTCCGAGTACAGTCAGGAAATTTACGACATGGTGCAGGAGCGCGTCGCAGATATTCCGGAGGAGGAGAAAAAGGAGATCCTGTTCCTGTTCCAGTACAGCGATCAGCAGATGATCACCTCCGGGAAGAATTTCTTCGGGCAGTTCTGGGCGGAGGCCGTCGGCGGCCATAACGCCGCCGAGGAAGTGGAGGCCGATAACTCCAATGCGGTGATCTCGATGGAGCAGGTGTACCAGTGGAATCCGGACGTCATTTTTATCACGAATTTCACCCCGGTCCAGCCGGAGGATCTGTACCAGAACGCGATCGGCGGGGATGATTGGAGCTCTGTGGAGGCGGTAAAGACGCAGCAGGTGTACAAACTGCCGCTTGGTACGTACCGCAGCTACACGCCCAGCGCCGATACGCCCGTAACGCTGCTGTGGATGGCGCAGAAGGTGTACCCGGAGCTGTTTGAGGACATCGACATCACCGCAGAGGTCAGGGACTACTATCAGGAGCTTTACGGGATCGAGCTGACAGACGAGCAGATCGACCGGATGTATAACCCGTCCTCCAGCGCGGCGGACGGCTTCCAGAGCTGACGGCGATGGGAAAGGCAAGAGCAAAGGGCACAATCTGGACGGTGGGGACGATCCTTGCGATCGTCCTGCTGTCCGTTCTGGCGCTGATGCTGGGCCGGTATCAGCTGACGTTCCAGGAAATCTGGAGCGCGTTCACGCGCACCGGAGAAATATCGGATATGGCGGATAATGTGATTTTCAATATCCGCCTGCCGCGCGTGCTGATTTCGCTGCTGGCGGGCGCGGGCCTTGCCACGGCGGGGGCGGCGTTTCAGGCCGTGTTTTCCAATCCGCTTGCCGCGCCGGACACGCTCGGTGTGGCAACAGGTGCGTCGTTCGGGGCGGTTCTGGCGATCCTGTTCGGCCTGCCGTCGCTGCTGATCCAGTCGTCGGCGCTGGTATTCGGCCTGCTCGCCGTGGGACTCGTGTACTTCGTCGGCAGGACAAAGGGCGGAACCTCCCCGGTGATGCTGATCCTGTCCGGGATTGTGATCAGTTCGCTGTTTTCGGCGCTGGTGTCGCTGGTGAAATATTCGGCGGATCCGCAGGATGTGCTTCCGGCCATCACGTTCTGGCTGATGGGGAGCCTTTCCAGCGTCACGCGGGAGACGCTCTACACGGGCGCGCCCTTCCTGATCGTGGGAATTGCGGTGATCTTCCTGTTCCGCTGGAAGCTCAACGCATTGACGCTGCCGCAGGAGGAAGCGCAGGCGCTGGGGATTCCGGTCAGCCGGATCCGGGCGATCGTGATCGTGGGCGCCGCGATGATTACGGCGTCCGCCGTCTCGATGTGCGGCCTGATCGGCTGGGTCGGCCTGCTGATTCCGCATATTGCGCGGATGCTGTTCGGGAACAACAATAAATATGTGGTCCCAGCGAGCATCGGCTTCGGTGCGGTGTTCCTGCTGGTGATCGATACGGCGGCGCGCTGTGTGAGCGCGTCGGAAATCCCGGTGTCGATCCTGACGGCGATCATCGGCGCGCCGTTCTTTATTCTTCTGCTCCGCAGGACGGGAGGGTTCCGCACATGACGTTTGAAGTAAAAAACGGATGCTTCCGCTACCATCAGGAAAGGGAGATCCTGCGCGATATTTCTTTCCAGATAGAGGGGGCGGAGATCCTCTCGGTGCTGGGTGCGAATGGTGCGGGCAAGACGACATTGATGAAATGTATGCTGGGTCTGTTCCGCTGGACCTCCGGCGCGTCGTTCCTGAACGGAAAGGACGTCCGATCGCTGAAAAGCAAGGAGTTTTGGCGGCAGGTGGGGTATGTGCCGCAGGCAAAGCTGCCGTCGTTCGTCTATACAGTGGGCGAGATGGTGGTGCTGGGGCGCAGCGCCCATCTGGGCGAGCTCAGCCAGCCCGGCAAAAAGGATTGGGACAAGGTGGATGAATGTCTGGAGCTTGTGGGGATTTCTCACCTGAAAGAGAAGCTTTGCAGCCGGATCAGCGGCGGCGAGTACCAGATGGCGCTGATTGCCCGCGCCCTTGTGACGGATCCGCAGATGCTTGTGCTCGACGAACCGGAATCGAACCTCGATTTTAAGAACCAGCGGATTGTGCTGGATACCATCAGCTGGCTTTGTCAGGAACGCGGGCTGGCGGCTGTTTTGAACACGCACTACCCGGAACACGCGGTGGAGCTTTCTCATAAGGCGCTGCTGCTGATGCCGGACGGAACCGCCCTGTTCGGGGATGCGGCGGACGTGATCGGGGAGAAAAATCTGGAATCGGCCTTTGGCGTTCCGGTGAGGATCCGAACCATCGATCTGCCGGAGAAAAAATACACCTGTGTGCTGACGCTCCCGACCAGCGCGCCGCACAGTGAAAAAGGAGGAGCCTTATGAGCAGTATGAACAGCACGCCCTCCGGGGACAGGGTGCACATTGGGATTTTCGGGCGGCGCAACGCCGGAAAATCGAGCGTCATCAACGCGATGACGGGCCAGAGCCTGTCGATCGTCTCGGAGGTCAAGGGCACTACGACGGATCCGGTGCAGAAAGCGATGGAGCTGCTGCCGCTCGGTCCGGTAGTCCTGATCGATACGCCCGGCATCGACGACGAGGGGGAGCTGGGTTCGCTCCGCGTGCGCCGCAGCTACCAGATGCTGAATAAATCGGATCTGGCGCTTCTTGTTGTTGACGGTGCGGAAGGATTTCTGCCGGAGGATCTGGCGATCCTGCAAAAAATTCAGGAGAAGAAGATCCCGTACCTAATTGCGGCAAATAAGAGCGATCAGGCGCGGGGGACGGAACTGAACGGCCTCCCGGCAGGCGAAAGCGTCCTGTGGGTGAGCGCCAAAACGGGGGAGAATATTGGGACGCTCAAGGATCGTCTCGCCGCGCTTGCGCCGGACGCGCAGCCGGAATTCCCGATCATTTCGGATAAAATCAATCCGCTGGATTTTGTGGTACTGGTTGTTCCGATCGACAAGGCGGCCCCCAAGGGACGGCTGATCCTGCCGCAGCAGCAGACGATCCGCGATATCCTCGACCGCGGCGGCGTCCCGATAGTCTGCCGGGATACGGAGCTGGCGGTCACGCTGGAGCGATTGGGGACGGATCCCGCGCTCGTGATCACAGACAGCCAGGCGTTCCGCAAGGTATCGGCGATCGTGCCGGATCATATCCTGCTGACATCGTTTTCGATCCTGTTCTCGCGCCACAAGGGGGATCTGGCGGAACAGATCCGCGGCGTGCGCGCGCTGGACGAACTTCGGGACGGCGATAAAATCCTGATTTCAGAGGGCTGCACGCACCACCGCCAATGCGGCGACATCGGGACGCAGAAGCTGCCCGCGTGGATCCGGCAGTACACGGGGAAGGACGTAGAATTTGCGTACACAAGCGGCACGGAATTTCCGGAGGATCTGACGGGGTACCGGATGGTCGTGCACTGCGGCGGCTGTATGCTCAACGAACGCGAGATGAAATACAGGATCCGCTGTGCGGCGGATCAGGGCGTACCGATTGCGAACTACGGGCTTGTCATTGCGCAGACGCAGGGCATCCTGTGCCGGAGCCTGCAGGTATTCCCGGAGATCGCCGCCGTTCTGGAGGGATGAGGATGGAAGAAACAAGGATCGCCTTGGTGGGAATCATCGTGGAGAATCCGGAATCTGTGGAACGGATCAACCGGGTGCTTCACGAATACAGCAGTTATATTATCGGCAGGATGGGCCTGCCGCACCGGGAACGCGGCATCTCGATCATCAGCATCGTGGTGGACGCTCCGGGCGGAATCATCAGCGCGCTTTCCGGCAAGCTGGGGATGCTCCCCGGCGTCAGCAGCAAAACCCTGTACGCGCCGCAGGCGGGCTGAGCCGATATGCCGCAAAAGGAATCTGCCTGCAATGCCACCCACACGGCAGGTGCAATATCTTCAAGAGCGAAAGTACATTTGTTGCTTTCGCTCTCTTTTATATAAAGAAAGGGGTATACGCAATTATCCAACAATAGGCTGTCCATTTTGATCATTTATGAGAAAAGCTGGTTCTGCTATTATATAAAATAAGGATATGATAGAAAAATTCATATCCAAATGATATAATTTGAATGTTGAAAATTTCGACAAAGAAGAATTTGAATAGGCAACTATAGCAATCCAATAAATTATTGCACATATCCACACGCACGAAACCATCCAATACAATCGGATATGTGAATGGAAGAAAAAGCTTTCTCGATGGCTTCGGGTAATAGGTCTGCAGCACGTACTTTTTG
>DVHF01000119.1 GCA_018712265.1 Candidatus Gallacutalibacter pullicola
TTTCTGGGAGCACAACGGGACTGCCGCTGCCGCAATACTTCTGCGAACTGCGATAACAAATATTTCCAGCCCACCTGTTTTCGCAGCGCAGTGCTAATGTCAGCTGTATTCCCGTGGAGATTACGATGTACAGCCATGTTCTGCGTGCGGACTTTAAGCTGTCTTGGTTTTGTCTGGCCGTGCACACGCCGCTTGGGGGCCCGCAAAAGCGTTCAGGGGAACCATCCACTGGATGGTTCCCCCTCTCTGTTTGCTCACCTTTCTCGAGGGACGCTTCGCGTCCCGTTTCTACGGGGGCCAGCCCCCGCGCCCCCGCCGCCTTTGAAAAGGCGGGCGAAACTTTTATGTTTTGCTCACCTTTGGATTAGACGTTGATCTCCGCCTTCTCCTCCGGCACATCACTATACTTTTCCAAAATCGGATTGACTTCCTCTTGAATGAAATCCTCCGTCTGCTGCGGCGCACGGCCTACATATTTCTCCGGCTTCACAATCATATGCAGTTCTTCCAGCGTCACGCCGAAAATCGGATCCCCGGCAATCCGGGCGAGAAGATCGTTTTCTCCGCCCTCCTCTTTCACGACTTTCGCCGCCGCCATCGAATGGACACGGATCCTCTCATGCAGCTGCTGACGGTCTGCGCCTCGCTTCACCGCGTCCATCATGATGTTTTCGGTAGCCATAAACGGCAGTTCGCGGCGAAGATGCTGCTCGATCACTTTCGGGTATACGACAAGGCCGTCGCCGACGTTGGCGTAGAGGTTCAGGATGCCGTCTACTGCAAGGAATGCCTCCGGGATGCTGATGCGCTTATTGGCGGAATCGTCCAGAGTGCGCTCGAACCACTGGGTAGCTTCGGTGATGCAGGGATTGAGGCTGTCGATAATCACATAGCGCGCAAGGGACGCGATGCGCTCTGAACGCATCGGATTGCGCTTATATGCCATCGCGGAGGATCCGATCTGGTTTTTCTCGAACGGCTCTTCAATCTCCTTGAGGTTTTGCAGGAGACGGATGTCGTTGGAGAACTTCGCGGCGCTCTGGGCGATTCCACTGAGCACAGCGAGGATCTGGCTGTCCAGCTTGCGGGAATACGTCTGGCCGGAGACGGCAAAGCAGGTGGAATATCCCATTTTCTGCGCGATTTTCCGGTCGAGTTCCTTTACTTTTTCGTGATCGCCGTCAAACAGCTCCAAAAAGCTTGCCTGCGTGCCGGTCGTTCCCTTGGATCCGAGCAGCTTCGCCTTGCTGAGCTGGTACTCCACGTCCTCCAGATCCATCAGAAGATCCTGGATCCAGAGCGTCGCGCGCTTGCCCACAGTGGTCGGCTGGGCGGGCTGGAAATGCGTAAACGCGAGGGTGGGGAGATCTTTATATTTCATCGCAAACGCGGAGAGAACGCGGATCACGGAGATCAGCTTGCGCCGGACAAGACGCAGGGCGTCCGTCATGACAATGATGTCGGTGTTGTCGCCCACATAGCAGGAGGTGGCGCCCAGGTGGATAATCGGGCGGGCATGAGGGCACTGCTCGCCAAAGGCGTACACGTGTGACATCACGTCGTGCCGGACGATCTTTTCACGCGCCTCTGCGACGTCGTAGTTGATGTCGTCGGCGTGCTGCTTCATTTCGTCGATCTGCTCTTGGGTAATGGGCAGGCCCAGTTCCATCTCGGCTTCTGCCAGCGCGATCCAGAGACGGCGCCATGTACGGAATTTTTTATCCGGCGAAAACAGGAATTTCATTTCCGCGTCCGCATACCGCGCGGACAGCGGGGATTCATAGGTGTTTCTCAAAGCATTCCACTCCTCTGTCAAACGGTTTTCAGGCTTTTATTTTTTGGGGATCGGGGAAAGTTCCGGCGGTAAAACCGGTCCCTATGATGTTTCAGATACGCCTTAATATCTTTTGATGGGGACGCAGTACTGATTCATCTTCCGGGCAAACTCCTCGTCCGGGATCTCGGCGGGATAATCGCCGGAGAAGCAGGCGTCGCAGTACCCCTCGTCGGTGTCCTTATGGAGCATATGCGGAAGATTTTCCAGCTTCAAAAAGTCGATGGAATCGGCAAAATTCATCTGGCCGATTTCCTCGATGGTATGCTTGCAGGCGATCAGCTGATCCTTGCTGGGGATGTCGGTCCCGTAATAGCACGGCCACAGGAACGGCGGCGAGCTGATGCGCAGATGGACCTCCTTCGCGCCGGCCTCCTTGAGCATGGAAACGATACGCGCGCTCGTCGTGCCGCGGACGATGGAATCGTCGAGCATCACGATGCGTTTTCCCTTTACCTCGCTGCTGATGGGATTCAGCTTCAGGCGCACGCTGCGCTCGCGTTCGGATTGGGTCGGCTTGATGAAGGTGCGCCCGATGTAGGTGTTTTTGACGATGCCTTTCTGGTAGGGGATCCCGGATTCCTCGCTGTACCCGATCGCCGCGTCGATGCCGGATTCCGGTACGCCGATCACCATGTCGGCCTCCACGGGGCTCTGCCGCGCGAGGATCCGCCCGGCCTCCTTGCGCGCCTGATAAACGCTGATTCCGTCGATCACGCTGTCGGTGCGCGCAAAATAAATGTACTCGAAGATGCACAGGGAATGGCGTTCTTTTTTCTCCGGCTTGATGCTGCGCAGGCCGTTTTTATCGATGACGACGATCTCGCCCGGCTCCACATCGCGGAGGAACTCTGCGCCGCAGGCGTCGAGGGCGCAGGTTTCTGACGCGAACACATAGGTGCCCTCCCCGATCGTCCCGATGCACAGAGGGCGGAACCCGTGCGGATCGCGCGCCGCCACAAGCTTCTGCGGGCTCATGACCAGCAGAGAATAGGAACCGTGGATCTTCCGCATGGCGCGGCGCAGGGCTTCCTCGATGGAGGGCGCGCCCACGCGTTCCCGGGCGATCAGATAGGCGATCACCTCAGAGTCAATGGTGGTCTGGAAGATGGAACCGGCGCATTCCAGTTCGCGGCGGATTTCCAGTGCGTTTGTCAGGTTGCCGTTGTGCGCAATAGCGAGCGTCCCCTTGATGTAGCGCATCACAAGCGGCTGGGCGTTTTCGCGCACGCTCGCCCCAGCGGTCGAGTAGCGGACGTGCCCCACAGCGATCTGGCCCTCCAGACGGCTCAGAACAGCGTCGCTGAAAGCCTCCGTCACCAGACCCATATCCTTGGAGTAGGAGATCACCCCATCGTTGTTCACCGCGATGCCGCAGCTTTCCTGTCCGCGGTGCTGGAGAGCCAGCAGCGCGTTATAACAGGCATATGCCGGCAGGATCTCGGGATCTGCCGTATAAATTCCAAACACACCGCATTCTTCGCGCGGCGCATCATCTTCAAAATTCATCGTAAAAGGATCCAAATTTTCACCATCCTTAAATGTATAGGGGCGCGCCTGTTATGAGGCGCGCCCTTGGAACTCCCTGACGGGAAACGCTCCGCCTGGGGGATCGCAAAAACGTTCAGGCGTTTCATCCACCGGATGGAACGCCTTCTCTGTTTGCTCACCCTGCCCGGGCGCTTCGCGCTTTAGTTCTGTGGGGGCTCCTCGCCCGCAACGCGGGCCGTCCCCTTTTGTCGCTCCGCGACATTTCCCCCACGCTGTGGGGGAATCTCCCCACACCCCTTCGCAAGCTTTTGAAAAAGCTTGAGCAAAACTTTTAATTTTTTATAAGCCGATACGCTTCATCATTTCCGCGTAGGCTTCCTCAACACCGCCCATATCACGACGGAAACGATCCTTATCGAGCTTTTCCTGCGTATTGACATCCCAGAAACGGCAGGTATCCGGGGAGATCTCGTCCGCAAGCAGGATTTCTCCGTGGTAACGGCCGAACTCCAGCTTGAAGTCGATCAGATCGACATTTACTGTAAGGAAGAATTTGCACAGGATCTCATTGATCTTGAGCGCCATCTGAGAAATGGTGTCGATTTCCTCGCGGGTCGCAAGACCAGCCGCCAGGATATGATAGTCGTTCACAATCGGATCGCCCAGATCGTCGTTCTTGTAGCAGAACTCAAGCACCGTCGTTTTCATCGGCGTGCCCTCCGGCAGACCCAGACGCTTCGAGAGGCTGCCCGCCGCCTTGTTGCGCACAATAACCTCCAGCGGAACGATCTCTACCTTCTTCACAACGGTATCGCGATCGTCAAGCTCCTCGACGAAATGCGTCTTGATGCCGTGCTTTTCCAGCAGCTGGAACATATAGTTCGACATCTTGTTATTCACAACGCCCTTGCCCGCGATGGTGCCCTTTTTCAGGCCGTTGAACGCGGTCGCGTCATCCTTATAGCTCACGATGCAGTAATCCGGATCCTCTGTTGCGTAAACCTTCTTTGCCTTGCCTTCATACAGCAATTCTGTTTTCTGCATACTGGTTCCTCCTGTCTGGAGCCGGGCGGCTCAATACTCTAAAATTTTTGTGATATCGATAACGGACAAATCCGTATCTTCTACATTTCTTACACACGTCAGGAACGCCTTGGCTGTGTCGAGCGACGTCAGGCACGGGATACCCGCTTCTACCGTATTGCGGCGGATCAGGAACCCGTCGCGGCGGTGCTGGTGATCCTTTGTCGGCGTGTTGATGACGAGATCGATTTCTCCGGAAAGGATCTTGTCGAGGATATCCGGCTTCGCTTCGCCAACCTTGCTCAGGCGGACGGTCGGGATGCCGCGCTTGCGCAGGTATTCCGCTGTGCCGGCCGTGCAGTAGATCGTCCAGCCCAGGTCAGAAAGGCCCTTTGCGATCGGCGCAACCTCCTCCTTGTCCTGATCCTTGACGGTGATGATGGCGCGGCCGTCGGTGATCAGGTGGATCCCAGCGCCGTAGAACGCCTTGATCAGCGCCTCGCTGTACGTCTTGGCGATGCCGAGCACCTCGCCGGTGGATTTCATTTCCGGCCCGAGGTTGACGTCGGCGCCGTAAAGCTTTTCAAAGGAGAATACGGGCATCTTAATGGCGATCAGCCCGCGCGCCTTCTGGAGACCGTATTCGTACCCCAGCTCCGGCAGCGTCTTGCCGAAGAAGGTCTGCACCGCCAGCGGCACGATCGGGATACCGGTGATTTTGCTGATATACGGCACGGTGCGCGACGAACGCGGGTTCGCTTCAATGACGTACACCTCGTTGTCCTTGACGATGAACTGGATGTTCAGCAGGCCCCTGACGCGCAGCGCCTTGGCCAGCTTGCGGGTATAGTCGACAATGACCTCCTGCATCTCGTCGCTGACGCCGATCGCCGGGTACACGGAGATACTGTCTCCGGAATGGACGCCTGCGCGCTCCACGTGCTGCATGATACCCGGGATGACGGTGTCGACGCCGTCGCACACAGCATCCACCTCGACCTCCGTGCCCTGGAGGTATTTATCGATCAGGATCGGGTGATCCTTCTCGTGCGCCACCATGTTGATGATGCCGATCTGGTCGCGGATATCGTCGTCGTTGTAGGCGATGTTCATGCCCTGGCCGCCCAGCACGTACGACGGGCGCACCAGAACCGGATAGCCCAGCTCGTTCGCGGAAGCGAGGGCTTCCTCGCAGGTGAACACCATGCGGCCCGCCGCGCGCGGGATCCCGCACTCGTTCAGGATTGCGTCGAAGCGTTCGCGATCCTCGGCCTCGTCGATGCTGTCGAACGACGTGCCCAGCAGCGGCACGCCCATTTTCTCGATCGCACCGGCCAGCTTGATAGCCGTCTGTCCGCCGAACTGCACCACCGCGCCGTCCGGCTTTTCCAGATCGACGATGTGCTGCACATCCTCTGGCGTCAGCGGCTCAAAGTACAGCTTGTCCGCCACGTCGAAGTCTGTGGAAACGGTTTCCGGGTTGTTGTTGACGATGATTGTCTCAAAACCGAGATCGCGCAGCGCCCACACACTGTGCACCGAGCAGAAATCGAACTCGATGCCCTGGCCGATGCGGATCGGGCCGGAGCCGATAACCATGATCTTTTTTCTGTCCTTCGACGGGATGGATTCGTTCTCCGTGCCGTAGCAGGAGTAATAGTACGGCGTGGCCGCGTCGAACTCCGCCGCGCACGTATCGACCATCTTGTAGACCGGGTGGATCCCCCATTCGTCCTCCAGACGGCGGATCTCCTCCACCGGCTTGCCGGTGATCTTGGCGATCGTGTCGTCCGGGAACTCGAAGTCCTTCGCGCGGAACAGCAGATCCTTTGTCAGTGGCTCGCGTGCCAGTCGCTTCTCCACCTGCACCAGCGCCGCCAGCTTGTTGAGGAACCACATATCGATCTTTGTCACCGTGTGGATCTTCTCGAGCGCAAAGCCGCGGCGGATCGCCTCCGCCACCGCGAACAGGCGGCGGTCGTCCACAGCGTGCAGACGCTCCGCCATATCAAAGTCGGAGAGGCCGTCCAGCTCGCTGTCGAACAGGTCGTGCATATTCTGCGCCAGCTCCAGGCAGCGGATCGCCTTCATCAGCGCGGCTTCAAAGCTCGTGCCGATGCCCATGACCTCGCCGGTGGCTTTCATCTGCGTGCCGAGGCTGCGCTTCGCATGGACAAATTTATCGAACGGCCACTTCGGGATTTTCACGACGCAGTAGTCGAGCGTCGGTTCAAAGCAGGCGAACGTCTTTTGGGTGATGGCGTTCGGGATCTCGTCGAGCGTGTAGCCCAGCGCGATCTTCGAGGCCACCTTTGCGATCGGGTAGCCGGTCGCCTTGGATGCCAGAGCCGAGGAGCGGCTCACGCGCGGGTTGACCTCAATGACACAGTATTCAAAGCTGTCGGGGTTGAGCGCGAACTGCACGTTGCAGCCGCCCTCCACCTTCAGCTCGGAGATAATCGCCAGCGCCGCGCTGCGGAGCATCTGCGTCTCCTTGTCGGCCAGCGTCTGGCACGGCGCGACGACGATGGAATCGCCTGTATGCACGCCGACCGGGTCGAAGTTCTCCATATTACAGACGGTGATGCAGTTGCCGTTGCGGTCGCGCATCACCTCGTATTCGATTTCCTTCCAGCCCGCGATGCAGCGCTCGATGAGCACCTGATTGACGCGGCTGCGGTGCAGGCCGAGCGATGCGATCGCCTCGAGCTGCTCCGGGTTGTACGCGATGCCGCCGCCGGATCCGCCGAGCGTATACGCCGGGCGCACCACGACCGGGTAGCCGATCTTCTTCGCCGTTTCGAGGCTCTCTTCCACCGACTCCGCGATGGCGCTCTCGGCGCATGGCTGATGGATGCGCTCCATCGCCTCCTTGAACAGCTCGCGGTCCTCCGCCATGCGGATGGTGTCGGCGTTCGTGCCGATCATCTCAACGCCCTGCTCCTTCAGGAAGCCCGATTCCTCAAGCTCCACCGCCAGATTCAGCGCGTTCTGACCGCCGAGCGTCGGGAGGATGCTGTCCGGCTTCTCGGCGAGTATGACCTTTTTAATGGTATCGACCGTCAGCGGCTCGATGTAGACCTTGTCCGCAATCTGGCCGTCCGTCATGATGGTAGCCGGGTTGGAGTTGATGAGGACAACCTCCACGCCCTCCTCGCGCAGCGCGCGGCAGGCCTGTGTGCCTGCGTAATCGAACTCCGCGGCCTGTCCGATGATGATGGGGCCGGAGCCGATAATCACTACCTTTTTAATATCTTCCCTCTTGCTCATAAGCGCGCGCCTCCCATAACGTCTATAAATCTGTCAAACAGGAACCGGGTGTCGAGCGGACCGCCGCACGCCTCCGGATGGAACTGCACGGAGAAAGCCCGTCCCGTCTTGTAGGTCAGCCCCTCGACGCTGCCGTCGTTCATGCTGACAAAGCTGATATCCGCGATCTTGGGATCGATGGTATCCGCATCCACCACATAGCCGTGGTTCTGGGAGGTGATGTAGACGCGGTTCGAGGCCAGATCCTTGACCGGATGGTTGATGCCGCGGTGGCCGTATTTGAGCTTGTACGTATCGCCGCCGTTGGCGAGGGCCATCAGCTGGTGACCGAGGCAGATGGCGAAAATCGGGATATCGGACTCATACATCCGCTTGATCTCCGCGATCTGCGGACCGCATTCCTTCGGGTCGCCGGGGCCGTTGGAAAGCATGATGCCGTCCGGGTTCCACGCCTTGACCTCATCGAACGACGTATCGTAGGGGAAGCACTTGACAGTGCAGCCGCGCTGTGTGAGCGACCGGATGATATTGTGCTTGACGCCGTAATCCATCAGCGCCACCTTGCGGGGGCCGTCTCCGTACGTCTTGCTGTCCCAGGCGCTGACGGTGGGGACATAGGAGCGCAGGGCAAACGCCTTGATACGGCGGCTCATCTCCAGGGTATTGATGTTATCGCCGTAGCAGATCATGCCGCGCATCGTCCCGCTTTCGCGCAGGCAGCGCGTGAGGGCACGGGTATCCACCCCCTGCATCCCCGCGATATGGTAGTTTTTCAGATAGCTGTCGAGGTCGATATCGCAGCGGAAGTTGCTGGCCGCGTTCGAGACGGAATGCACAATAAAAGCGCCGAGCCACGGCTTATCGGACTCGGCATCCTCGTAGCAGATCCCGTAGTTGCCGATGAGAGGATACGTCATGACGACAGCCTGTCCCGCATAGGAAGGATCCGTCAGGAGCTCCGTGTAGCCGCACATGGCGCTGTTGAACACGATTTCGCACAGGACGTCATGCTCATCGCCAAACCCGACGCCCTCGAAGGTCATTCCATTTTCAAGCATCAGCAATGCTCTCATAGTAAACCGCCATTTCTCCGTACGCCATGATTGTCTGTCCCCTCTCCGCCCGTTCCGTACGGCGAACGGGGGAGGCTTCCTGCCGACATAAAAATAACAAGGCCGCTCTTTTCACAGAACCTCCTTGTTACAAAATCTCCGGTCTTTACCCGCCTTTCTGCATCAAATGATGTTTTTATTCACTGCAGGAATTATGTGGATAAATTCTCACTAAGTATACAATCATTTTAATGTATTTGGCGGTTCTTGTCAATGTGTTTCTTTCAGAAATCGGTGATTTGTGGAATTGCATAGTTTTTTGCCTTTTTCAGAACGGTTTTCCGTCCCTCCCAGGACGTGTTCGACGAGCTGAAAATGCAGAAAAAACGCAAAAGACGGCAGATCCAAAGCATAAATCTGCGGCAATGCTTTCGTATTGCGGAGATGAGCAGTACAGCAGATATTGTCTTTCCTCAGAACACGGCAGTGCCCGAATTTTTCCAAGCGTACTTCAAAGGTTGATCGGGCAGATCGGATGGCGGGAGACACAGCGGATCGGCTTCGCTGTGTCTCCCGGTATCTGATGTTCATGCTTATCCTTTGGCAGCAGACATCCGGTCTAACCGCACATCGGAACAAACCAATGCCCACTGCAGCCGTATCTGCCGTTTTTGGTGCCAAAATGAATATTTATTCATTTTTCGTCCTACTTTGCATTTTTTCTGCATCATTATTACTCCGGTTAAATTTTGGATACAAGCCGCTCTGCACTGTAACAGATAGGATGTATTCAATACTATCAGAATTCCGTTGTCTCAAACGCTGCCGTTAAGCCGTCATCTTACTGATATCCGCCCTCTGCAGCCCAACAGAAAATGCCGGAAGCTCAATAGGGGACCAGGCCCAGAATACGTGCCGTACCCGCCACCAGAGCACAGCAGATCATCCCGCAAAGCGTGGGCAGAAGGACAGCTATTATAGTCCACTTGAGGCTGCGGGTCTCGCGCCAGATGGTGATGCACGCGGTGGAACATGGCCAGTGCATCAGAAAAAACAGTATTGTACATACAGCTGTCAGCCAGGTCCAGCCGTTCTGCGCCAGGATTGCGCCGAGCTCCGCTGTGCTTCCCATATCCGTCAGGCTCCCCTGCGCCAGATATGTCATGAGCATCACTGGGATCACAATCTCGTTAGCCGGGAACCCCAGTACAAACGACAGCAGGATTGTGCCGTCCATCCCCAGCAGCCGTCCCAGAGGATCCAAAGAATCCGCGCCGTGTGCCAGCAAGCTCCGGCCGTCCATCTGCACGTTCGCCAAGATCCACAGCAGCAGCCCCGCCGGGGCCGCGACCGCCGCCGCGCGTCCCAGCACAAAAAGAGTCCTGTCAAAAATGGATCGCACAAGCACCCTGCCGATCTGCGGCCTGCGGTAGGGCGGGAGCTCCAGCGTAAATGAGGACGGTTCCCCGCGCAGCAGCGTTTTGGAAAGCAGCTTCGAGGTGAGGAATGTCAGCCCGATCCCCATCAGGATCACCCCTGTCAGCACCAGCGTCTGCATAACTCCTCCCAGAAGTCCGCCGCCTGCAAACATCACTGAGACCATCGCGATCATTCCCGGAAACCTGCCGTTGCACGGAACAAAATTATTCGTCAAAACCGCAATGAGTCTCTCCCGGGGCGAATCTATGATGCGGCATCCGGTAATTCCCACAGTATTGCAACCAAAGCCCATCGCCATTGTCAAGCCCTGTTTTCCGCAGGCGGAACAGCTTTTGAAATATTTGTCAAGGTTGAACGCGATGCGCGGCAGATAGCCGGAATCCTCCAGCAGAGTGAACATTGGAAAAAAGATTGCCATTGGCGGGAGCATCACTGCGACGACGCGCGTCAGGACACCGTATATGCCGGAGACGAACGCGCTTTCCAGCCAATCCGGCGCGCCCAACCGGACCAGGACGCCGCTCAGCCATTCCCCTCCCCACGCAAACAGCGATGAGAGCAGCTCCGAAGGGTAATTCGCGCCGACAATCGTGATCCAGAAAATCAACGCCAGGAGCAGAAGCATGATCGGGATCCCCGTATGTTTCCCTGTCAGAATACGGTCAAGACGCCTGTCGCGCGCCTCCTTTGCAGACGGAGCAGAGATCACGGCGCGCTTACTGATCCGCTCCGCGCACCGCACAAGCTTGCGCACCAGAATATCTTCCAGATGTTCGGGAGGCACGCCGCACGCGCTCATCCTTTGCCTGGCCTGCTCCAGCGCGCCGGAGACATCCGGCAGTTCTTCCAGCCGGACGCCCAGAGCCGCTCCAAGCGCGTCAAGCTGGGAGGAATCTCTTTCCAGCAATCGCAGGGCTGCCCACCGCGGATTCAGTCCGGATCCCTCCAGATGGCGGCGGATTGCCCGCTCCACAAGCGCGGCCGCGCTGTCTATCGGTTCGCCGTAGACAATCAGCTGCGGCTGTATGGAGCTGCACTGCGCAATTCTGGCAATCTCCTGCATCAGGCGCTCGAGTCCCTTTCCGCTGCGCGCGCTCACCGCGACCGCCGGCACACCTGTAAGGCGTTCCAGCTCCTTGAAATCTATCCGGATCCCTTTCTTTTCCGCCTCGTCCATCAAATTCACGCACAGGACGGTGCGCGGCTGGATCTCGATGGTTTGCAGAGCAAGGTTCAGGTTCCGCTCCAGGCAGGTGGCGTCGCAGACCACAACAGCCGCGTCCGCGTCTCCAAAGCACAGGAAGTCCCGCGCGGCCTCCTCCTCCCGGCTGTGCGCCGCCAGGGAATATGTGCCCGGGAGATCCACCAGCAGATACTTCTCTCCCGCGTGTTCATAGATTCCCTGCGCGCAGGATACGGTCTTGCCGGGCCAGTTGCCGGTGTGCTGGTTCATGCCGGTGAGCGCATTGAACACCGTGCTTTTTCCCACATTGGGGTTTCCCGCGAGGGCTATCACTTTTTCTTCCGGGGATCCGCGGCGGATCACCAGCCCGTGATCCACCGCGCCCATACCGGTTGAGCTGGCTGTCAGGCCCATAGCGCACCCCTCCGTTTCAGCAAAGTTCCACCCGGACGCGCGATGAATCCTCAGCCCGCAGCGCAATCACGGCCCCGCGGATCAGGTAGGCCGCAGGATCCCCGGCAGGACTTCGGAGCAGACATTCGATCCGTGTCCCCTCAATCAGTCCGATGTCCTGAAGCCGGCGGCGCATACTGCCCGTCGTCAAAAGCTCCGTGACCATAGCGGCGCTGCCCTCGGGCAGGCGGTCCATCGATTCTATCAGCTGCATAACAGGTTCCCCCTATTTTTCCAAGTATAGGCTTTAAATACAGCCCGGGAAAAGCTTCCCTTATCAGAATATTCAGCGTCCGGGATCCTGTCACCAAAGAAAAAACCTCCTGACAGGGCAAACGTTTCCTGTCAGGAGGCTTTTCCGTTTTCATCGGACATCCCGCTCCGCCGCACTGCCGCGCCGGCCGCAGGAATTCACGGAAGGAAATCTTCCAGAATGTCAGGGAGCTGCGCTTCGGCGGCGGCGTCTGCGTTCAGACGGTTCACCAGCCGCATCACGGCCTCCCGGTTTGTGGATAGATCGTGGACCACTTTTTCTCCGGTTTGGATTCCGTATGTAAGGTACTGTCCATTCTCCCGGTCCGACAGGGTTTCCTGAAAAACCGAATAATTCATTTTGTATCCCACCTGTTCTCTCTGAGAGGTTTTCCTGCACGAATTGTGCGGCATCCCCCTGATATTCCACAGTATACTATAAGCGTATCGGCGCGTGCAATAGAAGCTTTTGGCAAAGCGTGAACGTCGATCACAGATCCATCTGTTTCTGGAAACGCCTGGCTTTTCGGGAAAATTTTTCTGAGCCAGTGTGCGGAGACTGCGGGAAAATTTGTCATTTTTATAAACAGGTACTTGCATTTTCCGAAAAACCGATGCAAAATAGAATTTACAAAGAATTTACGATCTCTCTAAAACCTGTACAATGGAAGGACTGACCGGCATATGTTTTCCAATAAGGCTCTGCGGGCGCTGATTCTCCCGCTGATTGTCGAGCAGGCGCTTGCCGTTACGATCGGCGCGGCCGATACGGTGATGGTGTCCAGTGTGGGCGAAGCGGCCGTTTCCGGCATCTCTCTGGTGGACACTATCAACATCCTGCTGATCAATATTTTCACAGCCCTCGCAACGGGAGGCGCAGTGGTATCCTCTCAGTTTCTCGGAAAGCAGGATCTTGAGCGGGCACGCCGCGCCGCCAAGCAGCTGATTGTGGCAATTACGGCTCTGGCGCTGATCATTACAGTCATTTCGCTGGCGTTCCGGCCGCACATTCTGCGTCTGGTTTTCGGCCAAATCGAAGATGACGTCATGGAGAACGCCAAAACCTATTTTCTGCTGACAGCCCTTTCGTACCCGTTTTTGGCACTCTATAACGGCGGGGCGGCGCTGTTCCGCTCGATGGGGAACTCCAAAATCTCCATGCTGACCTCACTGGTGATGAACATTGTCAACATCTGCGGAAATGCCATCCTGATTTTTATTTTCAACATGGGGGTCGCCGGGGCCGGCACAGCAACGCTGGCGTCCCGGATCATCGGAGCAGCGATCATGATGTTCCTGATCAGCCGTCCAAGCCCGAGCATCTATATTGATTCGTTCCTGCATCTGGGCTTCGATCCGGGGATGATTAAAAACATCCTGCGGATCGGTGTGCCAAACGGTCTGGAAAGCGGCGTGTTCCAGATTGGCAAGGTGCTTGTACAAAGCCTGGTTGCAACCTTCGGGACGTCGGCAATCGCGGCGAACGCGGTAGCGAACAACATCGCGTCGATGGAGGTGATCCCGGGCGTCGCGATTGGAAACGCAATGATTACAGTAGTTGGACAGTGCGTCGGCGCAAAGCAGTTTGACGAAGCGAAAAAGCTCACCTGGCGGCTGATGCGCTATGCTGTCGCATCGATTGGTATTCTGAACATATTCATCTTTCTGCTGCGCGAACCGATCGCAGGATTTTACAATCTCTCCCCCGAGACGCAGGAGCTTGCCATTCTGTTGTTCTGCTATCACGGGATCTGCGGCATTTTCATCTGGCCGTTCTCCTTTGCCCTGCCGAATGCCCTGCGCGGCGCCAGCGACGTGAAATATACAATGGTTGTTTCTATCGTCTCGATTTTCCTGTGCCGGATCGCGTCGAGCTATCTGCTTGCTCTGACGTTTGGCCTTGGACTGTTCGGCGTCTGGATCGGCATGACCATCGACTGGGTATTCCGCTCCATCTTTTTTATCGCCAGATTCCGCAGCGGCGCATGGCAGAATAAGTCGCGGCTTTAACGCAGCTTTAAGCCGTACAGAATAAGATGCCCGTGAAAAGGCAAAAATGAATCAGAAAAGAGGTTTTACTATGCCGTTTATTCAGGTAAAGACAAACACCGCAATTTCTTCGGAAACGGAAACTGCTCTCAAAGCTGATTTGGGGCAGGCAATCTCCCTGCTTCCCGGGAAATCTGAGAACTGGCTGATGATCGACTTTGCGCCGGAGGCACATCTGTGGTTCCGCGGGACGGACGCTCCCACTGTGATCGCGGAGGTATCGGTATTCGGTTCCTTCTCTGGCGGCGACTATGAAAAGCTTACGGCGGAGCTGTGCCGGATTTTCAGCAGCCGTCTGCCGGTTCCCAGCGATCGCATCTATGTAAAATATTCTGAAGTGCCTTTCTGGGGCTGGAACGGCAGCAATTTCTAAGTTTACGCCTGCGGCGGGCAGATCACACTTCCGCCCGGAGAGGGGGTTTGAAGCTTACAGCTTCACCGTTCATTCTATCGGACCTCGCAGGTCCCAGCGTTGGGGGCGGCTCAGGCCGCGCGCACGCGCGCCGTCCCCCTTTGTCGCTTCGCGACATTTCCCCCGCCCCGCGGGGGAATCTTCCCCAAACCCCTGCCGGCCCTACCTTTTCTTATGGAAGAAAAGGTAGAAAAAGACCATTTAAGGGGGACTCCTGTCCCCCTTAAAAATCCCCCTGCTGGGGAGCCCTCTGGCCGTGTCCCCAGACCCCACGGCCGGATTCCTTGGTGGTAAAAGTAAGCGTACCAAGAGCCAATAAGCGCG
>DVHF01000012.1 GCA_018712265.1 Candidatus Gallacutalibacter pullicola
GTTCGTCCTGAGCCAGGATCAAACTCTCTAAAAAATAGTATTTAATCGGCTAAAGCCGTTTAAATCGCAATTCTTCAGAGCTTTGAAGCTCATTTTACGCTTGCGCATCTCTGGTTTTTACCGAGGTTCCAGAACCCTCGTTTGGAGTTCGTCTTTCGACGTACTCAAAGAATTACGGGTACTATCGTTCTCTCTTGCGTTGTTTAATTTTCAAGGTCCTGTGCGCCTTCGCTCCGGAAGTGCCTGAACATTTTACCACACTTTACAGCGTTTGTCAAGCACTATTTTTCAGATTTTTTCAAGCTTCTTTTCGAAACTCTCTGAAATTCCTTTGCTTAGAAAGCTTTTCTAGTTTAACACATCTTTTCCGATTTGTCAACCCTTATTTTCGCTTTCCTCGAAAACTTTCGAGATTTTAAGTCTTTCCCTCTCGGGTTTCCTCTTTTTCTCTCCCGTTCTCGACGGCTTTGCTATAATACCACATACTTCCTTCCCTGTCAACACTTTTTTTAAAAATTTTTTGACTAAGCCTTGACGCGCCTGCGGCGAGCAGAACGCGCCGCGCTCCGCTGGCGCTTCGCGGAAACGCCAATAAGCATTGGCACTCTGTCGCGGCGGCAGGCTGGTCAGGGATATGGCATTATGTATAAATTGACTGTTTCCGGCAATCATTTGAATAAGATTACTTTACGGAGGGACCGATATGGTAAAGAAAACGGAACTTCTTAAATATATCGGCAGGGTGCTGCTCATCCTGCTGTTAAACTTTCTGCTTATCTCGGCGGCGGCCAACTCCCTCTCCGCGCCTGAAACGGCACAGACTCTCTCCAAGATAGGCTCGCAGGGTGAGGAGGTCCGGCAGATCCAGACAAAGCTTACAGAACTCGGCTACTTCACCAGCAAAATCGACGGCATCTACGGGGAGAAAACGAAGGCCGCCGTCACCCGTTTCCAGCGGGATAACGGACTGACCGCCGACGGCATCGCCGGGACAAAGACGCTCTCCGCGCTGGGAATCACCTCGTCCGGCGGAACGGGCGGGTTCAGCAGCTCGGATATCAACCTGCTTGCCCGGATCATCTCCGCAGAATCGCGCGGGGAGCCGTATGAGGGCCAGGTGGCTGTCGGCGCTGTTATCCTCAACCGGGTGGAGCATCCATCCTTCCCGAACACGCTGGCCGGCGTGATCTATCAGCCGGGAGCCTTTTCTGCCATCGACGACGGGCAATTCAACGAGCCTGTCGCTGATTCCGCATACCGCGCGGCGCGCGACGCCATCAACGGATGGGATCCCTCCGGCGGCGCCATTTATTACTACAATCCCGACCGCTCTACCAACAAGTGGATTTTCTCCCGGCCCGTCATTACCGTAATCGGAAAACACCGCTTCTGCTCCTGATTATGCAAAAACAGCAGCCTGGCACTAGGCTGCTGTTTTTCTCTATCAATCATAGAAAATACGGTATTATCAAAGTTCAGCTTTTAAAAGCCTTGAATTCCTCCAGAATCTCCTGCGCGCGGGCCTGGTGTGTCTCGTCCGTATTGGGATCGTAGTACAGCATCAGGTATTTCCCGTTATCGGACATTGTCGCCGTACCGTTCGCGGTGATTCCCATCACTACCATCGTACCGCTGTTATTCGCGTTATCAATGGCCTCCTGGGCATCCTCGTTCAGGTTCTCCAAATCGAACTCGTACAGTTCCATTTGAATATTGGAATTTTCATACGAAAACGCATACCGCCGGCCATCCACAGCGCCAATAAAGCTCGCCTGCGTCTGGGATTTCGTCACGTCCCCAGGAATGTATTCCTTGGCGGTGAAATACCGATCCATGCCGTCCAGATTATCGTCCACGCTGTCCATTGTGACTTCAGCAGCCTGCTGGGAGGACTCCGCTTCCGTGTCCGAGCCTTCCGGCGCAGAGGAACTGACGATACTGGCCGTATTCCCATCGCCTACCGCCTGCACGCCGCAGCCGGTCATCAGGGACGCTGTGGCAAGCGCAGCCATCGCGAGCGCAATCAATTTTCTCATTCTATCAAAAATCCTCTCTGCAAATCCATGATACTCTTATTATTGACGTTGGATATTATATCTCATTTCCCTTAAAATATCAAGCCTTATTTTGTGTACGGGCGGTGCGCTGTCAACAACGTAAAAGCTCTGCCCCGACTGCAAGGGACGATCCCCTGTGCGCCCGGGCGGAATTGGGTCCGGGAAGATCCCCCCACAGTGTGGGGGGAATGTCACGAAGCGACAAAGGGACGGCCCCTGTGAGGGGACAGCTTTCGTGCAGGTCGCAGGTCAAGGGCGGTGGAAGCCATTGGAGCGGAGCCAGGTGAGCAGTTCGCCCTCGCCGCGGTTGTTCCACAGGAAATAGGGGATCAACTTCATCTCGCACGGGATTTCCGAAGCGGCGTCCGCGGGGCGGTACAGATCGTCCTCGTCCCATGCGGAGACATCCAGACGCGAGCCCTGTACGGCCAGCGCCACAATCCCGCCGAACAGGTCCGATTTTTCCTCCCGGATCGGTTCGTCCGGAGAGACGCGGAAGGTGTCAAGATATCTGAAATTATCCACCTGCTCCGCGCAGTACACCAGCGGTCCGCGCACGACGGCCACTCTGCCGCAGTCCTCCGCGACACGCGGGTTCGCCGCGATAAACTGCGCCCGCATCTGGAAGGATACCTCTATCACGTCGCCGTCGGAGATGGCGCGATCCAGTACGGCATACCCGTTCTTCACCGTATACGTGATCGTCTCTCCGCCCCGCGTCAGGCGGAAATCCTCCGCGTAGGACGGGATCCTCAGGCGCAGATCAATCCCCGCCGAGCCATGACACGAAATTTTCGCGCGGCCCTCCCAAGGCATTTCCGTTTCGCATACGAGTTTCGCTTCGCCGCTCTCGGTGCGGAACACGGCCTCGTTTCCGATGTACAGATTCTGGTACACCTCACTGCCCGCGCGCGTGTAGACGTACGTCCCCAGAGAACACAGCGTACGCGTGATGTTCGGCGGACAGCACGCACAGCCGAACCACTTCACGCGCGACGTCTCCACTGAGCTATGATCGGCGCGGTACTTCGCCGTTTCCGGCTCCACCGCAAGCGGGTTCACATAAAAATACCGCTCGCCGTCCTGCGAAATCCCGCTGATCACATTATTATACAGCGCGCGCTCCATCACGTCGGCGTACTTCGATTCCGGCGACAGCCGCAGCATCCGCAGGCACCACATCGCCAGCCCAATCGCCGCGCACGTCTCCGTGTAGCACGTGTCGTTCGGGAGATCATAATCGATCGTGAACCGCTCGCCGTCGCTCTGCGATCCGACGCCGCCAGTGATGTACATTCTGCGCCCGATCGTCCGTTTCCAGAGCCGCTCCAGCGCCGCCTTCAAGCTTTCGTCGCCCGTCTCCAGCGCCACATCCGCCGCGCCCGTGAAGAAATACATCGCGCGCACGGCATGACCCTCGGCATCCTCCTGTTCGCGGATCGGCGCGTGCGCCTGATGATAGTCCGCGCCGTACACCTTGCTGCGTTCCCCTTCCTTTGGGAACCCTTCCTCCGCCTGGAACCCCGGCACGCGGCCGCGGTTCTCCACGAAATACTCCGCCAGTTTCAGGAATTTTTCCTTTCCCGTCGCGCGGTATGCCTTGACGAGCGCGAGCTCGATTTCCTCGTGGCCCGGATAGGAGTCAATTTTACCCTCGCCATGCCCGAACACAGAGCGGATCAGATCCACGTTTTTCTCCATGATATTCAGCAGGCTGTCGCGCCCAGTCACCTGATAATACGCGACGGCGGCCTCAAGCATATGCCCGGTGACATACAGCTCATGGCCGTGCGCGATATTCGTCCAGCGCTTGTCCGGCTCCTTCAAAATATAATATGTATCTATATACCCATCCGGGCGCTGTGCCTTGCCGATAGTCCGGATCATTTCTTCAAGATCGCTTTCCAGCTTGGGATCCCGCTTGTAAAGCAGGCTGTAGGCTGCGCCCTCGATCCATTTGGCGAGGTCGCTGTCCTGGAAGATGCAGCCCTCAAATTCGCCCTGTTCCAGCCCGGCGGCGATCTTATAATTCGCCACGGCATGGCTTTTTGCCGCGCCGGGTTCCTTATCGTTGAGCACGCGCCATTGATAGGGGATCACATTCTCCACCGCGTTTTTAATCCGTCCGCCCCAGAATCCGTCCCGAATCAGGACATCGGCGGCGCCGATTTCTGTCTTTTTCATACAATCCTCCTTTTGGACGGCTGATCCGTCCGTTGTTGATCTTATTTTAGATCGGGAGGATCTGGTTGGCAAGGGGATTTTCTCCGATAGTTTATCACTTTTGTCCGGTCGAGCAAAACATAAAAGTTTTACTCGATTTTTTTCAAAAAATCGCGGGGCGCGGGGCTGGCCCCGCAAAAAACGGAACGCGAAGCGTTCCTCGAAAAAGGTGAGCAAACAGTGAAAGCAAACCATCCGGGGGATGGTTTGCTGGAACGCCTTTGCGTGCCCCCAAGCGGAGCGGAACCGGCACAAGCCCAGCCCAACAAGCCCGGATCCCTCTGCGATGGCAGGATAGGGGAGAGAACGACGCTTTTATTCATACAATCCGTATTTTCCGAATAAAATAAGCCAGAACGTAATCGAAACATCCTGGCTTTTTGTGCTCTGCTAAAAAATCAGCTATGCTCTATCCCCAAAAGAGGACATCGAAAAAACAGCAAAAGAACATCGAAAGAAAATTCCGGTTGAAAAGATTATCCATCTGACGCAGATCCCGTTACCTGCCCGTAGATCAGATCAACAGCATCCGCAAGACTTATGTCCTGATGTAGAACCGTCTCGCGGATCATGGGCAGAAAATCCTTTTCCCGCCACCAGCGGCGCATATCCGCTTCGCCAAAATCATCGCAGTTCGGTTTGGTACTGTGCCGGCGCAGAGTTTCCTCAAACGGCAAATCGTAGTAATACGCAAAAATATCCGAACCAAATTCCGAAACGGCCGTTTCAAACAACAGCCTGTAATCTTCTTCCGGAAGTATTCCTTCCAGTATAGTGATTTCCGAATGAACCCTGCCATATTGCAGAAGATCGATCATCAGCGGCTGGGATCGGAGAATCCCCTCGGCCCCGCTCACGTGAAGAATCTGCATCCGGATCATGTCGTGCGAGATCAGCATGGTGTTGGGGCCGAATCTATTTTGCAGAGCTTTTGCGGCCGAGGTTTTTCCACTCCCGGAATTTCCCCGTAAAATAATCAGCTTGTGCATTTTATAAAATGCAATATTTCTCCATATAAGCTTCCATCTGCGGGAGAATCTCCTGATAACCGCCGTGCTCTTTGAGATACTCGTGGATGTCCTCAACGGTAATCAGCGCGTGCACCTTGATTCCAAATTCCTCGCCGACCTCCATCACAGCCGTCTTGCCGGGCGTTTGACCGACCTCACAGCGGTTGACGGAAATAAACATATCTGTCACCTTGACGTCGGCACAGGCGGCGAGCACCGGCATCGTCTCGCGCACAGCGGTTCCGGCGGTGATAACGTCCTCAATGATGATCACACGGTCGCCGTCTTTGGGCTTGTAACCGACAATGTTTCCGCCCTCGCCGTGATCCTTGACCTCTTTGCGGTTGAAGAAAAAGGGCTTGTCGATGCCGTAGAGTCTGGCAAGCGCGCCGGCTGTCGATGTGGCAAGGGGAATCCCTTTATAGGCAGGGCCGAACATCGCGTCGAAATTGCCGCCGACAGCCTCTTTGACGGCCGCGGCATAGAATTCACCCAGCTTGGAGTTTTGCAGGCCGGTTTTGTAATTGCCCGTGTTGACAAAGTAAGGCGTATTGCGCCCGCTCTTCGTCACGAAGCTGCCGAAGCGGAGCACGTCCGCGCTCATCATAAATTCGATAAATTCCTTTTTGGCTGCACTAAGCATAATCCCAAATCCCATCCTTTCCCATAACTGCGCGCCATAGGCGCAGAACCTGCTGAAAAAGGCAGATTTCTGACGAAACCTGCCTTTCTGCATACAAAAAAATTGAGCCGGAACGCGAACGACGTTCCGGCTCAGCCTGGTGGACACAGGGGGACTCGAACCCTCGACCTCTCGCGTGTGAGGCGAACGCTCTAACCAGCTGAGCTATGTGTCCATAAAAAGCTATCCCCCGATGGATCGGGGGAACATATTAACTGGTGACCCGGACGAGATTCGAACTCGTGAACCCGCCGTGAAAGGGCGGTGTCTTAACCACTTGACGACCGGGCCGAATTGGTAGCGGCGAATGGATTTGAACCATCGACACTTCGGGTATGAACCGAATGCTCTAGCCAACTGAGCTACACCGCCATATATAACAGCCCCATAAGTTCCTTGCGGAGCGAGTTATATTATAATACAAGTCCCCCTGGTTTGTCAATCTATTTTTTTAAAATTTTCCTTTTTTCTGCCTGTTTTTGAAGAAATCGCGCTTTAAAAAACCGGAACGGCGGTTTTTCCGACAAAGCATAGTATGCCCGACCTTTGCGGGGGTATTCCTTTCGCGTTCTGTCGGGCAGAGAAAAACGGCGGCCCCGCATGGATGAAAGCCGCCGCGGCAGGTCAGACAAGCGCGTCGAAAACGTCGTTCAGGGAAACGGTCATTTCCGGAAACTCGGACGGGTGGAATTCCATCACGATTGCGCTTTTTTCCTCGTCCGTCATGTTTTTGAGAAGATAGTCGGGATAGATGGAGTAGACGTTATCCAGCTTATATTGGCCGTCTTTCAGCAGATAGACCTCAATCGAGCGGCTGGCTGTATCGACGATCCAGTATTCTTTGATGCCGTGCTTCTCGTACAGATCCTTTTTTTCGCTCTTATCGCGTTTGGCCGTGCTGGGGGAAAGAACTTCCACCACCAGATCCGGCGCGCCGTAAACGCCATCCTCTTTGATGATGTTAGGATTGCAGACGATCATCGCGTCCGGGATTACCCAGTTATCGTCGTCGAGATGGACGTCCATACCATCTGAAAATGCCATACATTTTTTGCCGTGCAGAAACGTTCTGAACAGATAGTAGATATTTCCCGCGACGATATTGTGGTTGGTCGCCGGTCTGGGCGACATGGCCACCGGCACGCCGTGAATATATTCGTATCTCATTTCGTCCCGATAAGCAAGGTTATCCATACAGATCCCCCTTTCTCGATTCTTATACAAAAATTTTCAAATGAGACCGTCGAAAACATCGCTCAGGGAAACGGTCATTTCCGGAAACTCGGCTGGGTGGAATTCCATCACAATCGCGCTTTTTTCCTCGTCCGTCATGTTTTTGAGAAGATAGTCGGGATAGATGGAGTAGACGTTATCCAGCTTATATTGGCCGTCTTTTAGTAGATAGACCTCAATCGAGCGGTTCGCCGTATCGACGATCCAGTATTCCTTGATGCCGTGCTTCTCGTACAGATCCTTTTTTTCGCTCTTATCGCGCTTGGCCGTGCTGGGGGAAAGAACTTCCACCACCAGATCCGGCGCACCGTAAACGCCGTCCTGTTTGATAATGTTGGGATTGCAGACGATCATCGCGTCCGGGATTACCCAGTTATCGTCATCGAGATGGACGTCCACGCCATCCGGAAATGCTGTGCAGGACTTTCCTTTGAAAAAATCCGCAAAAATACGGCCAATATTAAACGATACCAGCGTGTGGTTGGTCGCCGGTCTGGGCGACATAGCCACCGGCACGCCGTGAATATATTCGTATCTCATTTCGTCCCGATAAGCAAGGTTATCCATAAACAGCCCTCCTTTTCTCCTGCTGTGGACCTGCGGTCAGCAGATCGCGAAAGCGTCGTACCTCCGCCCGGTTGAGTGTGTGATTGGGCTACCATGCCCGCGTTGCAGTTTTTCTGCTTATTTATTATATCATATATTTGCTCAAAAAAGGGAAACAACAAAAAATTTTGCGAAACATTCAGTGAATGTCAATTTTTCTTTCTATGATGGTATGATGAATACAAGAAACAGATTCTGGAGGGAAAATAGTATGCAGAATATAATTTCAGAACTTTATCAGGGAAATATCTCGCCGGCGGAACATTACCGGCCCAAAATTGATGAACATATAAAGCTTTTGCAGGAACGTTCTGAAAGATGTGATTCTTTTATGGAAAAGCTGCCCGAGGAACTCCACTTGGAATTTATCCAGATCTACGATGAACGATCGGATACCCTGCCGTTTGAATTGGAGGAAACTTTCGTGGACGGCTTCCGTCTCGGCGCGCAGATGATGCTGGATGTGCTGCTCGGCGGCGAGATGAAAAATAAAGCTTAGGCGTGGTTTCTAACTGAATGCTATGATCACAATCTTTCCCGGTTCGCCGAACCTCGCAGAGGATCCGCGCTTGCCGGGCAGGTCTGCGCCGCGGCCGCTCCGCTTGGGGGCCCGCAAAAGCGTTCAGGGGAACCATCCACCGGATGGTTCCCCCTCTCTGTTTGCTCACCTTTTTCGAGGAACGCTTCGCGTTCCGTTTTTTGCGGGGCCAGCCCCGCGCCCCGCGATTTTTTGAAAAAAATCGAGTAAAACTTTTATGTTTTGCTCGATTTTGGCTCGCTGTGGGACAGGGCTTCCAGCAATTCCTCCGCCGCTCTCACAGCCTCCTGATCCCCCGACCGCTTCACCAACTTACACAATCTCACAGCTTCTTCCTCATCCTTTTCCGTCCCAATACCATCCGCCAGACATACCGCCAGATTATATCTCGCCCTCGGATGAAGCTGTTTCGCCGCTTTCCGGAAACACTTGACCGCTTCTTCTTCGTCTTTCGGCAGGCACTTCCCGGTCAGGTACAGACATCCTGTATTGTACAGCCCGTCCGGATCACCCAGCTTCGCCGCTTCTAAATCAAGCTCCGCCGCGCGCTTTTCGTCTTTCGCACAGCCAATCCCGCCGCGGCAGCAGTATGCCAGCGATACCATAGCGCGCGCGTTCTTCTGCGCCGCCGCTTTTTCGTACCACATCGCCGCCGATTCCGCGTCCGGATCCGCGCATACTCCTGTGATCAGCGCGTACGCCAGCGCGCACTGTGCTTCTGCAAGACCCATTCCCGCGGCCTGCTCATACAGGCGCACGGCCTCCGCGTCGTCTTTGTCAGCTCCCGCGCCGCTGCGCAGGCACCACGCCAGGTTGCAAAGGCCCCACACGTCTCCCATATCGGCAGCCTTTCGGTAAGCCGCGATCGCCTGTGCCATATCGGCCTTCGCACCTTCTTCGAGGTAAGCCCCCAGCGCGTTCCAGCCTCTGGCGTCCCCGCTCTCGGCCGCGCGGCGGTAAAGCTTCTCTGCTTTTTTTGTATCTTTCTTTACCCCTTCGCCGGATTCAAAGCACACCGCCATCGGATAGGCCGCCGTTTCACAGCCAAGCTCCAAAGCTTTCTCAAAATATTCCGCCGCGAGCGCGCGATCCTTTTTCTTGGAGGAGCCTGCCAGGCGCAGCCCCTCTGACAGCAGGCGTTCCGCCTCGCTGTTTTCCAGTAGCTTTTCTTTTCCCATGATCTTCTCCTCTGAAAAATAACTTTATCGGAATGGCCCTGCCGTTCCCGTCGGATCCGGAAACCTGGTTCCTGGACGCCGGATGGAAGAAGGACCTTTTTGCGCAGTTCTCAAAAGCCCGCGGATGGCCGGAAGCCTGTGCGGATCCTCTCTTTTTCCCGTCCGGACTGTTTCTCCCGGACAAAATTCCGCACTTTCTCCCTAAAACTTTTTTATTATACTATAAAATTGCGAAAACTGCAAATTTCTGATAAAAATATTTCCTGTTTCCCCCATAAAAAGCGGCCGTATTTTATTCTTCAAAATGATGAAACGCTGGAATTTGACGGATCATCCTTTTTGAGATATGATTAAGGAAAAACATCAGGAGGAGATTGGTTATTTACAGTTATCAATGGTATCAGTGGTTCCTGTTTTTTTATTTTTATTGCTTTCTGGGCTGGTGTATTGAATCGGCCTTTGTTTCCTTTAAGCAGAAAAAATTCGTCAACCGGGGATTCCTGCACGCGCCCCTGCTTCCTATCTACGGGAGCGGCGCGATTATCATCCTGTTTGCCACGCTGCCAGTCCGGACAAATCCCGCCCTGGTATTCCTGTTCGGGGCGCTCTCCGCAACAGTGCTCGAATATTTCACCGGCGTCGTGATGGAGAAGCTGTTCAAGGTGCGCTACTGGGATTACAGCGATAAGCCGTTCAATTTTCAGGGACAGATCTGTCTGACCTCCACACTCGCGTGGGGCGCGCTGTCGGTGGTGCTGATTGGGTTTCTGCATCCGCCTGTGGAGAACTTCGTGCTGCACAGGATTCCGCGTATTCCGTCGATTGTGCTGGCAGCTGCGCTGTCGGCGGTTTTTGTGACGGATTTCGCCGTCTCCTTCCGCGACGCCTGGGGACTTGGCCGCATCCTGGAAAAGATGACGGCGCTCAAGGACGAGATAGCGGTATTGGAGACGCATCTGCGCGATCTGCGCCAGGAGCAGCAGGATCGCCTGTCCGGACTGAAAGAGGGATCCGCGCAGTGGCTGCTGGATCGCCGCGAGGAGTACGCCGGACGCCTGCACGCCCTGCGGAACGATACGCTTGGATGGCTGTCTGATTTCCACAATGCGAAGCCCTCACGTCTTGTGGAGGCCAAGCGCAGCCTTGACGAGCTTACGGACCACCTGTACGGAGAGAAATGGGAGCAGCTCTGCGGACGGATGGAGCATCTGCGGGCAAGCTATGCGAGTATGCGGCTTCCGCACCGGTTCGGCGGATCGATCCTCAAGCGCAACCCCACCGCCGTATCGAAGAAATTCAGCGAAGCCCTCGCCGACTACAAAAAGCAGATCGATTCCCTTCGCAGTAAGAAAAACAAAGATTGACTTTATCTATGGAAACAGATGAAATAAAAACGCGGTGATAATCTACATAAAAAATCGGCAGTAATTGAAAGGATCGGTCTCAGGGAAAGCTGTTCTGTTTTCGTTTTGGGGCCGATTTTTGCACAGTATTTTCGGGAATGACCTTTGCAGCAGCTTTATTTTAAATCCATAAAGCGAACGAATTTTCCACAAGACTGCGTTGAATCTGTGGAAAACCTGATTTCACAAAAAATCAGTGCGGCAGAAAAGCCTGAATAAAACACAAATTACCTCAATTCATTCTGTTGAGAACAAATGTTCAAACGTTTGTTCTGGAGATATTTTTCCAGATTCAGGTATTACAAAGGAAAGTTTTTGACAAAAATCGAGCGTGAATCCTGTCTTTTTGCGGTAAACAAAGCTATTGAAACACATACTACCGCGTGATATAATAGTAATAATAAACATCCGCACGGGGACGATTCTCCGTGTTCTGTATCCGGGCCGCTTCCGTTACGCACGCGGGCGCGGCGGACAGAGCTTCCCTGTCCCGGATGCAGGCCAATCAAATAAAACCCGTAAGACTGGAACAGCCCCGGCTCGTAAAACACATGGATTCCCTTTCTTTGTGTATGCCGGGGCTGTCAGCAACATGGAGGAGGTAAAAATGCTGAACACAAATTATTCCAGCAAATTCGTAAAAGAAGGTCTCACATTCGACGATGTTCTCCTGATTCCGGCAGAATCGAACGTCCTCCCGAAGCAGGTGGATGTCTCCACGCATCTCACCAAGAAGATCAAGCTCAACACCCCGCTCATGACCGCCGCTATGGATACCGTTACCGAGGCGGAGATGGCGATCGCTATCGCGCGTGAGGGCGGCATCGGCATCATTCACAAGAACATGACGATCGAAAAGCAGGCCGATCTTGTGGATCGCGTCAAAAGATCGGAGAACGGCGTCATTGTGAATCCGTTTTTCCTCTCTCCGGAGCACTTCGTCCATGACGCCAACGCGATTATGGCGCGCTATAAGATCTCTGGCGTGCCGATCTGCGAGAACGGAAAATTGGTGGGCATCATCACGAACCGCGACCTGCGCTTTATGACGGAAAAGGATTTTGAACAGCCCATTTCCGCCGTCATGACGAAAGAGAACCTCGTCACTGCGCCGGTTGGCACCACGCTCGAGCAGGCGCAGGAAATCCTCCGCAGGCACCGCATCGAGAAGCTGCCCATCGTGGATCAGGAGGGCAACCTCAAGGGCCTGATCACCATCAAGGATATCGAAAAGGCTGTGCAGTATCCGAATTCCGCAAGGGATTCCAGCGGACGCCTCCTCTGCGGCGCGGCTATCGGCGCAACGCCGGACGTGCTCGATCGCGTTGCCGCTCTTGTGGAAGCACAGGTCGACGTGGTGGGTCTTGACTCGGCTCACGGACATAATAAGGACGTTGTGGAGGCGGTGCGCAAGGTCAAGAAAGCGTACCCGGATCTCCAGCTGATCGCCGGCAATATCGCGACGGCTGCGGCGGCGGAAGCCCTCATCGACGCGGGTGCTGACTGCGTAAAGGTCGGCATCGGGCCGGGCTCCATCTGCACCACGCGCGTTGTGGCGGGTATCGGCGTCCCGCAGATCACAGCGGTCTATGACGCGGCGTGCGCGGCGTCCAAATACGGGATTCCGGTTATTGCGGACGGCGGCATCAAGTATTCCGGCGATATCGTCAAGGCGTTGGCGGCTGGCGCGAACGTTGTCATGGTCGGCTCGCTCGTCGCGGGCTGTAAGGAATCCCCCGGCGAGACGGAGCTGTATCAGGGCCGTCAGTTCAAGGTGTACCGCGGCATGGGCAGCCTGGGCGCGATGAACCAGGGCCACGGCAGTGCGGACCGTTATTTCCAGGCGGAATCGAAGAAGCTGGTTCCGGAAGGCGTGGAGGGCCGTGTGCCGTTCAAAGGGCCGCTTTCCGATACGATTTACCAGATGCTGGGCGGCATCCGCGCCGGTATGGGATACACCGGCTGTGCGAACATTGAGGAGCTGCACGAAAAGGCGCAGTTCATCCGGATTACGGGCGCGGGACTCAAGGAGAGCCATCCGCACGACATCCAGATCACCAAGGAAGCCCCGAACTACTCCATCAGCGGCTAACCAGCAGGCTAAGCCTGCACGCACCTGCGGTGAGCAGAACGCGTCGCGGCAGGCTAAGCCTGCACGTAGAACGCGTCGCGCTCCGCTGACGCTTCGCGGAAATGGCGGTAACCTTTGGT
>DVHF01000120.1 GCA_018712265.1 Candidatus Gallacutalibacter pullicola
AGTCCCCCTTAAATGGTCTTTTGCTTCCTTTTCTTCCAACAAGAAAAGGAAGGGCCGGCAGGGGTTTGGGGGCGCGGCCTGAGCCGCCCCCAACGCCGGGACCTGCGAGGTTCGATAGAAAAACAGTGAAGCTGTAAGCTTCAAGAATAACCGCCCCGCCCGGGCAGGGCAAAGGATCCCGGCTCGGTGAAGCTGAAAGCTTTAATCATTGACGGAACGGCAGAATCGCAGGAACGCCTCGTGTCCTGCATCGGTGTCCTTGTAAACGCCTGCGTTTTCAAGAATTTCAGAGAAAATCACAGCTACGTCCTGTTGGATGGCGCTGTGCACCTGATCCGACGGAATCTCCCGCGCTTTCAGCGCACGATACCACTCCAGGTGGGGTGCAAGTGATTCCTTGTGCAGAAGCTCCTCTTCCTTTTCAGGATGCTGAAGATAAAATTCAATCTCCTTGAGCTCCTGCTTCAGACGCGCCGGAAGCACCGCCAGCCCCATCACCTCAATCAGTCCAATATTTTCCTTTTTGATGTGATGATACTCGGCGTGCGGATGGAAAATCCCAAGCGGATGCTCCGGGGACGTCCTGTTGTTGCGCAGGACAAGATCCAGCTCGTACTTCCTGTCGCGGAACCGCGCGATCGGGGTGATCGTGTTGTGCGGGACGCGGCTGCCGTTTTCCTCCGTAAACGCAAGGATTTCCGCATCCGGATCCGAATAGGCGCGCCAGTGATCCAGAATTTTCTCAGAGAGCGCACACAGCCTGTCAGGATCCGTGCTGCTCAGCCGGATCACCGAGAGCGGCCAGCGCACCAGTCCGGCGTCGACGTCCTCAAAGCCGTCGAATCTGATTTTATGCGTGACGGGCGCTTTCGCCATCGGGAACTCATAGTTGCCGCCCTGATAATGATCGTGCGTCAGGATGGAACCGCCCACAATCGGGAGATCCGCATTGGACCCGATAAAATAGTGCGGGAACTTGCCGACAAAATCGAGCAGCTTCTCAAAAGTGGCGCGGCAGATCCGCATGGGGATGTGATCGCGGTTGAGCACGATGCAGTGCTCGTTGTAATAGACGTAGGGGGAGTATTGCAGGAAGAAATCCTCGCCGCACAGATTGAGGGGAATCAGACGGTGGTTGCCGCGCGGGGCCTGCGCCACTGTTCCGGCAAAGCCCTCGTTCTCGCGGCAAAGGGCGCATTTCGGATATCCGGATGCCGGCAGGCTGCGCGCCGCCGCGATCGCTTTGGGATCCTTTTCCGGCTTGGAAAGATTGATCGTGATCACAATCTCGCCGTATTTGGTGGGAGCCGTCCATAACTCGTCGCGCGCAATGCGATCCGCGCGGATATAATGGGTGGCGCGGCTCAAGTCATAGTAATAGTCGGTGGCGGCCTTCTTATTGCGGGCGTACAGCTGCCAGAATTCGCGGATAACCGTGGACGGCGGCGGCGTCAGGCAGGCCATCAGCTCCGTGTCGAGAAGATCCCGGTATGTAACGGTATTTTCCGCGAGCAGCCCGCGATCCGCCGCCCAGTCCAGGATCCGCTCCAGGATGGGCGCGGCGCAGTCGAGATCTTCCTCCGGCGCCTCCACAGCGGAAAATTCCGTCAGTCCCAGCGTGTGCAGCAGGCGGTTTATCGTGTAGACGCGATCCGCCTCCTCCACCAGTCCATGCTTCACGCCGAAATTCACCAGGCGCGCAAGTTCCAAATCGATTGAGATCATACCGTTTCCTCCTCTGGTTTTCCGGCGGACGGAACAACCGCCCGTCCGGCTTCCCTGTCTGCGCCGGATCAGGAATGCTTTTCCACGATCACGCCGCCCGTTTTGAAGATGCTCCGGGACGGCACAAAGCCGCGCACGCAGGAAAGGGGATAAATATTGCTTTCACGGCCGATCACCGTGCCGGGATTCAGCACAGAGTTGCAGCCCACCTCGACGAAATCGCCGAGCATCGCTCCAAATTTTTTCAGGCCGGTTTCGATGTTCCCCTCCAGGCCGTGCACTGTCACCAGCGATTTGTCCGATTTGACATTCGAGGTGATTGCGCCCGCGCCCATGTGGGACTTATATCCCAAAACAGAATCCCCCACATAGTTGTAGTGCGGGACCTGTACGCTGTCGAAAATAATCACATTTTTCAGCTCTGTGGAATTGCCGATCACGCAGCCGGATCCCACCAGAATATTGCCGCGCAGGAACGCACCCGGCCGGACTTCCGTCTCCGGACCGATGATGCACGGACCCTTGATGGTGACACTGGGCGCGATGGACGCAGAAACCGCGATCCAAACGTCCGTGTCCACACAGCGGTATTCCTCCTGCGGGAGCGATTCCCCCAGCCTGCGGACAAATTCCCCGATTTTGGGAAGAACCTCCCACGGGTAGTCCACGGCCTCAAGCAGCGGCGCCGCCAATGTGTGCGAAAGGGTGTACAGCTGTTTTACCGTCAGCTTTTCCTGTACTGTCATCATAAAAACTCTCCTTTGCTTAGGGTGTATCTGAAAAATCCTCAATACTGTTAAATTCTACTGAAAAACGCCGTCTGCTTCGTTGCTCACCCTTGCAATACGAAAGTATTGCGGCGGATTCGCGCCTTGCATTCGCCGCTTTTCAGCGAATTTTCCAGCACCTTTGATTTTTCAGATACACCCCTGGATCGCAGGGCTGCGATCTTGATTATTATTATATTTTTTTCCGCGAAAGCGGTAAATGCCCGGATTTGCCATCTTTATGGATTATTTTCTCATGCTCCGCCCAAAAGGGAATCGGGAATATCGTGCGCCCAATTTCTGTCCAGATAGATTTCTGTCCCGTAATGGCTGCTATGGCTCCTGAACGGACAGCTCCACAAAAAAGCTGTCCGCCTCCCCGGCACGCAGGGAGAGGACGAGCGTGCCGCCCCCGTTGGCTTCGGGCAGGTTCCATGCCATCTGCGGGACAGTCCCCGGATCAGGAGGGCTGAGGGATGATTCCGTCTCCAGATAGGGGGAAAGGGTCTCCTGTCCGGAAGCTTCATACTGCCCGGACAGCACCGAAGCAAGCTCCTGCATCCGATCCAGCGCGCCGGAAAACTCCCAGTATTCCCACCGCAGCCCCGTGCAGATCCCGTCGGAGAAGCGCATCGTCTGCCGGTAGCCCGGCATAATCAGCGTGTATTCCTCCGCGTTGCCGTCCTCCGAATACTCCGCTGTGCGGAAATCAAGCGTCTGGGACGCCTGTTCCAGCGTCTGTCCCAAAAGAAGCTCCGCGCCGTCCGAGGTGCGGCTGAATGGGCTGCTTTGCAAAAACAGGAGCAGTGCCGCCGCCAGAATCCCGCAGAATACCACCGCTAAAATTCCCTTTTTCAGCGTTTCCTGGCGCGAAAGCTTCTTTTTTTCCTTTTCCTCCCATTTTGGCATGAAAGAATCCCCCGTTCGCTGTGTGATGTAATTAGTATAGCGGGATTTTCTGCCCATTTCAAGGAAAAGCCGCCCGCAAAGAAAATTTTCCCTTTCGTGATAAAGTCACAGAAAAAGCACGGCAAAACGGATATACTAAGACCATCAAATAAAACAATAACGGCGGCGGACAGCAGAAGCTGTTCCCCCGATAGAAAAGGAGCGGTATTTATGGCAGTGATTACCTTAACAGAGCAGAACTTCGCACAGGAGGTTTTGCAGTCCGATAAGCCCGTCTTGGTAGATTTCTGGGCGTCCTGGTGCGGCCCGTGCCGCATGGTTTCCCCGATTGTCGATGAGATCGCAGAGGAGCTCGACGGCAAAGTGAAGGTCGGCAAGGTCAACGTCGACGAGCAGAGGGAGCTTGCCGGGGAGTACGGCATCATGAGCATCCCGACCCTGATGGTTGTCAAGAACGGCGAGATAGTGAATACGGCTGTCGGCGTCCGTCCGAAGAACGCGATCCTGAGTATGCTTGGTGAATAATCTGGTTTCCGGAGAGAGGGGTTCCCGATCTCCGGAATTTTTTTGCCGGTCCGAGGAAAGAAAACTTCCCCGAGCGGACGCAAACCATAAAAAACCTGTTGCATTTTTCAAAGAATATGATAAAATAAGGTTGTACTTTTATTGGAGGTGTTTTACCATGGCATATGTTATCAGCGACGAGTGCATCTCCTGCGGCGCATGCGCAGCAGAGTGCCCGGTAGAAGCTATTTCCGAGGGTGACGGCAAGTACGTTATCAATCCGGAGCTTTGCACAGAGTGTGGTTCCTGTGCAGAGACCTGCCCGGTTGGCGCACCGTCCCAGGGCTGATTTCAGCATCGGAAAGTTCAAGGCGGAGAGATCCTTTTCGGGATTCTCCGCCTTGAATTTTTTTGTTTCCGGCGATCTGTATTTCCCGGTTTCAGATACCCTCAGCAGACAAAGAAAAATGTTTTTTCAAAAAACAGTTGACTTTTTTGCGGGACATGTGGTATAATCTGCACATAGCGTAAGACATGACTAACTCAATCGTTCTGGGATTGAGTATTTTTTCTCCAATGCGGTTAGTCAAAGCTAATTGCGTTGCGTTCTTCCGGCGCTTTCCGTTTCCGGTTCCCTTTCCTGGTGAGCGCAGGGGGGAGGAGAGATAGTTTTGTCTGCGCAAAAAATTCAGCTGCTTCCGTCTGGCTGGGTTTGCTGATGAGCAGACGCCGCTTTTCAGATCCCGCCGGCGGATTTCGAGCACCGGGCTGCGTGGCTCCCGGGAGACTTCCCGGGCCTGCCTTCTTCTTTCTTTCAAGACCTTCTTGCCGGGCAAAAAATGCCCGAAAAAACGCTTTCAGATTTCTGTAACTGTGTTTTAAAGCTGCTTGCCATTCAAAAAATCTCCAAAAGTACACACTGGCAGGAAAGGACATGCACGCCTGTTGGAGCGCCGCGTATCAGTGGCGCTCCCTTTTTGCGTTTATTGGGAAATTCGCGAGGGTTTCGCTTACGGCTTGCGGGCAAGCTCCAAATCAATGGTATCGCAAAGCCTGATTTCGCCGCCGTGTTTTTGGATGGCTTCTTCTATCTTGGCGAAAAATTCCGTGCGGATCCCTTCCTCTATCGCGATGTGATTGGAGTAAGTGCCAAGCAGTGTCGAGTATTCCTGCGGGGAAAATGTCCGGACGCGGTGGAACAGCGAATACCGGATGTCCTCAAAGCCGTATTTTTCAGCGATACGGGAGATTTTTTCGGCCTGCTCTTCTCCGAATTCCTTTTGCGGCTCCGGATCGGTGCCGTAATATTTGTAGTAGTAGCGTTCATAAAGGCGATCGATTTCTTCCGCGAGAGGAAGGTTGCCTTTCCAGCGGTAAGGATGGTTTGCAAACCGCGCGAACGCGCCGCCGTGCCTGAGCATGGCGAATACCTTGGGGTAGCCTGTTTCTTCCGGGATCCAGTGGAATGCCGTTGCAGAAAAGACGAGATCCACGGAATTTTCCGCGAAGCTGGTATCCTCAAATTTTCCTGTTATCACGGAAAAGCCCGGAAAATCGCGGAATTTTTCCCGGCACAGATCGGAAAAATTTTTCCCGTATTCCACGGCGGTGAGCGTGCATCCTGTTTGCAGTACCGGCAGAGTTGCCTGTCCCGCGCCGGGGCCTACTTCCACCACGCGGCTGTCTGTTCCAATGGGGAGATAGGAAAACAACGCTTTGTATAGTTCGGCGGGGTATCCGGGCCGCATTTTATCGTAGGTGGTTGAGGCTGTGTCGAATGTCCAGCCTAAATTTTTTATGACGGGCATATTCCTGACCTCTTTTCTGCTTTTATCGTTTGTAAGGGGTCTTGCGGCATAGCCGAAAACTTAAGAAAAAAATATCTGCGTAAAGCAAAAGAGACAGGATAATACCGCACAGAAAAATCGCGTGTTTTTCCTCTCCCCTTTAATTTTTCATCGGCTTTTTCTTTTAAGCTTTCATTTATGGGGATTTGCGGCGGTGTATCGGGATTGCGGGGAAGGGCTTGCCGCGGGACGGGGCTGTTTCGCTTGGGGTGTATCTGAAAAGTCAAAAGTGCTGGAAAATTCGCTGAAAGGCGGTGGATGCAAGGCGCGAATCCGCTGCAATACTTTCGTATTGCAAGGGTGAGCAACGCAGCAGACGCCGCTTTTCAGTAGAATTTAACAGTATTGAGGACTTTTTAGATACACCCCAAAGGGACGCAAAGACGGGGATATCCGCCTCACGCGGATATCCCCTGTTTGCTTGGCTTTTTTGGGGGGACGCTTTGCGTCCCTTTTTGATTGCGGGGCTCTGCCCCGCCCCCCGCAGCCTTTGAAAAGGCTGGCGAAACTTTTATGTTTGCGCCCGCCTTTGGCTTGTGCTTTACTGGCGCGGATATTTAATCGCAGCCTGCGCCGCTGCCAGACGTGCGATCGGCACGCGGAACGGAGAGCAGGAAACGTAGTTCAGGCCTACGCGGTGGCAGAACTCGACGGATGTCGGATCGCCGCCGTGCTCGCCGCAGATACCGAGATGGATCTCCGGACGGCTCTTGCGGCCCAGGTCGGCAGCCATCTGCACCAGCTTGCCAACGCCGTTCTGATCCAGATGTGCAAACGGATCGGACTCGTAAATCTTGTTCTCGTAGTAGTAGTCGAGGAACTTGCCGGCGTCGTCACGGCTGAAGCCGAACGTCATCTGGGTCAGATCGTTCGTGCCGAAGCTGAAGAACTCAGCTTCCTTGGCGATCTCGTCAGCCGTCAGAGCGGCACGCGGGATCTCGATCATGGTGCCGACCTCGTACTTCATGTCGATGCCGGACTCCTTGATGATCTTGTCCGCGGTGGAAACAACGATATCCTTGACGAACTTGAACTCACGGACCTCGCCTACCAGCGGGATCATGATGTTCGGGACAACAGCGAAGCCGCACTTCTTCTGCACGTTGATTGCCGCGTTGATCACAGCGGTGGTCTGCATCTCAGCGATTTCCGGATAGGAAACGCTCAGACGGCAGCCGCGGTGGCCCATCATCGGGTTGAACTCGTGCAGGCTGGCGATTACGTTGTTGAGCTCCTCAACGGAGATGTTCAGCTCCTCGGCGATCTCCTTGATGTCCTCTTCCTTGGTCGGCAGGAACTCGTGCAGCGGCGGATCCAGGAAGCGGATCGTCACCGGACGGCCCTCCATGACCTCGAACAGGCCCTCAAAGTCGCCCTGCTGATACGGCATGATCTTCGCGAGGGCCTTTTTGCGCGTCTCGACGTCCTTGGCGACGATCATCTCGCGCATTGCCTTGATGCGGTCCTCTTCAAAGAACATGTGCTCTGTACGGCACAGACCGATGCCCTCTGCACCGAAGGATCTCGCCTGCTTCGCGTCGCGCGGCGTATCGGCGTTCGCGTAAACCTCGAGGTTGCGCGCGCGGTCCGCCCACTCCATCAGGCGGCTGAAATCGCCGGAGATGGTCGCGTCCACAGTCGGGATGGCCTCGGCATAGATGTTGCCGGTGGAGCCGTCGATGGAAATATAGTCGCCCTCTTTGATGGTCTTGCCGCCGAGGGTGAACAGCTTCTTGTCGTAGTCAACGACGATCTCGCCGCAGCCGGAGACACAGCAGGTGCCCATGCCGCGCGCGACGACAGCCGCGTGGGAGGTCATACCGCCGCGGACGGTCAGGATGCCCTGTGCCGCGACCATGCCCTCGATATCCTCCGGGGAAGTCTCCAGACGGACCAGGATGACCTTCTCGCCTCTCTCGTTCCACTCCTTGGCGTCCTCAGCGGAGAACACAACGCGGCCGCAGGCAGCGCCCGGGGAAGCCGCGAGGCCCTTGCCGATAACCTCTGCCTTCTTGAGAGCAGCGGCGTCGAACTGCGGGTGGAGCAGGGAATCGAGCTGCTTCGGCTCGACGCGCAGCACAGCCTCCTCCTCGGAGATCATGCCCTCGTCCACCAGATCCACGGCGATCTTGAGCGCCGCAGCCGCGGTTCTCTTGCCGTTTCTGGTCTGGAGCATATAGAGCTTGCCATTCTCGATGGTGAACTCCATATCCTGCATATCTTTATAGTGCTTCTCCAGCTTGTCCGCGATCTGGGCAAACTGGTCGTAAACCTCAGGCATTTCCTCTTTCAGGTGGCCGATCGTCTGCGGGGTGCGGATACCAGCAACGACGTCCTCGCCCTGTGCGTTGATCAGGTACTCACCGAACAGCGCCTTTTCACCGGTAGCCGGGTTGCGGGTGAACGCAACGCCCGTGCCGGAACGGTCGCCGGAGTTGCCGAATACCATCGCCTGCACGTTGACGGCGGTGCCCCAGTCGTAGGGGATCTCGTTCATGCGGCGGTAGACGTTCGCGCGCGGGTTGTCCCAGGAGCGGAACACAGCCTTGACAGCCTCCATCAGCTGAACCTTCGGATCGCTCGGGAAATCCTCGCCCTTGTGCTCTTTATAGAAGGCCTTGAACTGACGGACAAGCTCCTTCATATCGTCAGCATCCAGCTCGGTATCCTGCTTGACGCCCTTCTTTTCCTTCATCGCGTCGATGATCTTCTCGAACTCGGACTTCGGCAGCTCCATCACGACGTCGGAGAACATCTGGATGAAACGGCGGTAGGAGTCGTAAGCAAAGCGCGGGCTGTTGGTGATCTTCGCGAGACCTTCGACAACAGTGTCGTTCAGGCCCAGGTTAAGGATGGTGTCCATCATGCCGGGCATGGACGCACGCGCGCCGGAACGCACGGAGACGAGCAGCGGGTTGGCCGGATCGGCGAACTTCTTGCCGCAGATTTCCTCCATCTTGCCCAGATACTCATAGATCTGCGCCTGGATTTCGTCGTTGATCTGACGCTTATCCTCATAATACTGCGTGCACGCTTCCGTGGTAACGGTGAAGCCCTGCGGGACAGGCATTCCGAGCACGGTCATTTCCGCAAGGTTCGCGCCCTTGCCGCCGAGAAGCTCGCGCATTTTGCCGTTGCCCTCAGAGAAAAGATAGACATACTTGTGGCTCATTGGTATCAACCTCCTGTTTTGCAAAACCGGAACGGCAAAAACAGCCCTGCCCGCGACAGCCGGACATTCCTCCTCATTCCGATCTGTTAGTGAAAAGAAAAATACAAGCATACCAGTGCTTGCTTGTCTATTATTATAGCAAAAAATTCCTCAAAAAGCTATATGTTTTCTCGCATTCTTCCTGTATATATGATGCACATATAATAAAATCCTGCCAAATCCGTGGGTGTAAGCGGAAACTTGGTTCCATAATATGGAACTGACGCTATTTTTCGTACTTGGAAAAATGTCCGGGCAGGGGCGCACGGTATCAGGCGGGAATATTGTCTATTCTTCCCGTTTTTGGAGGCGGATATTCCCAAAAGGACAGAATAATGAGATGGGAGGACATGATCGCGCCTTGCAGAAAAATAGCTGAGGAATGGAAAAATCTTTCACAGCTGGGCATATTTCCGATATGCAAAGGAGGGATGCGGTGGAAAAAAATAATAAAGTTTCACAAAACTGCCGGATTTGTCGAATAAAAGCTTGAAAAATTTTATTCTTATGAGATAATAGAAGTAAAGTAGAAGCAAAGTCATGGATATGTATAGTATTGGTAAAATGAAATATTTCGGACATCCCATCCTGAATATCAGTCATCCGGAGAGGCCGTGAGAAGGCGCCTTTGCGGATATATTGTCGTGTTATTTTGTCCCAATTCCCGGCTATGCCATGGATTGTCCGCGGGCGGTTCAACCCGCGGCTCACAATATGCTGCCAGCCCATCCCGGGCGGCGGCCGATCAATTAGGAGGATATGCAAATGAATTTTCATGGGAAGGACATTAAAATTTTTGCAGCGAATGCCAGCCCGCAAGTTGCGGCGCAGATTGCGGAGTGTCTGAACCTGTCGGTAGGCAAGGCGGAGGTTTCCACCTTCAGCGACGGGGAGATTGCGCTTTCTCTGCGGGAGTCCGTGCGCGGAAGCGACTGCTTTATTGTGCAGTCCACCTGCGCCCCGGTCAACAACAACATTATGGAGCTTCTGATTATGATCGACGCCATGAAACGCGCGAGCGCGGCCCGGATTACGGCAGTTATCCCGTATTTCGGCTATGCCCGGCAGGATCGCAAGGCGAAAGCGCGTGATCCGATTTCGGCAAAGCTTGTCGCGGATCTGATCACCACGGCTGGCGCGGACCGTGTTCTGACGATGGATCTGCACGCGCCGCAGATTCAGGGCTTTTTCAACATCCCGGTGGATCATCTGCTGGGAGCGCCTCTGCTTTCCTCCTATCTGAAAGATAAAATCGGCGGACACACTGACGATTATGTGGTTGTGTCTCCGGATCTGGGTTCCGTGACGCGCGCGCGCAATTTCGCATCGCGTATCGGCTGTCCGCTTGCGATTATCGACAAGCGCCGCCAGAGAGCGAACGTGTGCGAGGTAATGAACATCATCGGTGATGTGCGCGGCAAGAAGGTCATTCTGGTGGATGACATGATCGATACTGCCGGTACGCTGTGCAACGCGGCTGCGGCTACAGTGGAGCTTGGCGGCGCGACGGGTGTTCTGGCCTGCGCGACCCACGCGGTGCTGTCCGGCCCGGCGATCGAGCGCATCAAGAACAGCTGCATCTCCGAGCTTGTTCTGCTGGATACCATCCCGCTGCCCGAGGAGAAGATGCTGCCCAACTGCACGATCCTTTCCGTTGCACCGCTCTTTGCGGAAGCGATCGAGCGCATCTACGAAGACAAGCCCGTCAGCCCGATGTTCACCTGACAAGGCAGGCTAAGCCTGCACGTAATACGCGCCGTGCGTCGTGACCTCCGCGGGAATACCATTGCCGTGGGTACTATGTCGCGGTGGCAAACACACCGCAGTTTGGCTTTTCGCCCTGCTCGGGCAAGCACACGATTTGAAGTGTTCGGCTTCACCAAGCCGGGGGTTAAGCTCTGTCCGGGCGAAGCGTATATTTTGAAGCTTACAGCTTCACTGTTTTTTATTCTATCGAACCTGAGCGGTCCCGGCGTCGGGGGCCATTCGGCCCATGCCCCCGAGCCCCCAAGGGCCTTCCTTTTCTGAACGACAGAAAAGGAAGCAAAAGATCGTTTAAGGGGGGATCCTGTGGGATCCCCCCTTAAAAATCCCCCCGGCGGATCCCTCCGATCTCAGCGTTATATCAGGTACGGGCCTCGCGTCCGAGTCTGCGCAGGCTGGTACGCGCTAACTGTGCCCGGAGCAGCGCAGCGCTGTGGAACTTCGTTCCAACGCTTGGTCTGTGAGGATCCTCCGGTTCGGAAATGCCTTCGCATTTCCGAAAGAGTGCGCGCCTACGGCGCGCACAAAGGGCCGCGCTCTGCGCGGCCCTTTCAGGGATCCACTGCGGTGAGCATTTGGCCGTCAGGCCATAGCGTGGATACTTCCCTGCCCAGTTAGGGCGAAACAGGGAGAGGTTACACTGCGAGGATTCCGTACATCTCGCGCCCGACACAGACGAACTAACCTGCCGGACAGTTGCACGATCATGTAAAAGCCTTTACAAAGAGCGGAATTTTTTCGGCATGGAGAGCGCGTTTCTGTGCTCTTGATAAGTTATATCCTACCTCAAAGGTTCCCGGCCGTGGGGGTTTAGGGGGACGCGGCCAGAGCGCTCCCCCTGGGGGAATCTTTAAGGGGGGCTACGCCCCTCTTAAATAGTCTTTTGCTTCCTTTTCTTCTACCAAGAAAAGGAAGAGCCGTGGGGTGTTAGGGGCGCGGCTTGAGCGGCCCCTTTCGCCGGGACCTGCAAGGTTCGATAGATCAAAAGCCCTGAAACGGTGAGTTTCATATTCTGCGCCCGCGGCCTGAGCCGCCCCCAACGCCGGGACCTGCGAGGTCTAAAAAATATCCGTGCTGGGGGTTTGGGGGAACCCCCAACAGGGTGAAGCACTATGCTTTAAAAAATCCCGTTTGCCCGGGCTGGGCGCAAAATCCCAGCTTGGTGAACAAAAAATCCTCCCCGCTCGCGATAGGCGATCAGAAAGGATTAAATACGTTTCGTATATTTTGTAAAAATATTTCTTGTTTGTTTATTTTGTAGTGTCACCGCTGATCCGGTCGATTAGCCCGACCGCTTCGGGCCCGAACCACCTCACCATGTCCGCTGCGCTGACTACTCCCTGTACAATCCCGTTTTCTACTACGGGGAGCCGCCGCACCTGCTCGATCTCCATCATTTCGACGGCGTCGCGGGCGCTCTGCGACGGTGTCAGAAACATGACTTCTTTCGTCATAATATCAGCGGTCCGGGTGCGCTCGGGATCGTTTCCGGCGGCGACACAGCGCAGTACAATGTCTCGATCCGTCAGGATCCCGCGCAGAACTCCGCCCGATACCACCGGGACGGATCCCACGTTGTACTGCTCCATCACGCGCGCAGCTTCAGCGGCCGACTGTCCCGGCAGGACCGATACCACATTGCTGCTCATGATATCCTTTACTTTTCCCTGCATAATTCCCTCCGGAATACGATAGATTCGATTTCCTCCGTAAGATACCCGGATTTTTGAAAATTATACGGGAACTAATAGTAATAATTTTTCTTATTATTACGAATCGTTATTTAATAAATGGAGATTCCGCTCGATTACCTTGGGGCCGCGCCAGTGGAACGCCCGGTTTTCAAGACTTTCAGACTGTCCCGGACGGATTATCGGGAACAGTCCCGTGCGGAATTCCGGCAGATACGTTTCCGCAGCGGCGCGGTTCATCGGGCACACTTCCTGACAGATATCGCATCCCCACGCCGATCCGCCTTTGCGGATCAAGTCACATTCCCACGGCGAGAGATCCCTCTTTTTCTGCGAAATGTGTGAGAGACAGCGATCCGTTTCTATACCGTCTGCGCTGATTGCTCCGCCGGGACAGCTTTCCCGGCATTTTCCGCACCGGATGCACGGCTTGATTCCATCTCCGGAGACAGGCAGATCGAGGCTTGTGACGATCTCCCCCAGAAAGACCCAGGAGCCGTATTCCGGCGTGATGAGCAGACCATTGAGCCCCACGCAGCCAAGCCCGGCGAGAGCGGCGGCGCGTACCTCCGGAATGGGGGAGTTATCCGCAAACCAGACGAATTCCTGCTCCGGAAAAGCCTCCCGAAGCAGGCCGCAGGCGCGATCCAGATATTCCCCCGCAGCGGTGTGGTAATCGGGCGGGATAGCGTAGCGGGAAATATTATGCACGCCGCACGGCGTAAAGTAAGGGAAAACCGTCATCAGGACGGACCGCGCATTTTCCGGAATCCTGCTTTTTGCGCGGCAGTCCAGCAGGGATCCGCGGACCTGTTCAAAGGAGCAGATCCCCCAGTCGCGCAGGCCGGACCGGCGCAGAAGGCCGAAAATATTGTGCATAAGCATCCCCTTTCCGGGCAGCTCTCAGACAAAGGAATGATAGGCTTTCATAAAATCAAGGACGGGCTTTTTCTCGCCGCATTCCGGGCAGGTAAAGGTGCCGTAGTAGTAGGCAAGGCGGGACGCCTCCGCGTCTGCGCCGACACGATGCAGAACGCCGCTGTACCAGGTGAGCGGATCGTCAAAGGATTTGCCGTCCCAGGGCTTTTCGGGCGCGGGAGTAATCCTTTCCCGGAATTCCGGATTGTCAAGGCTCCCGTTTTCGCAGCCAAAGCCGCACCGCCCGCAAAGCAGCGGACAGCCCTCCCGGGCGCTGAGCGTCAGCAGGAATGCGGCTTCCCTGTCGCCAAGGATAGCCATCAGCGCGGTAAGAAATTCACCGCGTTTCCGGCTCTCCAAACGACTGATCTGATCCAGATGACTGCTCAGGAATACCTTTGTTTTTTCTTTCAGCTTTTTGACGCTGAGCCGGTAGCTTTCCAAAAGATCGCCGGGTTCGATCCTGCTTTCCTCGTTCCAGTCCGGAGCGGATGCCAGGCAGATCCCCATTGCGGAAATAATCGCAAGCTGCCAGTCAAAATCATGTTCCGATTCCTTTTGTTCCAAAAGAGTCACCATGTAAGGCATGACCAGATAGAGCGCGTTATAAAAACTCGTCTGGTGCCATAAATTTTCACACAGGTTATCGAACGCAATCTGATAATCCCCTTTTTCCTGTGCGCTGAGACGTCGAAGCTTTTCCCCGGACGGCGGCGCCGTCTTTTTGTGTCCCATTAAAATTTTGACTTCCGTGCGCACACTGCCGTACGCGCCGGTATAGATGTCCCACAAATCAGAATCAAATGGTACAAGCTTCATTTCCATAGAAATACCAGGCCCCCCTGTGATTTTTATGTTGCCTTTTCATTTTATCATAAAGAGCCTGATTTTTCCACTTCAAGGCTAAGCCTTGACGTAAATCGCGGATCGCTCCCTCCGGTCGCTGACACACCGTTTTGCATTGGCACGGTGTCGCGGCGGAAAGCTGGTCGGGGATATGGCATAATATCCGCAGACAGCTATAAACGCGGGCGTTTTAGTCCGATCGCATACTCAGCCCAAGCGGAGGTACGACGCGTTGCGCGTTCTGCCCGCCGCAGGTGTGGTATAATATCCGCAGACAGGCTGCGACGCGGGCGAAACAGCTAGATCGCGCACCCGGCCGGGCGACCGGAGAGAGCGCGGCGCGTTCTGCTCACCGCAGGTGCGTCAAGGCTTAGCCTTGAAAAAGAGCCCGTAAGCATTGCTTACAGGCTCTTTGGGTTTTCTGGTTTTTCAGCAAAGGGATCGGGATTTTACCGGATTCCTCGGGCGTTCGCATCATCAACGCGTCGGAACCGGGCAAAAGCCCCTGTTCCCTTACTGAAACATCGGCCGCGGCATCGGCACACTGTCTCCCCTTCCCCTCTGCGCTCCGCCTGTTCGCATCATCAACAGGAGAGGGCTTTGGCTGTCGGAAGTCAGTTTTCCCTATTCCGCGGTTTTCAAGGTACTTCCGGCTGGCTTGATACCTGCCCGCCTTATTCCGGATCCCCGGAATCGTGGCACATGCAGTTGATCTTCAGCCGTCCGCAGTCGCTGCAGTACAGCGGCTCTCCGGATCTGTCACAGCGTCCTCTGCAGTCGGTGCGAAGCTCGCCGCAGTATTCGCAGTAACGCTCCTCAGAATACAGGATCACGACGGAATCATCCGGGGATTCCACAGCGGGCTCCTCGGGCTCGGACGGGGTCTCCGCCTCGCTTGGATTCTGTTCGAGATCGACGGAACCGGATTCTATCTGCTTATCGCTGCATACGCAGTACGGGAGGTATCTGCCGCAGTCGGGACAGAATTTTTTGCCTTCCGATTTGTCGCAGGAATCCTGGCAGTCCACGAGGAATCTGCCGCAGTATTCGCAGTACTGGCCCGTCCGGTCAATCGGGACATATTCCGGTTCTTCCTCACTGGAACTGCATTCCGAAGACGGCTCCTGTCTGGAGGGTTCGGACGGTTCGGAGGGAACGGAAGATTCCGGTTCGGACGGCAGGGAGCTGGTATCCTCTCCCGAGCTTTCGGAGGATTCCGATCCATCGGGTTTGGATCCGCTGTCCTTGGGCGGTTCCACAGGAGTTGCCACATTGTCAAGCGGGAGGCTGTTTTCCTCGGCAATCGAGCTCAGCTGGGAGATCGACATGGAGGAAAGCTCCTCAGGATTGAGCGATGTGTCCGTCTGGGTGATTTTCAGGACGTAGTCCGCTTTGCCGACCGAGATGTTGTGCTGATCGGCAAACTGCCGGAGTTCCTCGGTGGGCTGGACGTCCTGCTGCTGAATCAGCTTTGCCTGGGTGTTGTTTGTCTTGAGCACCTGGGCTGCTGAGCGGGAAACGAGCTGCTGGATTTCCTCAGCGCGCTGGGTATCCTGATTGGAGACGGAGATAAGGATCGCATTGTCCTCCTTTTCAGGGGCAAGATAACCGTGCTGAATTATCGACTGGAAGATTTCGTCGGTAGCCGTGTCAAGGCTTTTGCGGCTGAGCTGAAGCCCGTCCAGGATTTCGCTGGCATCTTCGTTGACAGCCCTGGCCTCTACGACGCTGTTGTTTTTGTCGACGGAAAGTTCCACACTTGGGTTTACATCAATACTCACGACGGATTCCACCCTTGGGACTGAGAAGAACACCGCGCTCACACAAAGAACAAAAAAGAGCGAAAGAGCGCAGGCGGCTGCCCGCAGGCGTTTAGCAGTGTTGACCGTTTTTCTCTCCTCTTTAAATTCCATTACGGAAGCCATCCTCTGCGGGGATGGTGACAGGATTTGATCCAACACATCCGGAGAGGCGTCCATGACGGCTTTTTTCAGGGAGAGCTTCATTTCTTTTTTCGTCATGCGTCTTGTGCCTCCTCGTTTACGGATTTGTGCAGCTTGCGAATAGCACGATGGTAACAGGAGAGCACGGTGCCAAGGGGAATTTCGGCCGCTTTTGAGATTTCAGTAAACTTCAGACCGGTCACCACATGAAGCAGGACGATTTTTCGTTCCTTTTCGTCGAGGATACGCATTGCGTTGCGCAGTACGATGTTGTCGATCACACCGGAAATATCGTCGCTGCTTTCGACATCCTCGTGTTCGGAGAAATCCTCGGTCCCGCGCCGCTGTTCACGGCGCAGCTCCATGTAAGCCAGATTGCGCGCGATGGTAAAGATCCACGCGAGCGGTTTTCCCTGAGGGACGTAGTTCTGTATGGACTTTTTGACGGATAAATACGTATCCTGCATCAAGTCCTCTGCGGTGGCGGGATTCTTTACGATCGCCAGCAGCAGACAGTAAACAGGATAATGGCTTTGCTGGTAAAGCTCGGCGAACGCTTGATCATCGCCTTCCATTACCCGGGCCATGAGAGTATCCGTGAGCAGGATCTTGCCCTGCTTTTCGTCAATCGGCATTTTCTCATCCCTCTGTCTATATAATGATTGAATACTTCATTTTATTGCAGGAAAAATAAAAAATTTTTTCAGAAAATTTTTCCTGATGGGCGTTACTATTTATTTTACCATAATTTTTTGAAAAAGTCATCGGAAAATAATTTCATGAGAATTTAAAAGCGTATTGCATATTTTATATAAAATAATATTGATTTTTACTTAATTTTATAATATTATAAACATAAATAATAAAGGATATGGCGTTTTATATCCCTCAAAAAAGAAAAATAGGAACTTTTAGAGAAAAAGGAGGAAAAATATGGATACAAAAAAGCGATGCTGGCCTGTTTTTTCATAATAATTGTTTTTGTGGCTGGAATAAGTCTGCTTTATTTTCGTTTTCAGCCTGTGCCGGAAGAAAGCCAAAATCAAAATCCCGAGCATTATATTACACCTGCGGTGGGCAACACGCGCAACGCGTCGTACCTCCGCTTAGCTTAGCGGTAGGTTCAGACTGAAACGCCCGCGTTTTCAGCACTCTGCGGACATTATATATCACAGAGGCGCTGAAATTACAGACGTCGTTTATCCGTCGATTGAAGTTCCGGATTCAGAAATAATTGCTTCCGTATATATCATAGATGAGTATGGCGATGAAGGACGCGTTTCAATAAAGAAAGAATACACAAAATTACATGATGCTGCCGGAAACACTTTAACGGACGCGGATCTGGCTGCGGGCCAGAAAATAGAGATGGTTGTTCTGAGCACTGTGATTTACGAGCCGGTGCAGACCTTTTACGATTGTCAGGAAATTACTGTATTAGAATAATAATTCGTTGCTTGGGGAAAGGAGCGGCAGTTATGCTGGGCTTTTGGAATTCGCAGAGCGTATGGATCGGTGCGGATATGCGCAGGATGAACGAGATCCGGGATCTTCTGGACGCGGCAAAGATCCGCCACAGGGTAAAGACAAGGAGCCATATGAGCCAGTGGAGCGGCAGAGGGACAACGCGCGGCAGTCTGGGCAGCATAGGGAATCCTGTGGAGCAAATGTACAGCTATGAGATTTTCGTCCATCGTCAGGACGCGGAGCAGGCGCGGCATTTGATTGGATAAGTAAATTTTTTTCACAATCAAGGCGTATATAAGAAGTTCTCAGCACCGTTAAACTTTGCTGGGTGAATTATGCGGTATTGCCTTAAAAAATTAAGAGACGGCGGATCCGCTGCGTTTGAGCGGACCCGCCGTTCTTTTCGTTATTGCGGCTGCATCGGATCGGAAATCCCCGACCAGCACCTGCGGTGAGCAGATCGCGCCCGCTCCCTCTGGTCGCCCAGCTGGGTGGTATGCTCAAGCATAGAAGCCTGATAGGGCGTGCAGACAAAAATCTTCTTTTAATATTTCAAAAATATCCCCGACCAGCCTGCCGCCGCGACAGAGTGCTTGTTCTTATCGGCGTTTCAGCGGAGGTCACGACGCGCGGCGCGAATTATGTGCAGGTTTAACCTGCTGCGAGCAGGAAGCTTTTTGGGCTGGGAGAATGCCGTGTGAAGTCTGCCCCATAGGATCGCAAAGGCGGTCAAGCGAACCATCCACCGGATGGTTCGCCCTCCCTGTTTGCTCACCTTTTCTGAGGGGCCGCTTTGCGGCCCCGTTTTTCACGGGGGCCAGCCGTACACGGCCCGTCCCCCTTTGTCGCTGCGCGACATTTCCCCCACGCTGTGGGGGAATCTTCCCGCGCCCCCGCAGAGTCTCCGCTGCCCGCTCCGGTCGGCGCCTTGTTTGTGCGCCACTGGCGCACGGCGCCCTTTTGAAAAAGCTGGCGAAAACTTTAATTTTTGCTCGACTTTGGCTTACTGGTTGTCCTTGGGAAGCAATGCGATTCCCAGCTCGGTAAGCTGCTTCTCATCCACCTCGCCGGGCGCGGCGCTCATGAGTTCAGCGGAGCTGGCCACCTTCGGAAACGCGATCACATCGCGGATGTTGTCGGTATCGAGCAGTACCATGATGATACGGTCGAAGCCCCACGCCATGCCGCCGTGCGGGGGTGCACCAAATTTAAAGGCGTCGATCAGGAATCCGAACCGCTCCTGCGCCTGTTCTTTCGTGAAGCCGAGAGCCTCGAACATCTTCTCCTGTACCTCGGGATCGTTGATACGGATCGATCCGCCGCCGAGCTCATAGCCGTTGGCGACCATGTCGTATGCTTTGGCGTAGACGTGGCCCGGATCGGTCAGCAGCTTGTCGACGTCCTCGTCGCGCGGCGCAGTGAAGGGATGGTGCATCGCCATGAAGCGGCCCTCCTCCTTGCTGTACTCGAACTGCGGGAAATCCGTGACCCACAGCAGGCGCGGACGGGATTTGTCGATGAGGTCAAAGCGGCGGGCGAGCTCACAGCGGAGCGCGCCCAGGGACGCGAACACGACGCTGTTTTCGTCGCTGGCAACAAGGAACAGCACGTCGCCGGGCTCTGCGCCGAGCTTTTCGCGGATGGCGGTGTTTTCCTCCGGGGTGAGGAATTTCTCGTAGGAGGAGGTCTCCTTGTCGGCCAGACGGGTCCAGGCAAGGCCCTTTGCGCCGTAGGCCTTGATCCACTCGGCGAGCTTGTCGATCTCCTTGCGGGAGAGCTGTTCCGCGAGGCCCTTGAGGTTGATGCCGCGCACGGATCCGCCGCCGGAAAGCGCGCCGGCGAATACGCGGAACTCGGTATGTGCAAGGACATCGCTCAGATCGCACAGCTCCATGCCGAAGCGCAGGTCCGGCTTATCGGAGCCATAGCGGTTCATGGCCTCGTCCCAGGTCATGCGCGGCAGCGGGATCGGCACGTCGATCCCGACGGCCTTGTAGACCTCGTGGATGAAGCCCTCGCCGATTGCCATCACGTCGTCCTGATCGACGAAGCTCATTTCAAAGTCGATCTGGGTGAATTCGGGCTGACGGTCGGCGCGGAGATCCTCGTCGCGGAAGCAGCGGGCGATCTGCATATAGCGGTCGAAGCCGGAGAGCATCAGAAGCTGCTTGTAAAGCTGCGGCGACTGCGGCAGCGCGAAGAACGTGCCCGGGAATACGCGGGACGGGACGAGGTAATCGCGCGCGCCCTCGGGGGTGGAGCGGATAAGGTTAGGCGTTTCGATCTCAAGGAAGCCGTTGCGGTCGAAGTAGTCGTGAGCGACCTTGGCGATGCGGTGACGGAGCATGAGGTTGCGCTGGAGGTCGGGACGGCGCAGGTCGAGGTAGCGGTACTTGAGGCGGGTATCCTCTTTGACGTTGGAATTTTCGGTGATCTCGAACGGCGGCGTCTCAGATTTTGCGAGCACGCGCAGCTCCTTGACCTCGATCTCGATTTCGCCCGTGGGGATCTCGAAGTTCTTGGACGAGCGTTCCCGGACGATCCCGCGCGCGGCGAGAACGAATTCAGCGCGGATCGCGAACGCTTTGTTGAAGATATCGCGGTCGGTGTTGTCGTCGAAAGCGAGCTGTACAATTCCGGTGCGGTCGCGCAGATCGATAAAGATGAGCTGGCCCAGATCGCGCTGGCGCTGCACCCATCCGCAAACAATAACTTCTTTTCCCTCATCAGCGGGTCTCAAAGTACCGCAGTAATGCGTCCTTTTCAGCCCTTTCATAGTTTCAGCCATTAAAAAATCTCCTTTCTTTGTGGGGCTACGCGCCCCAAGCGCACACAAAGCTTGAAGCCTTACGGCTTCACCGAGGTGGGATTTTTCTCCCAGCCCGGGTGTGGCGAAAAGCCAAACTGCGGTGTGCTTTCCACCGCGACACCGTGCCCGCGGCAACGGCATTTCAGCGACCGGAGGGAGCGCTCCGCGTTCTGCTCACCGCAGGTGCGTCAAGGATTAGCCTTGCCCCTTAAAACGCGAGATCCTCTGCTTCGGTGGAGATGGCGACGAATTGATCGGCGATGCTCTCCGAGAGATCGATCTTCCTCTGCTCTTTGGTTTTCATGTTCTTGATCACGGCTTTGCCGGAAGCAAGCTCATCGTCGCCAAGGACGATCGTGAAATCAGCCCCGATCTTGTCGGCGTACTTCATCTGTGCCTTGAGACTGCGCCCGCAGGTATCGCATTCCGCGAGGACAGAGCACTTCTGAAGCTCCCGCACCATCTGGAACGCCTTCAAAAGCGCGGCGTCCCCCATCGACGCGACGAAAACCTCACAGTGTGGATGCGCCGGCAGCTCGATCCCCTGCGCTTTCAGCACCAGCATCAGACGCTCCAGCCCCAGACCAAATCCAAGCCCGGGCATCGGTTTGCCGCCAAGCTCCTCCACCAGTCCGTTGTACCGGCCGCCGCCGCAGACAGTCCCCTGAGATCCCAGATCCGTCGAAACAAACTCGAACACCGTGTTGGTATAGTAATCAAGCCCGCGCACGATCGTCGGGTTGACGGTATATTCCACCCCCGCGGCGGTGAGATACTTCTTCAGGCCGTCAAAGTGGTCGCGGCAGCTGTCGCAGAGATAATCGAGGATGTGCGGCGCGCCTTTGGCAATCTCGGCGCAGGACGGATTTTTGCAGTCCAGGATGCGCATGGGATTGCGCTCCAGGCGATCCAGGCAGGTATCGCAGAGATCCGCGCGGTGCGACTCAAAATACGCGCGCAGGGCGTCCTGGAATTTCGCGCGGCATTCCGGACAGCCGATCGAGTTGATTTGCAGGGCGAGATTCTTTACGCCGAGCCGGTCAAAGATGGATTTCGCCAGGCAGATCACCTGCGCGTCTGCGATGGGATCGGCCGCGCCGAACATCTCCACGCCGAACTGGTGGAACTCACGGTACCGCCCGGCCTGCGGCTTTTCGTAGCGGTAACAGGAGGTGAAATAGAACAGGCGGATCGGCAGTCCGTCGTTGTACATGGCGTGCTCCAGCATGGCGCGCACAGCACCGGCCGTCCCCTCCGGACGCAGCGTCACGGAACGTCCGCCCTTGTCGGTGAAGGTGTACATCTCCTTCTGGACAACGTCGGTCGTCTCGCCCACCGAACGCTGGAACAGCTCCGTATGCTCAAAGACAGGTGTGCGGATCTCGCCGAAGCCGTGGATCACGGCTTCATCACGGAGTACGTTTTCAATTACCTGCCAGTCGAAGGTTTCCGGCGGCAGAAAGTCCTGCGTGCCCTTGGGGGCCTTTGTCAGCAATGCCATAGAGATTCTCCTTTATATCTTTATGATAATTTTTCGGCCATAACGGTAGTTATGATTTTTCAAACGGGGCCGGTCTATGCAGAAAAAGAAAAAAGGATTCCCCAGTCCCCTTGCGCAAAGGGGCGAGAAATCCTCGCGGTGCCACCCTTTTTCAGGGATCCGCCCCTCTCCGGCGGGATCCCCCTTTTCCGCCTTAACGCTGCGGATACGGACGCGGGCGCGTCAGGGCTCCCAGGTGTCTTTTCCGGCTGTCCCCCGCAGGCCCGCTCACAGCTTCCGGCGCAGTGCGCGCGGAAACAGGCCCTCTCTGCCCGGTGCTTTTCCGGATACTCCTCCTGTTCATCACCCTGTCTATTTTGCTGGCGGGAAGCTTTTTCCCGATTGTTTTCAGTCAGCAGGCAGGACGCCGTCACCCGCAGGCGTCCCGGCACGGCTTGCTATCCTGTTGTTTGAACACCGGTGCGTGCGGATCCGATGTTCAGGGCTTAGGGTTTACAATATTTCTCCAATCGAGATCCCCGCGCTCCAGACCGTGGATCAGCACCTCAGCGGTCGCGATGTTCGTAGCGACCGGGATGTTGTGCATGTCACAGAGACGGAGCAGGTTCATGTCGTTTGGCTCATGCGGCTTCGGATTGAGCGGATCGCGGAAAAACAGCAGCAGATCCACTTCATTGCAGGCAATCCGCGCGGCGATCTGCTGATCCCCGCCCTGAGAACCAGCCAGGAAACGCTGGATATCGAGCCCGATTGCTTCGGAGACCAGTTTCCCCGTCGTACCGGTAGCGCAGAGATGATGCCTGCTCAGGACGCCGCAGTAAGCAATGCAGAATTGAACCATCAATTCTTTTTTGGCGTCGTGTGCGATAAGTGCAATGTTCATCAGATAACTTCCTCCCTTGTCAGAATGATATGTACCAATTGGGCGGTTATTTTGAATATGGCAGAAAATGCCGGTTACATACGGCTCAGCACCAGCGGGACCTGTTCCCCCTCCAGCCGGGCCGCCAAGCGCCCCAGCGCCTGTGCACCGGAGCTTCTCACAGGATACGGCGTGCCGTTGGCGGTCGCCGCAGCCAGCTGGATGTCCTCCGGAATTACGGCGATCAGGCGGATCCCTGCGGAATCGATCACACTGTCGAGATCGCTGTAACAGTTCATTTTCAAAAAAGAAGAATACTCAAACCGGTTGATGATCAGCCTCTGGGAGGCGATCCCCTCCTTCGTCAGCAGAAGCCGGACCTTGTCGCAGTCCCGCAGGCAGACGGGATCCGGTGTGGCGACCACGAGCGCGCGGTCTGCCGCCGCAATCGCCGAATAGAACGTCAAACCGATCCCGGCGGGACAGTCGATCAGCACGTGATCGTAATACCGGGCGAGAATCGGGACGAGACGGCGCATCAGCGCCGGACGGACGGTGCGTTCCTCCTGGCTGGGAGCAGGGAGCAGGAAAAGCCCCGGTTCCTGCTCACACGGATAAATCGCGCGGATCGGTTCGCAGTTGCCCGCGATGACATCCGAAATATCAAACACAAGCTGCTCGCTGACCGAGAGCATATGATCCAGACTGCGCAGCCCGGCATCGCCGTCAATCAGCAGGACGCGCCTGCCGCGCCTGGCCAGAGCCGTACCCAGGCCCGCGCTGATAGTGGACTTGCCCACCCCGCCTTTTCCGGAAGTGATAACAGTAACAGCACCCATGCAAAAAACCCCTTTGTGTTCTGAAAGCCTGCGGGATCGGAAACGGCGGGAAGCTTCCGCCAAAAAAGCACAGGATCCGCATCCTGTGCTTCCCTCTGCCATATCGCACAAAACACCGGCAAACAGCCGCGCTGCTGGAGGTCCGCAGGGCCAGCGTGCCGTCCCGTTCGGCATAGGATCCGCGCAGGGAGTCCGTCAGAGGGGCATCCGCGCATGGCGGTGTGCCGCAGGTTTCCAAACGCACTCAGAGGGCGTTCCCAAAATTCCCCATACGTCCGGTTTCCCGGCGCCAAAAAGGCGCACCGGTGCGGAATTGGGGAATCCCTCAATGATTATATTACCACAGATTTCATGATACGTCAAAATATTTTTTACTATTTTTAGGAAGAATAGCAAATTTAATAAATTTTTCACAAAAGATAGCCACAGAATCCACCGTGCTCCCAGCAAAGCAAAAACATAAAAGTTTTGCTCAAGCTTTTTCAAAAGCTTGCAGGGGGCTTGGGGGACAGCGTCCCCCAAAATCCCAAAGGAACGCGAAGCGTTCCCCAGAAAAGGCGAGCAAACAGGGAGGGCGGAACCATCCGGGGGATGGTTCGCCTGACCGCCTTTGCGGACCCTTGAGGCAGAGCAGCCGTGT
>DVHF01000121.1 GCA_018712265.1 Candidatus Gallacutalibacter pullicola
ATAGATTTGGCAAGGTTACAGATAGAGGAGGAAACCTTACTTGCCGAACAAGAGCGAACCGAACAGCAAGCTCAATATTTGCAGAAAGCAGGTGCCTTGCTGCGGCTGTCTGATGAAAAACTTTTGGAAGAGATGTACCAGACGATTGATAAGATCATTGTCTTTTCCAACAAGGAAATTGAAATTTTCTGGAAACTGGATGACTGTTTTCGTACAGCGTTGAAAGGGTGATTTATATTTATGGAAACTCCAGTTCGGATTGCAATATATACTCGTGTTGATACAGCAGACCAAGCAGATATAGCATTTAACTTCCAAGAGAGATTATTGGAGGCATATGCAAAAAAACAGGGGTATGAGGTGGTAGTATCGATCCGAGATATTGGAAACGGACTTAGCTGTGATCGTTTGGGATTAAACGCCTTATTGGAGATATCTCCTCATCAAGTACAAGGTGTACTGGTTAAAAATGTGGATCGCATAGGAAGAGATCTTATACAAGTAAAGAACTGGATTGAACAGTTTGAGACTCCCGGGAGAAAGGTGTTGAGTATGGATGATAGTATGACATTTATCAGGGCAATACAAAGATCATAGCTTGCCTCAATATTTTGATAAAGTCGTCAAAAAAGCGTTTGTCCTATTATTACACATTGGGTAAGCCTTATTTTGCGATTAAAGAAAAAACAAAGATTCGAAAAACCGCGATTTTAAGCCGTTTTTCGGCCTTCGAAAAATATTTTTGCGAATACTTGACACGTGCAGACGATCTTGGCCGCGTCGTAATCCCCAAAGAAATCCGGCGGACGCTCCGCATCCGCGAGGGTGATCCGCTTGAAATCTTTACAGACACCGACGGCGGCGTAATTTTTAAAAAATATTCTCCCGTAGGGGAGCTTTCAGAGTTTGCGTCGCAGTACGCGGAGGTGCTCAATAAGTCGGCGGGACTTCCGGCCCTGATCTGCGACTGCGATCATGTTGTCGCGGCGGCCGGCGTCTCGCGCAAGGAATTTCTGGAGCGCCGCATCACGCCGGATCTGGAGGAATACCTGCATGATCGCCGCCAGTACGCCGCAGAATCCGGCAAGCCGGAGCTTCGACCGGTAGAGGGCATCGACCGCGCGGCCGCAGCGGCCAGCCCGATTATCGCATCCAGCGACGTGACGGGAGCGGTCATTCTGCTGTTAGAGGACGGCAATATGCCCACAGAAACAGAGATTAAGCTGACGCAGGCCGCCGCCGCGTTCCTGGGCCGCCATCTGGAAGCATAGTGCGAACCAGACTTTGGTGCTGAAATTTAACACCGACAGAAGCGTTTTCCCAAAGCGGGGAGGCGCTTCTTTTTGCGTTCTTCCTGCAAAGGTTCGCTTTATCCAAGCAAGCTAAGCTTGCAGCAAATCGTGCCGCACGTCGTTACCTACGCGGGCAAGGCTAAGCCTTGACGTAAAACGCGCCGCGCTCCTTCCGGTCGCTGACCAGGCTAAGCCTGGACGTAAAACGCGCCGCGCTTCCTCCGGTCGCTGAAAATCCGATAACAAAAAATACTCTGTCGCGGTGGAAAGCTGGTCGGGGATATGGTATAATATCCGCAGAAAGGCTGCAACGCGGGCGTTATAGCCTAATCGCGCACCCAGCCGGGCGACCGGAGGGAGCGGGCGCGTTCTGCCCACCGCAGACGCAGGCTAATGTCAGCAAAATGGACGCAACGCGGGCATTATGGGCCTAATTGAACACCAAGCCGGGCGACCGGAGGGAGCGGGCGCGATCTACGTGCAGGCTTAGCCTGCTGCTCGCCGCAGGCGTAAAGGAGATTTGAATTTATGCGTATTTTGGGAATAGAGAGTTCTTGTGACGAAACAGCTGCCGCTGTGGTAGAGGATGGCCGCAGGGTACTGTCGTCTGTAATTGCCTCCCAGGTGGAGGAACATAAGCTTTACGGCGGGGTCGTGCCGGAGATTGCGTCGCGCCGCCATTCGGAAGCGATTGTCGGCGTAACACGGCAGGCACTCGACGAGGCGGGGATTTCCCTCTCCGGGATAGACGCCATCGCCGTTACATATGCGCCCGGCCTGATCGGCGCTCTGCTGGTAGGCGTGAACTTCGCCAAAGGGCTTGCTCTGTCCTCGGGACTTCCCCTCGTCCCGGTACACCATCTGCGATCCCACATCGCGGCAAATTACATCACCAATCCGGAGCTGGAACCGCCGTTTTTATGCCTCGTCGTATCCGGCGGCCATACCCATATTATCCAAGTGGAGGATTATACAAAGCTGCGTATTCTCGGCTGTACCCGCGACGATGCCGCCGGGGAGGCGTTCGACAAGGCGGCCCGCGCGATGGGGATGCCTTATCCGGGCGGCGTACATCTGGATAAGGTGGCGCAGGACGGCAATCCGGAAGCGTTCCGGTTCCCGCGTCCGAGCGTGGACGGCGCGCCGCTGGATTTCAGCTTTTCGGGCTTGAAAACGTCCGTAATTAACCTGATCCATAATGCGTCGCAAAAAGGACAGACGCTTCCGGTTCCGGATCTGGCCGCGTCCTTCCGGAAAGCCGTGGTAGGCTGTCTGGTACATAATTTTACGGAAGCGGCCCGGCAGACAGGAAGCAAAAAGCTGGTGATCGCGGGCGGCGTTTCTGCAAATTCCCTGTTGCGATCGGAGCTGGAAAGGGTCTGCGCCGAAAATGGATGGAAGTTTTACCGTCCGGCGCTGAACCTGTGCGGTGATAACGCGGCGATGGTCGGCGCGCAGGGATACTATGAGTATCTTGCCGGATCGCGTGCGGGAATGGATCTGAACGCCTGTGCCGAGATGCCAGTGGATCAGGGATGACTTTTCTGTTGAAACCGGACTTAAAAAATGCTGCATATAATCACTTCAAAAGAGTGGTACTGCACAATTTTTGTGCGGTGCCGCTTTTTTCTTTCCGTATTTATCCGCAAGGAAAAACACAGATCAAAAAGGGATCCGCGGCCGTTTTCGACTGCGGATCCCTGATTTTTGGAAATATGGGAAATTATGCGAACGGATTCTCGTCCTTGTAGAGCATACCCTTCGGCTGGTTGAACGCGATGTCCTCCACGCCGAGGTAATCGAAGATGGTGTACAGCGCCTTGCCGACATGGTCGAACGCAACCGCGCCGTGGTGCGGATAACGCTTCGCCAGCAGGACATGGCGGTAGAAGCGGCCCATCTCCGGGATAGCGAACACGCCGATGCCGCCGAAGGAGCGGGTAGCCACAGGCAGAACCTCGCCCTGTGCGATGTAAGCGGTGAGCTTCGCCTCAGCAGCGCCCTGGAGACGGTAGAACGTGATCTTGCTCGGCGCGATGTCACCCTCGAGGGTGCCGCGGGTGAAGTCAGGCGTCTCGCCGTTCTCGAGCAGACGGTTCTGGATGAGCTGATACTTGATCGCGCACTTGCCGAGCTTGCAGAGCGGGGTGTTGCCGCAGTGGAAGCCCATGAAGGTGTCGGTCAGCTTGTAATCGAACACGTTCTTGATATCGTCGTTGTAGATGTCAGCCGGGACAGTGTTGTTGATGTCGAGCAGGGTGACGGCGTCCTCGGTGACGCACAGACCGATGTACTCGCTCAGCGCGCCGTAGATATCAACCTCACAGGAGACCGGGATCCCTCTGGCGGTCAGGCGGCTGTTGACGTAGCACGGCTCAAAGCCGAACTCCTTCGGGAATGCCGGCCAGCACTTGTCCGCAAACGCAACGTACTTGCGCGCGCCCTTGTTCTGCTCCGCCCAATCGAGGAGGGTCAGCTCATACTGCGCCATGCGCGGCAGCAGATCCGGATACTGGTTGCCTTCCACGCCAAGCTCGTCCGCCATATCCTTCACAACGCTGTCGATTCTCGGATCGCCGGCATGTGCCTTGTAAGCGACGAGAAGATCCAGCTCGGAGTTCTCCTGAATTTCCACACCGATGTCATACAGCGGCTTGATGGGAGCGTTGCAGGCGAAGAAATCCTGCGGGCGCGGACCGAAGGTGATGATCTTCAGGGAAGCCAGGCCCAGGATGGTGCGCGCAACCGGCACGAACTCAGCGATCATGTCGGCGACCTCGTCGGCGGTGCCGATCGGGTACTCCGGAACGATAGCCTTCAGCTTGCGCAGGCCGAGGTTGTAGCAGCAGTTGAGCATACCGCAGTATGCGTCGCCGCGGCCGTTGATCAGATCCTTACCGGTTTCCTCAGCGGCAGCTGCATACATGACAGGGCCGTCGAATTCCTTTGCGATAAGGGTTTCGGGGGTTTCCGGGCCGAAGTTGCCGAGGAACACAACGAGCGCGTTGCAGCCTGCGTCCTTCACTTCAGCGACAGCCTTGAGCATATCGACTTCGTTTTCGACAGTTGTCTTGGCCTCATAGATATTGAGCCCCTTTGCGGTGCAGCTGTCTACAACAGCCTTTCTGCGTCTCTCGGAAAGGGAGATGACGAAGCAGTCACGGCTGACGGCGATAATGCCCAGTTTTACTTCGGGGATATTTTTCATAAAGATATTCCTCCCTTCAGGCGAGGGCCTGAATTAAAGTTTCTATACTAATCATATACTACCTGACAAACAAAATCAATACTTTTTTGAGAAAAATGTGCTCGAGCACATAGTCGCGGAGAATCTGTATGTATGAAATGCCGCGGCCTGACAGAAACGGTATCTGACGCCTGTGTACCGGCAGACGTTATCGTTCGTGCCAGCTTTGGTAAGCGAAGTACATTCCCATCAAAGCAAAGACGGAAGCCGTGACAGCGGCGGCGATCGACCACTGTGTGATGCCGAACGGGCCGAGAACCATAGAAGCCATGGTCAGCAGCATACCCAAAACAAAGAGGAAAAGCGCGGCGGCCATATTTTTCATACTGTCCCTCCGTTCTTCCCGATCTCCGCGGCGAGCCGGGAAAACTGTTCCATCGTGAGCTGTTCCGCGCGGGCGTTGGCGGGGATCCCCGCGTTTTCCAAAAGCTGGGAGACCTCCTGTTTCGGGAGCGCCAGTCCCGACGCCAGAGAGTTGAGGATGGTTTTGCGGCGCTGTCCGAACGAAGCGCGCACCACGCGGAAGAAATCTCTGCGTTTTTCGGGATCCCTCTCGCGATCCGGACGCATACGCAGGCGGATCACAGCGGAATCGACGTTCGGAGCGGGCATGAAGCTGCCGCGCGATACCGGGAATAAAATCTCCGGCTCGGAGTAGTAGCGGACCGCCACGCTGACCGCGCCGCATTCCCGCGTGCCGGGTTCAGCGCAGATACGCACAGCGGCTTCTTTCTGCACCATCACCGTCAGCGCGGAAATGGGGAGATCCTCTTCAAGCAGTCGCATAATGACAGGCGATGTGATGTAGTAAGGAAGGTTGGCGCACACCACGACGTCCATGCCGGGGAACTCGCATTCCAGAAGCGGCGGGAGGTCGAGCGTCATGACGTCGCCGTGGATGACGGAGACATTCGGGAAATCGGCGAGCGTTTCCTCCAAAACAGGCAGAAGCCGCGTATCCAGCTCGATAGCGGCGACCTTTTCCGCCACACGGGCAAGCTCCCTCGTCAGGACGCCGATCCCGGGACCGATTTCCAGAACGCCCACACCCTTCCCCGCGCCGCAGGATTCCGCCATACGCGGGCAGACGGACGGATTGATCAAAAAGTTTTGCCCCAGTGATTTGGAGAAATGGAACCCATGCCGGTCCAAAATCTCCCTGATAGTAGAAATATCGGTTAATTGATTCATAAAACCTCCCGTGACGGGGCCTCCGCGGCCCCGTAGCCCCGCGCTGGGGACGCGTCCCCAGACCCCACTGCCGCCCGAGCGCAGAGGTTGTCGAGCCGTAGTGTCGAGACGGAAACTTTATTTTTGAAGGGATTTTGTAAGTCGCTTATGGGAAGAGAAAGGAAGTTCCGCGCGGGTCGCGCGGTTGTTGGGGGAATCCCCCCAAACCCCCTTTAAGCGCACAGCTTACAACGCGGGCATTTGTGCTAAATATTATCTGCCGGAAATAGTTTCGCGAATTAGGTCAAGGCTTAGCCTTGCCACCGCGACACAGTGCCAATGCGAAACGGCGCATCAGCGACCGTAGGGAGCGATCCGCGATCTGCTCACCGCAGGTGCGTCAAGGCTTAGCCTTGCCACCGCGACACAGTGCCAATGCGAAACGGCGCATCAGCGACCGTAGGGAGCGTGACGCGTTTTACGTCCAGACTTAGTCTGGTCAGCGACCGGCAGATCGCGAATGCGTCGTACCTCCGCTTGGCTAGGCGCTCCATTGGGCTGTAACGCCCGCGTTTATAGCTATCTGTTGACATTATATCATATCCCTGACCAGCTTTCCACCGCGACAGAGTATTTTTTCTTATCGAAATTTCAGCGACCGGAGGGAGCGCGGCGCGTTCTGCTCACCGCAGGTGTGTGCAGGCTTAGCCTGCCTTAGCCTTGCCAAAAACAGAAATTTCTTGATTCTGCGCGGAAAATGCCGTATCATGGAAGAAAACAAATTCGTTTGGGAGGGATCGGCATGATCCGGATTGATAAGGAAAATTATTATCTCGATATCGCGGAGACCGTACTGGAACGCGGTACCTGCCTGCGGCGCAATTACGGCGCGATTATCGTGAAGAATGATCAGATCCTGTCGACCGGCTATGTGGGCGCGCCCCGCGGCCGGAAAAACTGCATCGATATGGGGATCTGCGTGAGGGAGAATCTGGGGATCCCCCGCGGCGAACGGTATGAGCTGTGCCGGTCGGTGCACGCGGAGGCCAACGCGATCATCAGCGCGTCCCGCACGGACATGATCGGATCGTCGCTGTATCTGGTGGGTAAGGACGCCAAGACGGGTGCCTATGTGGAAAACGCCGCGCCGTGCTCCATGTGTAAACGGCAGATCATCAACGCGGGGATCAGCCGCGTGGTGGTGCGGCTCGATAAGGAGAAGTTCCATATCTACGACGTGCAGGAATGGATCGATAACGACGAATCCCTTTCCGGAAAATTCGGGTACTGATTGGAAGGCTGGCCCGGGACGGCGGACAAAGCCCCTTGTTATTTGGAGTGAAATAGGGTACAATATCATTGGATAGACTGCGGGAACCGGACGGGGTTCCCGGCGGATACGAGGAATGGTGAAATAAGGCGCATGGGCGGATGCTTGAGGCCGCGCCAGGTTAGGACAGTGAATCATGAAGTTTGAAGAATTGAATATCATCAAGCCGATCCGGAGGGCTTTGGAGGAACAGCAGTACAAAAAGCCGTCTCCGATTCAGGAAAGGGCGATCCCGCCTGCGCTGCAGGGGCGGGATGTGCTGGGCTGCGCACAGACAGGGACAGGAAAAACAGCGGCGTTTGCGGTGCCTGTGCTCCAGCTTCTGCATAAAAATCCGCGGGAGACAGGGAAGATCCGCGCGCTCGTGCTGACTCCCACCCGCGAGCTTGCCTTGCAGAATTACGAATGTTTTTGTACTTACGGGAAGTATCTTCCCCTGCACAGCGCCGTCGTGTTCGGCGGCGTATCGCAGAACCCGCAGGTGGAAAGCCTGCGGCGCGGCGTGGAAATTTTGATCGCAACTCCGGGCAGGCTCAACGATCTGATCGGGCAGGGGATTGTGAATCTCGGCAGCGTGGAGATCTTTGTGCTCGACGAAGCGGACAGAATGCTCGATATGGGCTTTATCCACGATGTGAAAAAGGTGATCGCGAAGCTGCCGGAGAAAAAGCAGACGCTCTTTTTCTCCGCGACAATGCCGCCCGAAATCATGGAGCTTGTGGATTCCCTCCTGCATCATCCCGTCCGTGTGGAGGTCACGCCGCAGGCCACTACGGTGGAGGCTATCGCGCAGAGCGTCTATTTTGTGGACAAGCCCAATAAAAGCCGCCTGCTGATCCATCTTCTGGAGGACCCGGCGATTGTGTCGGCGCTCGTGTTTACCCGCACCAAGCACGGCGCGGACCGCGTGGTGCGCGACCTTACCCGCGCGGGGATCCATGCGCGCGCCATCCACGGGAATAAGTCGCAGAACGCGCGTCAGGAGGCGCTGGGATCGTTTAAGGACGGCAAAATCCGCGTGCTTGTCGCCACGGATATCGCCGCGCGCGGGATCGATATTGAGGAGCTTTCCCATGTGATCAACTACGATCTTCCCAACGTGCCGGAGACATATGTGCACCGCATCGGGCGCACCGGACGTGCGGGACAGCCCGGCGTCGCGATCTCATTCTGCAATTTCGACGAAAAGGAATATCTGGCGGATATTGAGAAGCTGATCCGCAAGAAGATCCCGGCGGTGGACGATCATCCTTATCCGATGCAGATTCTGGAGCCCGCGCCCCCCAAGGAGCAGCGCCCCCAGAATTCCCGGAAAAAGGAGGCGGCCAAACCGGCGGAGAAGGACCGCGCGGGACAAAAGGACGCCGGCAGAGAAGCCGCGCCGAAGCCGCAGAAAGCCGCCGCCCCAGCGGAAGGGCAGGCGGGACAGGAAGCGGCGGAACAGCCGTCCGGGAAAAAGTCGCGGCGCAGGCGGGGAAAGAAGAAATCTGCCGCGGAAACGGCTCTGCCGCCGCACGAGGAGAAGCGCCCTGCCGCAGCTGCCGCCGCGCGGGACGCAAAGCCGCCCAGGGAGAAAAAGGAGCGCGCGAAAGATATTTCCCGCATGGATTCCCAAC
>DVHF01000122.1 GCA_018712265.1 Candidatus Gallacutalibacter pullicola
GGTAAATTTCCCTTTGTCAAGAGAAATCAGCAGATTTTATCGATTTTCATGAAAAAGCCCCCATTTTCGGAGCGATGCGCTCCCATGAGGGCTTTTTATGCACTGCTCTCCCTATTGAGTTTCTGAAAATCTTCCCGATACTGTCAAATCCCGCTGCCAGCCGGCAGAGCCGATTCCGCAGCATAAGGGGATCCTGTCTCGGAGAGACTTAACTCAAAGGATTTTCCTGTTTTCAGGCTGTAACCTGGATCAGCCCAAAACTTAAATCTTGGAGGTAATCTTCAGAACGCTCTCCGGGATTTCTTCTTCCGACGCGGAAACGGAAATCGTCAGGTTGACATCCTCTTTCTTCATCAGCTCGTCTGCCTGCAGCACGAACTTCTCCAGAGCATCCATATCGCTGCCGATGATCTTCAGCGTGGAATCCAGGAACATATCCGTCACGTCGTAATTTCCCGCGCAGATACCGCTGAGGAATCCAAACAGGGCGTCTCTGCCCTGAATCCCGTAGGCATCCACATCAATAAGCCTTGCGCTGTGGGAAATATCATAGGTGAGTTTCAGACCTTTTTCAATGACAACTACATTACCGTTTGAATTTTTAACGGCCTCGTTTGCGTGGTCGATGAGTTTTTTCGTTTTTCCGGAGCCTTTTTTGCCAATTAAAAGAGTTATCATAGTAGAACTCCTCCTAAATAGTTGATATATTTTTAACCCGTCCGCGGGGGACACGTCCTCCCCCACGGAACGGCTTAAACGCAAAAGCTTATTTCTGGAGACGGGCCTCAAGGGCTGCTTTCTGCTCCTCATAGCCGGGCTTGCCGAGAAGTGCAAACATATTCTTCTTATAGCTCTCCACACCGGGCTGATCGAACGGGTTGACACCCATCAGATAACCGGAAATGGCGCAGGCTTTTTCAAAGAAATAGATGAGATGCCCCAGCGATTTCTCGGAGAAATCCGGGATACGGATCACGCCGTTCGGCACGCCGCCGTCCGTATGTGCCAGCACAGTTCCCTCGAACGCCTTTTCGTTGATGTATGCCATCGACTTTCCTTCGAGGAAATTCAGGCCGTCTACGTTCTCCGGATCGTTTCCGATGTAAATTTCATGCTTCGGCTTGTCAATCAAGACAACTGTTTCAAACAGGGAACGGCGTCCCGCCTGGATGTACTGTCCCATAGAATGGAGATCCGTGGAAAACACCACGGACGCCGGGAACAGGCCCTTGCCGTCCTTGCCCTCGCTCTCGCCGTAGAGCTGCTTCCACCATTCGTTCATCATGGTGAAGCCCGGCTCGTAGCTGACGAGGATCTCGATTTCCTTACCCTTGCGGTACAGGATATTGCGGGCAGCTGCATACTGGTAGCAATCATTGGTGAAAAGATCCGGGTTGTCATATTCCTTCTGTGCTTCTGCCGCGCCCTGCATAAGAGCATCGATATCAGCGCCGGAAACCGCTATCGGGAGAAGTCCCACAGCAGTCAGAACGGAATAGCGTCCGCCGACATCATCCGGCACAACGAAGGTCTCATAGCCCTCTCGATCGGCCAGCTGCTTGAGCGTGCCGCGCGCCTTGTCTGTGGTGCAGTAGATTCTGCTGCGCGCGCCGTCTTTGCCGTACTTCTTCTCGAGGAATTCGCGGAACACACGGAACGCGATCGCCGGCTCTGTGGTGGTGCCGGATTTGGAAATCATATTGATGGAGACATCTTTCCCCTCGCAGATGGAAAGGAGCTCACTCAATGCTGTGGAGCTGATGCCGTTGCCTGCAAAATAGATATCGGGTGTATCCTTTTTCAGAGCGTTATAGTTCGGGGATTTCAGGAACTCTATTGCCGCGCGTGCACCAAGATACGATCCGCCGATGCCAATCACGACAAATACATCCGTATCGGACTTGATTTTCTCAGCAGCTTTTTTGATCCGCGCGAATTCTTCCTTATCGTACTCTGTAGGAAGCTTTACCCATCCCAAAAAATCATTGCCAAGGCCTGTCCCGCTTTGCAGTTCCTCGTGTGCGAGCTTGACCTGCGGGGCCATCGCTTTATATTCATTTTGCGCAATAAAATCGGACAAGTGCTGTGAATCGAATTTTACAGACATTCCAAAGACCTCCCGTTTTTTCTTGATTGCTTGTATTCATTTTACAATATTTCCGGATCTTTTTCAAGGCGGACGCCGCTTTTTTATTAAATTATTTACATTTTTCTTTTTCAGAAAGATCCTGAAATGAAAAAGCAGGGCGGCCGGGAACCCGGTAATTCCGCCCTGCCTGCGCTTTTTCGCAATCTCAGGAAATCGAAAGCAGATCCCACAGCAGGATTTGGAACACGGAGGAAAATGTCATGCGCTCCGTCGGTTCCGAAGCCCGGATCTGCAATTCGCAGACTGTTTCGCCGTCCAGTGTATACACCACCTTGCCGACCGTCTGCCCTTTTTCCACCGGAGCCTCCAGACTCTCGGCGATCCGCACCTCGCTGACGAGATCCCCCTCCCTGCCCTTTGGAATCAGGATCTGCCCCGCCGGATCTGCCTGTGCCGTGATACTGCTGACCATCGCGTTTGTCACAGGTATCTCGGGAATCTCCGGGACAACGGGATCCGCCATCGCCCAGTTTGCAAAGCCGTAATCGAGAAGCGCCGTAGCGGTGGAGAAGCGGTCCGCTGTGTTTTCGCTGCCCAGAACAACCGCAATCAGGCTCAGACCGCTGCGTTCCGCCGTCGCGGAAATGCAGCTTCCGGCCTTGCCGGTAGTACCTGTTTTCAGTCCGGTGATGCCCTGATACGTTTTCAGCAGCTTATTGGTATTGACAAGCTGTGTCTTTCCGTCGCGCACATAATCGATCCATGTCTGGGCATAGTCGAAGATCTTGGGATGCTTGATCAGCTCCGCCGACATAATCGCAATATCGCGGGCGGTAGTCAGGTGGCCGTCCTCGTCAAGCCCGTTGCAGTTCAGGAAGGTCGTATTTGTCATTCCAAGCTGCTGCGCGCGTTCGTTCATCCTGCGCACGAAGTCATCCTCCGTCCCGGCGACCTTTTCGGCAAGCGCAACCGCCGCGTCGTTTGCGCTCATAATGACGGTGGCCTTGAGCATATCGTCCACCGACATCGTCTCGCCCTCCTTGAGCCAGATATCCGATCCGCCCATAGACGCCGCGTGTGCGCTGGCTGTAACAGTATCATCCAGCGAAAGCGTGCCGCTGTCGACGGCTTCCATCACCAGAAGAAGTGTCATAACTTTCGTAATGGAGGCCGCCGGACGCTTTTCATCCGGATTTTTTTCATACAGGACCTTGCCGGTACTGGCCTCCATCAGGATAGCAGCCGGGGCCTTTACTTCCTCATCGGAAATTGCCTCCGCATGGATCGGAATCATCGCAAAAACAGAAAGCACCAGCAGAAAGCTGATAATCCGCTTTTTGAGCATCATAAGGACTGCACCTCCAAAAATTCCAGGAATTCCGCTTCCCGTTTTTCTCTTTCATTCGCGCTGGAAAGCAGGCCGCCGGACGTGGAAAATAATTCTGCCTGCAACTCCCCTACGCTCCATCTTTATGCGGAATTCCCCCTATGTATACCAGCAGGCAGGCTAAGGCAGGCTAAGGCAGGCTAAGGCAGGCTAAGGCAGGCTAAGCCTGCACGTAGAACGCGGATCGCTCCCTCCGGTCGCTGAAATGCTGACAACTTCAAATACTCTGTCGCGGTGGGAGGCTGGTCAGGAATTATGATTGCCGCAAGCTGAAAATAGCGTGTTCCAGCCTGATCGTGCCGCTCTGCCGGAAGATCCCCTCTGGTAAGCGTTGGGCCGCAGGCCCCTAGCGTTGTCAGCATCCTGCCCGCTTAGCGCGAAGCAGGAGGAGGTTACACTCCGAGGTTTCCGAATATCTCGCGCCCGAAACAGGCAAATCAGCCTGCCGGGCAGTTGATCGATTCTGGAAAACGCATTGTAAAGCGCAGATTTTTCCGGCAACAAGAGTGCACTTTCTGGCTCGCAATACGCTTAATTCTAACTCACAGTTTCCCGGCCGTGGGGCCTGGGGACACGGCCAGAGTGCTCCCCAGCAGGGGATTTTCAAGGGGACAGCTGTCCCCTTGAACGATCTTTTGCTTCCTTTTCTGGCGTTCAGAAAAGGAAGAGCCTTAGGGTGTTAGGGGCGCGGCTTGAGCGGCCCCTTTCGCCGGGACCTCGCAGGTCCGATAGATCATATTCCAGTGAAGCCTGCGGCTTCAAATATTTCCGCTCCGCCCGAGCAGGGCGCACTCCCCCCAGCTTGGTGAAGCCGAAAGCTTCAAAGCTGTGAGCATTGCGGCTCGTTAAAGGTCGTCTGCGTCCTGTTCAGGATGCTCCTCCTCCCGTGGCGTGCCCGTATAACTTCCAAGAACGTCGGAGGGAATTTCCCCCTTGCTTTCCTGGCGGAGAGCCGCCGCGATATTCTTCACACTGTTTTTTTCCTGTTTCATGGTAAAATCACCTCAACCGTATTTTACCCGGCTCCGGCGGATTCTATCCCCGCACCCCGTACACGCGCCGCTATGGCACAAAAAAACGGACGTATCCGAAAATACATCCGTTTCAGGTTTCTGTTTTTATGTAAGATCAGTCCAGTTTCTCTGGGCGGAGGTTTTCCGTCAAATCCCGGATCACCTCAGACGCAAGAATCAATCCCGCCACCGACGGCACATACGCGACGCTGCCGGGCGTCTGCCGCTTGGTGGAATCCGCGGAAAGCTCCGGATTCTCCTCGCGGGGAACGCTTTCCTCCTGCGAATAGACCACCTTGAGATGCTCAATTCCTTTTTTGCGGAGCTGCTGGCGCATCGCACGGCACAGCGGACATACCGACGTGTCCGAAATATCCGCGATCTCAAAACGTGTGGGATCGAGCTTATTGCCCGTACCCATACAGCTGATGATCGGGATGCCGCGTTCCTTTGCCTCCAGGACAAGCGCGATTTTCGCCGTCACCGTATCGATTGCATCCACCACATAATCACAGCCGTCCAGCAGGTTGTCGTGATTATCCGGCAAATAAAAGGTCTGATGAAGCTCCACCTGCGCATAGGGGTTGATATCGAGGATGCGCTCCTTCATCACCTCAATTTTGGGACGGCCAATCGCTGTGCGGGTGGCAATAATCTGCCTGTTCAGGTTCGTGAGGCTCACTGTATCGTTATCCACCAACACGAAGCTGCCTACGCCTGTGCGCGCAAGGGCCTCCACCGCGAAGCCCCCTACCCCGCCCACGCCAAAAACAGCAATGCGGCACGTTTTAAGCTTATCCATGCTTTTCGTTCCCAACAAGATTCTGGAACGGGAAAATTCATCTACCATAACGGCATTCCCTTTCTATCGCTTCAGCACGGCAAATACCGTCTGAATCATTATTTTTATATCCCCAAACACCGAAATGCGGCGCAGATATTCCAAATTGAGCGCCATTTTTCCCGGCAGGATCTTTTCAATATAGATTTTTTCCGGATCCCCGCCCTGCCCCAGCAGCTCGTCCTCGTTGCGAAACGCGATGCTTGAGGTCGCAGTGATTCCGGGACGCACCAGAAGCGTCGCCATGTATTCCGGCTTGTACGCCTCCACATACTTGCGTACCTCCGGACGCGGTCCCACCAGGCTCATGTCCCCGCACAATACATTAAGAAGCTGGGAAAATTCATCCAGCCGGCATTTCCGAATCAGCCTGCCCACGCGCGTAATGCGCGGATCATTCCCCGTCGTGAGGGAAAGTCCAATTTTGTCCGCATTGGCTACCATTGTCCGAAATTTAAAAATCCGGAAATCCTCATCGTACCGGCCTACCCGCACCTGGCGATAAAAAACAGGTCCGCGGGAATCGATCTTAATCGCGGCGGCAAGTATCAGGAAAAATGGGGAGCACACCGCCAGAATCAGCAGCGAAACCACAATATCAAACACACGCTTGGAGCCCAGAGCAAACCGCCGCTTCTGTAAAAGATCAAAATATTCCTTGACCTTTTTCTTTTTCATGCTTGTGGGAAGATCCTCATATCTCACAGAGCGGCACACCATCCCGTCTTTTTTAGAGACAAAAAAGAGCAGAAAATTTTCTTCGGTATCCAATCCCTTCGCTTTGAGTCTCAAGACTGATAATTTCCAAGCGAAGTTCTGACCGAAGGAACTTTCAAACTCTCGAAGTCTTTCCGGCGTCCGGTGCGTGAGGGCAGCCCGCCCCTTTCCCCTATTACGGGACACCGGCGCATTTATTTAATATCGATATCAATAGAATAAATGGATTGGGCGCATTTGTCAATAGATTTATAAAAAATTCTCCGTTTTAAACACCTGTGCGGTTTACTTTTTTCTCCGGATCTACTATACTAGAGAAGAAGCGGGCCTTGTACAGGGTTTTCATCCGGCTTTCTGCGGGGAGGTATTTCCCGGGAAATTTTTCTGTCCGGCACGGCCTGCGGCATCTTCTATTCTTTCCAGAAAAAGGAGCAGTTATGTATGTATTATCTTGGGATTGATCTTGGCGGCACAAATGTTGCCGTAGGGGTCGTTGACGAAAAAAATCAGATCGTGGCGCGTGCAAAGGCAAAAACCCCTACGCCCTGTCCGGACGACGTGCTTTGCGAGACACTTGCGTCTACGGCGGAGGAAGCCCTCAAAAACGCCGGAATTACGCTTGACGACGTCCCGTGGGTAGGAATTGGCTGTCCCGGAACTGTCAACCGCGATACTGGTATCGTAGAATTTTCCAATAATCTTGAGCTGCACCGCTTCCCTCTGCGCGAGCTACTGAGTAAGCGCATGAACAAGGAGGTTGTGATTGAGAATGACGCCAACGCCGCCGCTTACGGCGAATACAAGGCCGGAGCATTGGCGGGCGCAAAAGACGGCGTCGCCATTACGCTGGGAACCGGTGTGGGCAGCGGCATCGTCATCGACGGCAAAATCCTGAGCGGCTGCAATTTCTCCGCCGGCGAGATGGGGCATCACGTGATTGTTTTTGGCGGCAGAAAATGCACCTGCGGCCGTAACGGCTGCTGGGAGGCTTACGCATCTGCTACCGGCCTTATCAACATAACAAAGGAAATGATGGCGGAGGCTCCTCAGGATTCCCCTATCTGGCAGATCGCAGGCGGAAGTCTGGACAATGTAAACGGCCGAACTTCCTTTGACGCCATGCGCGCCGGGGATCCTGTCGGGAAGAAAATTGTCGACACCTACATCGAATATCTCGGCTGCGGCATCGCCAATGTAATCAACACCTTCCAGCCGGACATCCTGTGCATCGGCGGCGGCATCTGCAACGAGGGTGAAACTCTCCTTGCCCCTCTGCGTGAATATGTCAAATCCCAGATTTTCTCTATCTACGCCGAAAAGCAGACCAAAATCTGCCGCGCCCAGCTCGGCAACGACGCCGGGATCATCGGCGCCGCTCTCCTTGGCTGTTAATCAGGGGAAATAACAATCGAAGATCCCGTGCTTCTGCCGCGACAGAATGTTCAAGGTTATCGCCATTTCAGCAACCGGAGGGAGCGCGGCGCGTATTACGTGCAGGCTTAGCCTGCCAGGATTAACCTTGTAGGAGGAATTAAAAATGAGTATTGAAAGAAAACCCTTTGGCTCCACAGTGGACGGCAAGCCCGCTGAACTGATCACCGTGAAGAATGCTTCCGGCTGCACCCTCGCTGTGACTACTTACGGCGCGAGAATCGTCAGCCTGCTTGTTCCGGGACGCGACGGCAAATTTGCGGACGTTGTCCTCGGCCACGATTCCGCTGAGGAATATTCCGCTTACCGCAACTTCCAGGGTGCGCTGGTGGGCCGTTACGGCAACCGCATTGCCAACTCCCAGTTCCCGCTTGACGGCGAAATCATTAAGCTGATCCCCAGCGAGGGCGTCAATCAGCTGCATGGCGGTCCTAACGGCTATTCCATGCAGATCTGGACCATCGATTCCGTCTCCGACGGCGACAGCCCCTCCATGTGCCTCTCCCTCACTGCTCCCGACGGCGAGGGCGGTTTCCCCGGCACGCTCCAGGTGAAGGTCACCTACACGCTTACCAAGGACAACGCGCTGGAAATCGATTACAAGGCCGTCAGCGATAAGAAAACCATCGTGAATCTTACGAACCATTCGTTCTTTAACCTCCGCGGCTACGACGGCGGCGATATCTGCGATACTGTGCTCCAGATCAACGCGGATCGTTATACTGTCACCGATATCTCTCTTATCCCCACCGGAGAGCTCGCTCCTGTCGCCGGAACTCCGCTCGATTTTACCAAGGGCAAGCCGATCGGTCAGGATATCGATGCTACCGCCTGCCTGATGGATTCCATCCACGGCTTTGATCACAACTTTGTGATTTCCCGCAAAGGGGACGGCGTGGAGAAAATCGCGGAAGCCTATGATCCGGAAAGCGGCCGCGTGATGGAGGTTCTCACCGATCTGCCGGGCGTCCAGCTGTTCACCGCAAACAGCTTCCCGGAGGGTCTCAAAGGTAAGAATGGCACGGCTATGCTTCCGCATCATGCGTTCTGCCTGGAAACACAGTATTTCCCGGATACGCCGAACCATCCGAATTTCCCGTCCTGCGTTGTTGAGGCGGGTCAGGAATACCACACCACCACCATTTACCGGTTCTCTGTTCGGTAATCAGAACTGATTTAAAAACAAACCCCCGGATCTGTCAGGGTTGAACAGATCCGGGGATTTTTCATATGTATACGCCGGCAATTATTTAAAAACAACAATGATCAAAATTTCGCGCCGCAGTTGCTGCAGAACGCCGCATCCATAGAGAGTGCCTGTCCGCAGTTGGGACAGAATTTCTGTGCAGGCGCTTCCTGTTCCGCCGCATACGGCTCCGGACGCTGGATCGGCTGGCCGCAGCGATCGCAGAATCTGCTTTCACGCGACACCTCCGCACCGCAGTTGGAGCAGATGTTTACATTTTTGAGAGCGTGGATGCGCTCGCGGCTTTCATCGATACTCCGCTGGAGGGTATTCAATTTCCCGTAAATCTCCTGAATTTCCGGAACATCTGTCATCAACTGGTGATCCACTACATAAGAACCGATCTCCGTTTTCAGTCCTCGGATCTGCTCTTCTGCGTTGCTGATGCTCAGATTCAGCCGCGTGATCTCCGCGAGCTCTTTGCTCTTGGAAACAGCATTTTGAGTAAACGCACTTACTTTGTCAGTCCATTTTCCTGCCATAGATAACTCTCCTTTTCCATTATCCCAAATTAAGCTTGAGAGACTTTTTATAAGACTGGAGCGTCAGCAACCCGTAGACTGCCAGGGACAGCATCACACTCCAGGGGAATTCACGATACCCTAAAAGAATATAAAAAAACAGGAACACATTTCTCAGTGCCAAAAGCCCAAATCCGGCTGTAAGCATCAGATAATTGCTTTTGGAAAAGGACAAAATCGCTCCCAGAATAAATCCAAAGGTCAGAATCTGCTGAATAAAACTGCCTAAATCAATAAAAAAGGAAACCAGATGCAAAACAGCCGCAGCCAGTAAAATTACTGCATCCAGCGGCAGAAGCACTCTGAAAAAACGGTTTTGCGAAAAATACCGGTATAATGTTTGCCCTACTATTTCGAACTTCATGCACAGAATTCCCCCGCGGACCTGCGGTCAGCAGATCGCGCACGCGTCGTAACCTCCGCCCGGCTTGATGGTACGATCAGGCTAAGATGCCCGCGTTTGCAATACTCTCTAGATATATCACACGCCTGCGGTCAGCAGATCGCGCACGCGTCGTAACCTCCGCCCGGCTTAATGATACGATCAGGCTAAGACGCCCGCGTTTGCAACACACTGTAGATATATCACGCGCCTGCGGCGGGCAGATCGCGCACGCGTCGTAACCTCCGCCCGGCTTGATGGTACGATCAGGCCAAGACGCCCGCGTTTGCAACACACTGTAGATATATCACACGCCTGCGGCGGGCAGATTACGCACGTGTCGTAACCTCCGCCCGGCCTAATGGCGCGTCCAGGCTTGGCCGATCTCTGTGCATATTCTACCACAAAGCTGATAGAATTTCCAGCCTTTTCAAAAAACTGGACAACTTTTTTTCGATTCCATTTCAAACAGGAACTGCATCAGGCGGTGAAAATCCTTTCCGTACCGCCTGATAATACTTTCAAATTCCACCGGAAGTTCCTGACAAAATCAGCCTGCTGAGCAACGGGCCGCCGGCACTCAATAAGCGGATCAAACGGCGATTACGCTGTCGGGTTCATGGAAAATAAAGCCGTCTGCGGCACATCGCCGACAATCACCGTCTCCGCAACAGGGATGGAAAGCTCTATTTCCTGTGCCTGCTCCTTCTCCAAAAAGGTATAGACGCCCGTATGTACCTTTAATATGACGCGGTGCACAGTCTGATTGATGCCCGCCGACTCAAAGCCGCTTTCAAAATCGACCTCCGCGTTCCCTGCAAGCGTCACTGTCACAGGGATCTCCGGCCCTTTCCCGTGCAGGAAGGAATTGCCCGTCAGCGTACCGATCGGCACGCCTATCTGTACGTGTCCGCCCTCTATTTTTTCTTCAACTGCGCTTGCAATCTCCGCACGCAGCAGGTTCATTTCCGCGATATTCGCGGAGACGGTCTGCACCTCGCCCTCTGAGGATCTTTCAATCGAGACAAAGGAATCCCCATCGATACCGCTATTGTGCAGCACTTCCTCTACCGTCTCGCTCACTGCCTGCGCGGCCGCCCGTTTTGCCTCGTTTGCGGCCAGATCCGCCGCCACTGGCGACAGTTCGTTCTCCCACAGGAAAATGGGAGAGAGCAGTACCACGGCCAAACCGGCAAGCAGCCAGGGCCATTTCCGCCTACGGACACGCTCTCCGCGGTATTTTCGCCCTCTGGGGCAATAGCTGATCCGATGCTTCATCCTTCATCCCTCCCTCTACCATACTATACAAAACGGCAAAAATGTGTGACAGAGGGACTTTTCATTTCACAGAATCATTTTTATCAGGAAAATAACAAGCAGATGCGCCGGATAGTAAATATAGAAAAACCACTTTGAAACTCTGGGATTGAGCCGCGTATGAGCATAAATAAACGGCAGCGCCAGCAGGGCAAAAATTTCAAATCCAATCGCCCAATCCCCTATTTTGAGCGCAAGGGGATCCTCCAAAGAACCGCCCCACAGCGCGGGCAGATAGGTGATCGCATAAATAACGGCGCCCAGCCACGGCTTATTCCTGCAAAGATAAAAGATCAGCATCAGGATCAGGCCCGTCATGGCATAATCGAAGTTGATCACATTCAGCAGGATCAGCCCGGCGGCAAACAGCCACCATTTTTTCTCTTTGAAGCCCCACACCGACAGCAGGCTTACCAGAAGCGTGAAAAAGATATTCAGATTCAGCAGGTTTCCCGCAATGTCGTCCGCGTGAAAGGCAAGAATCCAGAACGGCTGGGAAATCAGCGCGAACGCGCCCAGACGCAGTGCGTACTTTTTGATATCGTGGGTATACAGCATCCCCACCGTCATGCAGTAGCAGAAAAGCGGGAACGCGATCCGGCCTATCCAGCGGAACGCCGGGTATTCCGGAAAAAATGCGCTCCCAACATGGTCCACCGTCATCGACAGAATCGCAATCAGTTTTATGAAATTCGTATCCAGATTGGTCTTTAGCCTGGCCTCCGCCATTTCCATTCTCCCTCTCGATTCGGGCGCGTCTGAGAAGCCCCAACACAGCCAATTCTACTGCGTCCATCGCCCTGCACCGGAATCTCATCCAACTTCATTTTATTATGATGAACCGTCAGATTTTGCTGACACCGCTCCTGCATTTGGAATCCAATCCAACATCGTGCCGGTTTTTCGCATTGCCGGAGTTCACGGGCAATGCTCCTGCAACAGATTCATCCTTATGTTCGCCGCTGCGTTTGACTTTTCCGATACGCCCCTATATTTTGACAGAAAAAGCTGCGGGATTTCTCCCGCAGCCCAAACTGTATATGCTTTTTTTCCGAAGAAATTATTCCTCCGAAGCGGTATCCTCAGCGGCTTCCTCTGCCGGAGCATCTTCCAACAGCGCGCGGATGGAAAGGCTCACACGGTGCTTATCGAAATCGATGTCCGTGATCTTTGCCTTGACAACGTCGCCGATCTTCAGCACATCCTGCGGCTTCTCGATGCGGTGATCCGCAATCTGGGAAATATGGATCAGGCCGTCGATGCCCGGGATGATGCGTGCGAATGCGCCGAACGCGGTCATGCCGACAACGGTAACGTCGCAGACAGTCCCAACCGGATAATCTCTCTTGAGGATCTCCCACGGGTTGTCCTCCGGACGCTTGTAGCCCAGGGAAATCTTGCCCTTCTCGCGGTCGAGGCCCTTAATGTAAACGTGGATGTTATCGCCTACATTGACAACCTCGGACGGATGCTTGATGCGGTTCCAGCTCAGCTCGGAGATGTGAACCATACCGTCGATGCCGCCGAGATCCACAAACGCGCCGTACTGCGTCAGGGACTTGACGTTGCCGTCGAACTCCTGGCCTTCCTCGGCAGTCTCCCAGAACTTCTCGGCCTGTGCCTTGCGCTCGTCGCGCAGGACGGAACGGATGGAGCCTACCGCACGGCGGCGGGAACGGTTGACCTCGATAATGCGGAACTTGACCTCCTGTCCCAGCAGGCCGTCGAGCGGCTCGCCGCGGGAAGCGGTCGCCTGGGATGCCGGGATGAACACGCGGATCCCGTTGGTGACGGCAAGTACGCCGCCCTTGATGATCTCGATCACCTTACCGGTGAGGACCTCGCCGGTCTTTTCAGCCTCAGCGATCTCCTCCCAGCCCTTGATGGCGTCAAGGCGCTTCTTGGAAAGCATGATCGTGCCCTCCTGGTCGTTGGTGCGCATGATGAGCAGATCCATCTCGTCGCCGATCTTCACGACATCCTCCGGCTTTGCCGGGGGAACAGCCGCCAGCTCGTCAAGCGGGATGAAACCGGACTGCTTTCTGCCAACGTCCACGTAAACCTCATTGGGAGTAATACCGACAACAACACCGTGTACCTTCTCGTCTGTATTTAAACTCTTGAGAGATTCTTCGAGCATCTCCTCAAAGTTGCCTTCGGCCTCCGTCGCCATTGCTTCCGTGCCTTCTTTAAAATCTGTCATGGTATCAAGTACCTCCTTTATAATGCTTGCAGGCGTTGAGGCGCCCGCAGTGATGCCAATGGAATTTGCCCCCTTCAGGGCTTCCAGCGGCAGCTCGTCCGCTGTTTCAATCAGGAACGTCCTGCAGCTTTTTTCGCACACGTCTTTCAGCTTCGCCGTATTGGAGCTTTGCCGCCCCCCGATGACAATCATCACGTCCGATTGGGCCGCCAGTTCAGCAGCCTCCTGTTGACGTTGTGCAGTCGCATTACATATTGTATCAAAAATTGTTGTATTTGTACATACCTTTTTGATGATTTCCAAACAATTTTCTAATTCCGCCACGCTGAAAGTCGTTTGCGCAACAACACAAACAGGTTTTGGCTCTAATTCCGGATGATTTTTGAGCAATTCTTCCAATTCTTTTCCATCCCGGAATACAAAATATTCTCCAGGACAATGCCCTGTGATCCCCTGTACCTCCGGATGATCCGGGTTCCCGGCAATCAGAAGGACCTCTCCCCTTTCAGCCGCCTGTGCCGCAAGGTTGTGAATCTTCGCCACAAAAGGACACGTCGCATCTGCGTACTCCAGTCCAAGCGACCGCAGCTCGTCCAGCGTACTGCGTGGTACGCCATGGGATCGGATCACAACCGTCCCTCCGGCAGCGACATCCTCCGGATGTCCTGCAATCTGCACCCCCTTCTGTTCCAGCTCCTCCACCAGCTGCGGGTTATGGATAATCGGTCCGAGTGTCCAGACCTTTTTTCCATCCTTCAGCAGATTGAGAACCATTTCCACCGCCCGGTTCACGCCGAAGCAGAAACCGGCGGATTTTGCCACTGTAATCTTCAAACCTTTTCCTCCAAAAGCAGATTTATCTGTTCCGCGATTTTTCGGGAAGCCTCCCTTACCCGTTTCCGCGCTCCATCCGGGAACAGCTCCGCATACGGGATTACCGTCCCGAACCGAATGGCTGCACGGCTCAGCGGCCGCAGAGGACCCTGACACGAAACACACGCCGGAAGCACCGGCACACGGGCTTTCTCCGCGATCAGTGCTGCGCCGGCCTTTGCCTGAAACAGCACACCCTCGGGAACACATCTCCCCTGCGGGAAAATGCCAAGCACACCGCCCTCTTTCAAAACTGACACCGCCGTCCTGACAGCCTCCGCGTCGCCGGAATCCCTGCGTACCGGAAACGCATCGAGCGCAAGCAGCAGTTTTTTGACCGCTTTCCCGTGCTCCTCAAACAACTCCGATTTCGCCATGAAACGGATCGGCCTTGGACACGCTGCTGCCAGCAGACACGGATCATACACCGATCTGTGGTTACAGCACAGCACGAAGCCTCCCTCCGCCGGGATATTTTCCGCCCCGTCCACCCGGAGCCGGAAGCCGGCCCGGAGAACCGGCGCCAGCAAAAGCTTTCCTGTTCGATAAAGGCCGCTCATTTGCGATGGAACCAGGCTTCATCCTGATCGCGGAGCTCCTGGATTTTATCCATCACCAACCGGCTGGCGCGGCGGTAATCCATCGCAGTGGGCTCCTTGATTCCCAGTCCTTCCGGGGGGATCAGCTCTCCAAAGGAGATATTCGCCCGGTGCAGCAGACGCGGCTGCTTCCCGTCCTTTGCAGTGATGCACACCGGAAGCACCGGGGAATTTGTCTCATAGGCCAGCATCACGGCCCCGGGCTTCGGCTTGCCAAGCTTTCCTGTCCGGGAACGCGTCCCTTCTATGAAAATTCCGAGCACTTCTCCTTTTTCCAGGATCTCCCTCGCCACCTTGAGCGCGTCAGAATCCCCCTGTCCGCGGTGGATCGGAAACGCGCCAAAGCCTTTCAGCAGCTTTCCAATCAATTTATTCTGAAACAATTCCGCCTTTGCCATATACCTCACCTGCCTGTGGCACGCCAGCGAAACCATGATCGGATCCTTGTACGCCGCATGATTGCAGCATACAACAACCGGTCCCTCCTTTGGAAGATTTTCCGCGTGGCTGATATGTATCGGCATTAAAATTCGCAAAAGCGGCGTCAGGAACTTTCCAAACGCATATAAAAACGTATATTTCATCGCTGCTTTCCTCCCCAGGGAGATATTTTTAACCTGTGTCACGGTACTGCATCCCGATCACCCTGCGGAGACAGGCGGAGCGGATTTTGGAAGAATCCCCCCTGCACGAAAAAAATACCACAAGGTAACAAAGGGGAGATCCCTCTATTGAACCTCCTGCACGGGAGCAATGGTAAAGATTCCCCGCGAGGGTAGGCGGAATGGGTCCGGGAAGATTCCCCCGCAGCGCGGGGGAAATGTCACGAAGTGACAAAAGGGGACGGCCCGCGTGCGGGGCGGCCCGGTGCGGGGTCTTAGGGGACGCATAGTCCCCTAAATGGGCGAAGCCCAGAACTAGAAGTCCAGACTCAGGAGCCGCGAATCACAGCAAGTACACGCTCGACGGCCTGATCAAAGGTATCCCCTGAGGTATCGATGGTGACGGCCTCCGGGGCCGGTTTGAGCGGCGCAATCGCGCGGTGCGTGTCGTTATAGTCGCGCTGCTCCAGGTCGGAGAGCACCTCCTCGTACGTCGTCTGCATCCCTTTCGCGATCATCTCCTCAAAACGGCGGCGGGCACGGATCTCCGGCGACGCTGTCAGGAAAATCTTGACATCGGCGTTCGGGAGCACAACCGTCCCGATATCGCGTCCATCCATGATCACATTATTCGACTTCGCCATATCCCGCTGAAGCTGGAACAGGAATTCCCGCACCGCCGGGACTGCCGATACCTTCGACGCCGCCATCGAGACCTCCGCCGTGCGGATCTCCCCGCTCACGTCCTCATCCCCCAGCAGAACACGCTGCTCGCCGTCCTGGAACCGGAGGGACACTTTCAGCCCATCCAGACCCGCAGCTACCGCCGCCGCGTCGCTGAGATCGATCCCGCGCCGCAGCATCGAAAGCCCTATTGTGCGGTAGAGCGCCCCCGTATCCACATAAATAAACCCGAGCCTCTCCGCCGCCCGGCGCGCTATGGTGCTTTTTCCGGCCCCGGTGGGACCGTCAATCGCTATCGCTGTCACCTGTGATTCCTCCTTTGCGTCCGGCGCTTTCCCCGGCCAACCGCCCTGTTGAAAAAGCTATCTGCAAATTAAATCCGCCCGTGTAGGCATCCACATCCAGAAGTTCGCCGGCCAGATATAATCCCCGCGTTTTCTTTGATTCCATCGTGCGGGGATCGACCTCCTTCACCGATACGCCGCCGGAGGTGACAATCGCCTCCGCAATTGGGCGGAACCCCTTTATTGTCACCGGAAAAGCCTTGAGAAGCCCGCCAAACCCGCGCCGCTGCTCCTGCGTCACCGCGTTGCATTTCGTCTCCGGCGGTATCCCGGAACGCCGCACCGCTACCGGTATCAGCTTTCTTGGAAGAAGCGCGTCGAGCGAATTGATAAAATTCCGGTTGATGTTCTTTTCAAAATCCCGCAGCAGCCGCGCATCCAGCTGCTCCGGCGTCAAACCCGGCTTGAGATCGATCAGAATCCTGTACCGTCCCGGCTCCATCTCGCGGATGTGGCTGCTCGCGCTCAGGATCACCGGGCCGGACAACCCAAAATGCGTAAAAAGCAATTCTCCAAAATCCTCGAAAACCACCTTTTTCTTCTTTTGATCCACCAGCCTGACGGCAATATTCCGCAGGGACAGCCCCTGCAGCTCTGCGCAGTCCGGATCCTCCGCCACCAGCGGCACCAGAGACGGGCGAAGCTCCTGAATCGTGTGCCCTGCACTGCGCGCCAGACGGTAGCCGTCGCCTGTGGAACCTGTCCCCGGATAGGAAAGGCCGCCGCATGCCAGAATCACACTCTCTGCGGCGATCCTCCCGGCCCGTGCAAGCTTCGCGCCGCGGACCGTTCCGTCCTCCATCCAAAGCTCCTCCACACGATCCTCTGCGATCTCCGCGCCTGAGCGCCGCACGTACGATTCCAGCGCGTCCACAATATCCTGTGCCTTATCGGATACCGGAAACACCCGGTTTCCCCGCTCCACTTTCAGCGGTACGCCCAAGTTCTCCAGAAAGCTTTCCATATCAGCCGGGCCGAACCGCGACAGCGCCCCATACAGGAATCTGCCGTTTGACGGCGTATTCGCGATGACCTCCTGCACGGTGCAGTGGTTTGTGACGTTGCACCGCCCCTTGCCTGTGATGCGCAGCTTGCGCCCCAGGCGGGAATTCTTTTCCACCAGCAGTACCCGCGCTCCGGCCTCCGCCGCCGCGCCAGCAGCCATCATCCCGGCTGCGCCGCCGCCTGCTACAATGACATCATATCCGCTCAATTCGGTTTTTCATCCACCTTTTCATAGACGGAATACTCGTCCCAGATTTCTTCAAGGTTGCGGAAAATATCCGCCACCTCGTCCTTTTTCCGCAGGGCTGTCGTCACAATCAACGCATTGATCAGGCTCAGCGGCGCAGCGATCGCGTCCACAAACGACGCCATATCACTGCGGGCCAGCAACAGATAATCTGCCGGACGCGCCAGCGGCGAAAGCGTGCTGTCCGTAATCGCCACCACCTTGGCTCCGCGCTTGGACGCGAAGTCCATCGCGTTGACCGCCTTGCGCGAATATCTGGGGAAGCTGATCCCGATGACGGCGTCGTGCTCGTCGATCCGGATCATCTGTTCAAAAATCTCCGCCTCGCTAGCACAGTTGACGAGGTGGACATTCGGAAAAATCAAATTAAAGTAGTAATTCAAAAAGGTCGCCAGAGCCAGCGCACTGCGCGCCCCGATAATATAGATTTTCCGCGCAGACACGATTGCATCCGCTGCGGCGTAAAAATCTTCCCGCGAGGTCTCGTCCAGCGTCCTCTTGATCATGTCGATATCCTGGTTCATCACGGATTCCAGAATATCGGAATCCCCGATCCGATCCGCCGTGACCTGCATTCTCTGCACGGATGTCAGCTTGCTGCGGATCATCTCCTGAATCGCCTGCTGAAGCTCCGGATACCCGGCATACCCGATCTCCGTCGCGAAACGCACCACTGTGGATTCGCTCACCCCAACAGTCGCCCCCAGGCGGGAGGCCGTCATAAAGGCTACTTTGTCGTAGTGCTCCTCAATGTACTTGGCTATCAGCTTCTGCCCTTTGGAAAACCCCGGCATTTTTTCCCGTATCCGAACGGAAAGATGACTGTTCATTTTATTTAAGACCGCCGTTTCTCCGCGCTGTCCCTATGGTTCCCTCTGACGATCCCCGCCCTTCTGTCCGCGCGGAAAACAGAAAAGCATATAATATTATAATAAAACGGATCTACGCGGAAAGTCAAGAAAAATTCAAAGACACGGCCGCTTTTTCCGAACAAAAGGCAAAAAGGAGGCTCTGAAAGCCCCCTCGTTTTTCTGTTTCCGCCGCAGCTGTTCAACTTGGGTTATCCATCCATCACCGGAGTATCCGGGAAACCGGCCCGTGCAGCCGCTGCCAATACACACGCACCAATCCGGACACCACATAATCGTATAGCAGGAACACCAGATTTCCTGCCACGAGCAGCACTGCCGGCAGCAGGATTCCAAAGGTCCAGAAGCTTTCCTCCGGCACGCCGAGCACCCGGGTTGCAATAAAATAATACAGCACGGCCGCCGCATTGAAAATCAGCAGCTTGCATATCCACTGCGTCCACCGCCGCCACCGGCGTTCCACAATCGCTTTCAAAATGGGATAGCATCCAAAAAACAATACGTACAGCGCCGCGGCCTCTTTATCCGGCGCAATCAGCGCTGACAGTATCGACGCAGCGCCGTAAACCGGCCACGCCCATTTTACTCCCAGCTCCACCACAATCACAATCCCCACAAGCCCAGCCAGCGCGGGCAGCGAATAAGTAGCTGTCGGCATCAGGCCTGTGAGGAACATCAGCGCCGTTTCCAGCGCCACCGCCATGCCGCAGAATGCGGCCGGAGCCGCCGGGGATGTTCTCTGGTTCTTCAATGCAAGGATCCTCCCAATCTATCGCTACAAATCATTCCTGTCAGCAGCAGGGAACCAGATCGCCGCCGCAGCATTCGCAGCAGCTATCCATACACATCAGGCCGCAGCAGGCATCGCACGGGCCGCAGCCAGCCGTCCCGCCGCCCATACCGGCGTTGGGGTTGTATCCGCCGTACATCCCGCCGCGCTGGTTCGTCACCTGATTCATGGCGGCGCGGTATTCCGCGTTGCCCGGATCCATCTGACAGGCGCGGGAGAAGTGGTTGTAGGCGTCCTCGAGCCAGCCGCGGCGGTACAGGACCGTGCCTTTCAGGAAGAACCATTCCGCGTTGCGTCCCTCCATCGGGACGCCGTTGAGAATCTGCTCCGCGTCCGCCATGCGCCCAGCCATCAGAAGGCTGCGCACATCGTTAAAGCCGGACTGGTTCCCGTAAAAATTCCCGCTGTATCCGCCGGTATACCCTCCGCCGGGCTGCTGCCCCGCATAGCCGCCCGTCTGTCCAGACGTCTTTGCGTTCTTGCGCTGCTGCATGATGGTATCGTAGGCTTCATTGACCTCTTTCATCTTTTCGTTTGCCAAATCAGCCAGAGGACTTCCGGCATAGTTATCAGGATGGTATTTCTTTGCCAATTCCCGGTATGCCGCTTTCACCTCGTCATCCGTCGCGCTGGGGGATACTCCCAAAACCTTATACGGATCTGTCATTTTTTTCTCTCCTTCATCGGATGGGCTCCGGTTTCCGGATCACCCTTTTCTATCTCAAGAAAGCTTTTTCTTCTTCGCGTCCTTTTCCGGACGGTTGAATAAAAGCAGTTTCTGCATCTCCGGCAGTCCCTGCCGCACCACATTTGTGAGAATCGGGCTGAACTGCTCAAAATCAAAAAGCTGGAAAGCCTCCAGTCCCCGTGCCAGCGAAAAATTCAGTGCGCCATTGCACCATTCCCGCGCCGCCTGGATTTCTTCCTCTCCGCTTTCCGCGGTCAGGGAAAATTTCCGGATCAGCGGGTTGAATGCGCCCTCTTTCAGATCCTTTTCCAGATCGTCGGCGGCATCCATCAGATAGATCCACCGGCCCAGGAAATATCCAAACTGCTCCAGGAGCCGTCCCTGCGTTTCGTCTTGGGCCGCATTCCGGCAGACTCCCGCGAGCATTGCGGCTGTCGGCTCAGCGCACATATCCACGGAAGCTTCTGCGAACCGCTCCGCTTCCTTTTGGCCCTGCGCCAGCGCCGCCGCCAGCCGTTCCATTTCGGGATATTCCCGCGCGGCCTTCTTATGCGCCCGTGCCAGCAAGGGAAGAATCAAACAGGCCCGAAGTTTTCCCGGCAAGCGGTCGTCTGCTAAATCGTCCTTGAGCTTGCGCCAGGTCATGGTGACTGAAAGCGCCGCCGCGTAGATCAGTTCTTTTCTTTCCCCGGTACAGTATGTGCATTTCTTTAATGGATTAACAACGCACCGTCCCGTTTCAAAGCCTGCCGGAGAGCCGGACAGGCCCATCAGCAGCATTGCCAGAAAGGTACAGTCGTAGCTGAGCGTCATTCTGGAAAGCGCTCCATAGCTTTTTCCCAGCTGTTTGCAGAGCGCGCAGTAGACGCCGCGGTACTGCTCAAATTCGCGCACGAGAAGCTCTGATTTTTGCGGCCTGACATATCCAAACACGAAAAATCCTCCTCATCCGCTCCCTTTGCATCCATTATACTATATCCCCTTCGCCAATAGTTTAACAATATGTAAATTCAAGGCTAAGGCAGGCTAAGCCTGCACGTAGAACGCGGAGCGCTCCCTCCGGTCGCTGAAATGCCGGTAACTTCAAATACTGTGTCGCGGTGGGAAGCTGGTCAGGGATTATGATTGCCGCAAGCCGGAAAGACGCGCGTTCCAGCTTGATCGTGCCGCTCTGCCGGAAGATCCCCTCTGGTAAGCGTTAGGCCGCAGGCCCTTAGCGTTGTCAGCATCCTGCCCGGTCAGCGCGAAGCAGGAGGAGGTTACACTCCGAGGATTCCGAATATCTCGCGCCCGAAACAGGCGAATCAGTCTGCCGGGCAGTTGTATCATATTGAAAGAGCCCGGCAAAATGCAAGATTATCCGGCAACAGGGTGCGCGTTTCTGTACTCTTGATACGCTTGATCCTACCTCATAGTTTCCCGGCCGTGGGGTCTGGGGACACGGCCAGAGGGCTCCCCAGCAGGGGAATCTTTAAGGGGGACAGGAGTCCCCCTTAAATGGTCTTTTGCATCCTTTTCTTCCAGAAGAAAAGGATGGGCCGGGGGTGTTAGGGGGCGGCCCGAACGCCCCTTTCGCCGGGACCTGCAAGGTCCGATAGATCATGAAGCCTTCGGCTTCAAATATCCCCGCTCCGCCCGGGCAGGGCGCTCCCTCATACGATCTGGAACGTGTAGAATTTGAGATAGTTTGTCTCCGGAACATTCCACAGAATGGGATGATCCGGCGCCTGCTGGCGCGCTTCTATCTGCCGGAGCGATACGCCTGCATCAAACGCCGCGCTCCGAAGCATATCCTGAAACAGCTTCTCTGTCATAAAATGTGAACACGAACACGTCGCCAGATACCCGCCGCGCGGCAGAAGCTTCATCGCACGCAGATTGATTTCTTTATATCCCCGGATCGCATTCTCCACTGTCTGTCGCGATTTCGTAAACGCAGGAGGATCCAATATAATGAAATCGAAGCCCTCTGCACGGCTGATTGCGGGCAGCAAATCAAATACATTCGCCGCCTGAAAGCTCATCCGATCCGCAAGGCCGTTGCGCTCCGCGTTTTCGCGGGCCAAATCCACCGCCGGCTCCGAAATATCCACCGCGCGCACGTGCTCTGCGCCGCCCGCGGCCGCATTGAGTGCAAACGATCCTGTGTGCGTAAAGCAATCCAGCACCCGTTTTCCGCGACTGATTTTCGCCACCGCCTGACGGTTATATTTCTGATCAAGAAAAAATCCGGTCTTTTGTCCATTCTCAAAATCCACGCCATACCGGATGCCGTTCTCCACGATCTCCGTTGCCGTAGACTGCGGCGTTTCTATGCCGTCCAGCGGGAAAAAGCCCTTGTTCTGCTCCATCCCCTCCAGCTCGCGGATGCCCACGTCATTTCTTTCATAAATGCCGCGGATCACCTGTCCGTCCTCTGTAAGAATCTTGTACAAAAGCGGGAACAGCATGTGCTTTATCCGTTCAATGCCAAGGGAAAGCGTCTGGGTGACGAGGATATCGCCGAAACGATCTACCGTCAGTCCGGGGAAGTGATCCGCCTCCCCAAAAATCAGACGGCAGCAGGCAAGATCCTCCGGCCTCATCACGGTTTTGCGGTACTCCCACGCATAGCGCAGACGGCGTTCATAAAAGGCGGCGTCAAACCTATCATTAGAATTAGTGGAAATGATCCGGATCCTGATTTTCGATCTTTCATTAAAAAATCCTGTTCCCAGATATTTTCCCTGCGGACTTCGGACATCTACCAGATCGCCGTTTTCACAATTTCCCTCTACGCCTGTAATCTCTGTATTGTACACCCACGGATGTCCGGATTTTACACTGTTCTCCGCCTTGCGCGTCACACTGGCGCAGGCAAACCCACGTTCCTTCATAGCCTTCTCCTCTATCCGTCCTTATTTTTCCGTGCCGAAATAAATCAGCGCAAGAAGTCCAGGACCCGTATGCGTACCGATAATCGGGCCGAGACATACCGTCTGATATTCCTTTGCGTGTACTTTCGATTTGACAAGACGGCGCAGCTCCTTGGCGTCCTCCGGACAGTCCGCGTGAACGATATAGACCGTCTGGTTTTCCGGATCCGTAATGGTATTTTCCATGATTTCCAGCAGTTTTTCCATGCCCTTTTTTCTGCCGCGCACCTTATGGACAAGCGGAAGCTCGCCCTTTTCATCTACGCGGAGAATCGGCTTGATGCCCAGTGCGGAACCGGCAAACGCCGTCATGGCCGAGACGCGTCCGCCCCGGTGCAGATGGTTCAGATCATCCACCATGAACCAATGGCAGACATGATCCCGCAGGCTCTCAAGGCGGCTTGCCACTTCGTCAATGGACAGTCCCTTCTCCTTTTCCTGCACGGCGGCAAGGGCCAGCATTCCCTCGCCTACTGACGCAGCGCGGGAATCCACAATCACGATCCGGCTTCCCGGATAATTCTTTTCCATTTCCTCTGCCACCAGGCGCGACGCCTGATAGGTTCCGCTCAGGCCGGACGAAAAGCAGACATACAGAATATCCCTGCCTGTGGACAGAATCTCTCCGAAATACTTCTCATACACAGAGCGGTTAATCTGTGTCGTTTTTGGCATCTGTCCCTGCCGGATGCGGTCGTAAAATTCGTGCAGTCCCATCTGGCGTGCGTCCGGATAGTGGGTGAAAATTTCTCCACCCATCTCAAATTCCATCGGGATAACGCCGATCCCCATTTCGTCAAGCAGCTCCGGCGAAAGATCGCACGTTGCGTCCGTCAGGATTACATATTCCTTCAAGGCTATTTCCTCCTACTGTTTTATCGGTCCTTATTGCTTTCTAGTATACAATTTCCGGGAAGTCTTGTAAATACGGATTTTAGGTCTTATTTCATGATATCGTCGATTTTGAGGACGAATTTTTAAAAATCCAACCCGCTATTCTGCCGGATAAGCTCTAGTATCCCCAAAACATACGAAAAAAGGGTGCCGGCAGATCGGACACCCTTCTGTTTTTCTTTGATCTGGCTTTCCGGAACACAACCTCGGAAAACGGTTAATCCTTTTTAATCAGCTTTGTCAGCTCGTCCATAAAACTGTTGATATCCGTAAATTGACGGTATACCGACGCAAAACGGACATAGGCGATCTCGTCGATCTCCTTGAGCTTATCCATCGCCAGCGTGCCGATCGTACTGGATGGGATTTCCCGTTCCAGAGAGCTTTGCAGCTTTGATTCAATCTGATCCACTGCATCCTCCAGCACATCGAGCGGAACAGGACGCTTTTCACATGCCCGAAGCATACCGCCAAGCAGCTTGCCGCGGTCAAAGGTCTCCCGGGATTTATCCTTTTTTACTACAATCAGCGGAACTGTTTCGATCACCTCATAGGTAGTGAAACGCTTCCCGCATTTCAGACATTCCCTCCGGCGGCGGATGCGTTCACCCTCGTCCGTCGGCCGGGAATCGATTACCTTACTTTCTGAATCCCCACAATAAGGACATTTCATAAATTACCTCCACGCCTGGACCTGCGGTCAGCAGAACGCGCACGCTCCCTCCGGTCGCCCAGCTTAGTGATTATAATCGGGCTAAAACGCCCACGTTTATAACTTTCTGCGGATATTGTACCGTGCCTGCGGTCAGCAGAACGCGCAACGCGTCGTACCTCCGCCTGGCTTAGTGATATGATCGGGCTAAAATGCCCACGCACCTGCGGTGGGCAGCAGGCTAAGCCTGCACGTAGATCGCGCTCGCTCCCTCTGGTCGCCCGGCTGGGTGCGCGATTAGGCTATAACGCCCGCGTTGCAGTCTTTCTGCGGATATTATACCACACCTGCGGTGAGCAGAACGCGCACGCTCCCTACGGTCGCCTAGCTAGGTGCGTGATTGGGCTTAGACGCCCGCGTTGCAGCCTTTCTGCGGACATTATACCACACCTGCGGTGGGCAGAACGCGCAGGCGTCGTTGCCTCCGCCCAGCTTAGTGCGCAACTGAGCCGATACGCCCGCGTTTGTGGTGCTCTGCGGATATTATACCACACATTTCCAGCTTTGCAAATAACAAAATTTATTCTCACCGTTCCGTCCTCTGTGACAGCCCTTCGTCCAAACTATCCTGCAAAAAACATCCGTACCGCTGCGGCTGACATGAAATATCCTACCAAATCAGCCGTCAGAGCGGACGGAACAGCATGACGCGTCTTTTTTATCCCTACCGATCCAAAATAAACGGCAATCGCGTAAAATGTAGTCTCCGTTGATCCCATCATTACGGACGCGACACGTCCTGCAAAGCTGTCTGGCCCGTTTCGCTCAAAAATATCAGACAGAATCGCCAATGAGCCACTCCCCGAAATGGGACGAAGCAGCGCAAGCGGCATCGTCTCAGGCGGCAGTCCCATCCACTCCGCTGCGGGCGAAATGAATGCGCACAGCATATCCAGCGCGCCCGATGCGCTGAGCATCGTCACCCCCAGAAGAAGCCCCACCAGCGGCGGTAAAATGGATACTGCTGTCTGCAACCCCTCTTTCGCGCCCTCCAGGAACCGATCAAATACAGGAACGCCCTTTATGAATCCCCACGCGATAATCAAGCAGATCGCCGCTGGGAGGATCCAGCCCGAAAAATCAGCCATGCTTCCTCCTTCCCAGAAGATACGCGGCGGCGATCCCGGCGGCCAGCGACACCACCGACGCCACCCACACTGCCGGAAGAATATCAAACGGCCGGGCTGCTCCAAACGACGCACGCAGCGCGCCCATTGTCGCCGGGATGAGCTGGATGGACGCCGTGTTGATCACCACAAACATCACCATACCGTCATCCGCCGTGCCGGGATTTCCGGAACGGGAGGCCATCTCTTTCATCGCGGCAAGCCCCAGTGGTGTGGCCGCGTTTCCCAATCCCAGCAGATTCGCCGCAAGATTCATCGAAATTGCTTCCTGCACCGGAGGATCCTGCGCATATTTCGGAAACAGTCTGCGCAGCAGCGGTGCAAACAGGCGTGCCAGCACCTCCGTCAGGCCGCCCGCTTCCGCAATTTTCATCAGCCCCGTCCACAGGCAGAGCATCCCTGTCATGGAAAAAACGAGCTCTACAGCTCTCTGCGCTCCTGAAATAGCAGCCGCCGATAATTCCTCCATCCGCCCCGTAAGCGCCGCACATAAAAAGCTCAAGCCAATCATCGCTGCCCAGATATAGTTCAGCATCCCTGTCCCCCCTCCCTTATATGTATGATTTTTTCAGAACAAAAATTCCAGCACCAAAATTCGTGAAAGCCTCTCCACGTTTTTTCATATTCTGTGAGGATAAAAAAATCCATCTGCAAACATTTATCCATAAAAATACATTTTATGAATATTTTTCCACAAAATTCGACTTGGAAATCC
>DVHF01000123.1 GCA_018712265.1 Candidatus Gallacutalibacter pullicola
CATGGTCAAGCAAGTTGAACCATAGGTCATCCGTGAATTCCTGCACATCTTTATCCATCTCAGCCAGGTCACGAAGGAACGCCTCGATCATTTCCCGCCTTGCCTGCTGCTCCATGATCCTGCCACTGACCTTATCCAGCCGTTCCTTTGTCCTGTCATAGCGTTCGGAAAGGGCATCGTACTTCTTTTGATAATCCTTCTGGTTCTGTGCGACATGGGCGTTTTCGCTGATGCACTGCTCGACCATTTCCGTCACTACCATGACCTCCTCATGCAATGCAGCTTGTTCCTTTTCCATATCTGTGGTGTCATACATCTCGTCCTTGATTGATTCAAAGGTGGCTATAATCTCGTCCCGCTCCTCTCCGAGAATCTGCAGAGCCTTGAGGTACAATGCCTTGATGGTGTCCTCGTCCAAATGCGGCGTGGAGCATTGATTTCCGTCATCGTACTTGTGGTTGCACCGCCATATGACTTTTCTGTACTTATCGTTGGAGTGCCACACCTTAGAGCCGTAAAAGCCACCACAGTCACCGCATCGGATTTTACTGGAGAAAATGCTCACACAGCCATGCCGGTCCGTATCACCGCATCGTCTCTGCATCTCTTTCTGCACCCTGTCGAATTGTGCGGGTGGGATAATGGGTTCATGGTTTCCTTCCACATAGTACTGCGGCACCTCGCCCTCGTTCTTTTTCTTTTTCTTTGTCAGGAAGTCCGTGGTGTAAACCTTCTGGAGAAGGGCATCGCCTTTGTACTTTTCGTTGGTAAGAATACTCTCGACCGTTTTCTTGCCCCAGTTCTTTTTACCGCCCGGTGTCGGAATACCCTCCTCGGTGAGCTGCCTCGCTATCGCATACGGCGTTTTTCCCTGCAGGAAAAGTCCGTAAATTCTACGAACGATCACCGCCTGTTCCTCGTTTACCACGAGGTTTCCATCCTCGCCACGGTCGTAGCCGAGAAACCGTTTGAATGGCACGGTGACCTTTCCGTCAGCAAACCGTTTTCTCTGTCCCCAGGTGCAGTTCTCGGAAATACTGCGGCTTTCCTCCTGCGCCAGTGAGGACATGATGGTCAGAAGAAGTTCACCCTTGCCGTCAAATGTCCAGATGTTCTCCTTCTCAAAATAGCACTCTGTCCCGCTCTCCTTCAGTTTTCGGATGGTCGTGAGGCTGTCAACCGTGTTCCTTGCGAATCGGCTCACGCTCTTCGTGATGATTAGATCGATTCTTCCCGCCAGGGCGTCCTCAACCATAGAACTGAAACCGTCTCTGTGTGTGGTATTGCAGCCGGTTATGCCTTCGTCAGCATACACAGCAACAAACTCCCAATCCTCGCGCCCTTTTATGTAATTCGTGTAGTAGTCCACCTGTGCCTCGTAGCTCGTCAGCTGTTCATCCCTGTCCGTTGAAACGCGGGCATAGGCGGCCACCTTCCGCTTTTCCCTGCTGCCGAGGGGAAAGGCTGTGAACTTGCTAATGGTAGCAGGTATTGTGATTACGTTCTTTGCCACTTTTTTGCCCTCCCGTCTTTAAAAATGTATACCAGACTTCCGTCTTCCAATGCTGTGATGTGGTCGATCTGCTCCGTGAATGCTTTCCCGTCAAAATCGTCCATGCCGAGAATGTAGGCTGAAACCTTACGGATATTAAAATCTGCCATGTCCTGCCCATTGCATTCCGTCCTTACCTTGTGCTTGCCGGAGCATCGCCAATAAACGTACTTACCGTATCCGCAGTATCTGTGATATAGATTTCCGCAGCAAGCGCACTGAATCATCCCCGTGAACTCATCCGTGGATGTTGTCACGTGCCTGTTGCTCCGCAGCTTGAGCGTCTCAAAGGTTTTGACCGTCCCGTCCTTCAGATGGAAATCGATGCTGCCGGAGGCTTGAACCACCATGCGGTCAACCGTCTTTGTAAAGAAGTCCTCGTCAAAGGTTTTCTTGCCCATGACCCTGCAAAAGATGTCTCTGATCTCCTTATCGGGATAATTGACGCTGTCGCATGTACTTCCGTGGTTGCTTTTTGCTCGGCAGTACCAGTAAAGGTGACCGCCGTCCGTTGTATCGCTCATGGCTCTGCCAAACCGTCTGCCGCACTTGCCGCAGAAGATTTTTCCGTCAAACAGGTTTCTTGGGTGCTTGCTCTCCGGCTTTATTTTCTTCGTCTTAACCGGCTTGGGCGGCATCTGCCACCTTCTGATCTCTCCACCGTAGAGCTGCATCTCGATACTGCCATCCGCAAGCGAGGTGATGCTCTTCACCGATTCTGTAAAAGCCGCCTCGTCAAATCCGTCCGTCTCCATCAATTCCGCACAGATCTCCATCAGCTTGTGTTCAGGATAATTGTGGCTTTTACAGGTAACCCTGTGCTCTTTCTTGCTGCGGCATATCCAGTCCACATACTCCTTTCCTCTGACATTGCTCTTCTTCCTCGTGAAATTTGCTCCACACACGGCGCATTTGAACTTTCCCGTAAAGCAGTATGTCGGATTCACCAACGATGAACGCCGCTCCATCTCTGCCTTGACCTTTGCGTAGGTGTTGCGGTCAATGATTGCCTCATGGCTGTCGGTTATGTAATACTGCGGCAGTTCTCCGCGATTCGGTACTTTCCTCTTTGTGATGGGATCTTCGATGTAGCACTTTTGTCTGCGGATGTCCCCGGCATAAACCTCGTTGAAAATCAGTTGCCGCACCGACGCTTCCTGAAAGTCGTTACCCAGCGTGGTGCGGATACCTGCCTTGTTCATACTGTCCGCAATGTCTCGCAGGGTAACGCCATCAATGTACATCTGAAACATCCATCTGACCGCCTCAGCTTCTTCTGGGATGATGATGTACTTTTTCTGTTCATCGTTATACTGGTAACCGAGTATGTGCTTGTTTGCCGCACCGATTTCACCGTTCTTGAACCGCTTGCGGATGCCCCATTTCACATTTTCGGAAATGCTTCGGCTCTCTTCCTGTGCAAAAGAAGCGAGGATGGAAAGCATCAGTTCTCCATCCCCGCTCATCGAATTGATTTGCTCTTTCTCGAACCGAACCTCCACACCGATATCTTTTAAGTGTCTGACCGTATTCAGCAGATCAACTGTGTTCCTTGCAAATCTTGAAATCGACTTGCAAAGGATGATATCAATCTCTCCTGCTTCGCAGTCTTCCAGCAGCCGGACGAACTCACTGCGCCCCGCAACGAGGGTGCCCGTTATGCCAAAGTCTGCGTACACGCCAGCGTATTCCCATTCGGGATTCTTTTGGATGAGATCGCTGTAATAGCTCACCTGTGCGGAAACAGAGTGCATCAGCCGCTCGGTATCTTTGGAAACTCTTGCGTAGGCGGCAACTTTTTTCTTTACCGGAAGCGCCTTCATTCCCGGCTCGATTTTCGTGATTTTCGGCATAAAACCAACTCCTTTCCGACACTATATATCACTCTAAAAGCCAGTTATATCAAGGGGTTTCCCGACAATAATGTAGACAAAGTTGGCTTGTATTTTTCGAGCAGCATTGTATCAATTTTCGTGAATTCTTCCTCAGAAATGACGCCCTTTTCAAGCATCGTCTTTGCCGTCCCAAGGCACAGAAGATACATTTTCTCCGCACGGAATTCCTCTTCACTCATCCGCTCCACCTCCGAAACGATCGGAGATATAACAGGCATGGGAGCAATATTTACGCTTGGAATTACCGTAGGCAGAGAATAGCTTGCCGCAATGCGGACAGGTATACTGGTACATAGCCTTGTGCTTTAACTGTTCGGGATGTTCTTTCCACCACTTGACGCGGCACTCTTTCGAGCAGAACACCCGCCGTTTCATTCCGTCAACTTGAATCAGAGACTTTCCGCACTCGCGGCAGACATTTGTAGCATTTGTTTTCACGACCGATGTCGGTTTCTTTACTTCCTGCAGACCGTTCCTGCGGCAAAAGGATATGACCGCATCCCTAGATACGTTGATCTGCCTTGCGATTTCCGCATAGCTCATACCTTCTTTTCGAAGGCTCCTGATTTGCTCTTTCTGATATTTATCCATGACTGAGACCTCCTAAGTCACAGTCAATAAATATGCGCCAGATTTTAACCTCATAACAAAAAAAGAGCCTGTGAACACTCCAGAAACAGGAATGCCCACAGGCTCAGAGAAAAAACATTTGTTGTCAGATCTTCTTACAGTAATCAAGCGATATCCATCTAGCACCGGATTTGAGCCGTCCCCAGCCAGCCGTGGAGCCTTTGCCGGATTTCATCTCAACGATGGTGAATACGCCTTTACCGGTAAACTTCCCAGTCTTGGCGTAGTCCGTCCCCGGCCCTTTGCGGATATTCAGATCCGTGATGGACACCCGCACCAGATACGGGGAAAACGCTGCCGTATCCGGTGTGTAGATGTTTACACCATTTACATCAAACACACTATATCCCGGATTCTCATCCGCGCAGTTCTTCGCGTTCTCCAGAACGCGGAAAGCCCCGATCTGCGATTTAGCGTCCGCCCAGGTCTTACGGACCCGGTACCAGATGTCGGCAGTCCCGGAAGCGCC
>DVHF01000124.1 GCA_018712265.1 Candidatus Gallacutalibacter pullicola
GAAGAAGGGCGGCGAGAAAACCGCCGGATTATTTTGAAAGAAAGCTGAGGAATCCGAAAGTAATGAAAAAATCACAGGTCTTTTACAGCGATTTGAGAGTGTTCGCCGGCAGCAACCTGCTGCTGAAACTTCAAAAGCTGATCCGCCGTGCGGGGATTGGGACAATCGATATGAACAACAAGCTTGTGGCAATCAAGATCCATTTTGGTGAGCCGGGCAACCTGTCTTATCTGCGTCCGAATTATGCGAAAGCAGTGGCGGATGTCATCAAAGAGCTGGGCGGCAAGCCGTTCCTGACGGATTGCAATACATTGTATGTAGGGCGGCGCAAGAACGCCCTGGATCATATCGAGGCTGCTTATGAAAATGGCTTCACGCCGTTCTCCACGGGCTGCCAGGTGATCATCGCCGACGGCCTCAAGGGTACGGACGATGTCGAAGTCCCGGTGGTTGGCGGCGAGCTGGTAAAGACGGCGAAGATCGGCCGTGCCGTTATGGATGCCGACGTGTTCATCACGCTGACCCACTTCAAGGGCCACGAGGCTACCGGCTTCGGCGGCTGCCTGAAGAATATCGGTATGGGCTGCGGAAGCCGTGCCGGAAAGATGGAGCAGCACAATTCCGGAAAGCCGGACGTGAATCAGTCGAAGTGCGTGGGCTGCCGTACCTGTGCCAGAAACTGTGCGCACGGGGCGATCAGCTTTGGTGAGGATCGCAAGGCGTCGATTGATCACAATAAGTGCGTGGGCTGCGGCCGCTGCCTGGGAGCATGTAATTTTGACGCGATCTACAACAGCAATTCCTCCGCGAACGACGATCTGAACCGTAAGATTGCGGAATATTCCAAGGCGGTTGTCGATGGCCGTCCGGCGTTCCACATCAGTCTGGTGATGGATATTTCCCCGTACTGCGACTGCCACGCTGAAAACGACGCGCCTATCCTGCCGGATATCGGAATGTTTGCGAGCTTCGATCCGGTCGCGCTGGATCAGGCGTGTGCCGATGCCTGCAACAAGATGCCGGCCCTGCCGAATTCCCGGCTCGACGATTTCATGCACGAGGAAGGTTTCCACGATCATCACGACCACTTTATCAACAGTATGCCGGATACCGATTGGAGGACCTGCCTGGAGCACGCGGAGAAGATCGGTCTCGGCAGCCGCGAGTACGAACTGATCAAGGTATAAAAGCAAGCGGCCTGGCCGCGGAAAATGGGGGAGAGCGATGATCCTTACAGTATTGGCGGATGATTTCACCGGCGCTCTGGATACGGGCGTGCAGTTTGCTGAAAAAGGGATTCCGGCTTATGTGGCGTTTGAAGGGGCAGAGGAAGCGTTCAGCAGGGACTGCGCCGTTTTAGTGATTGATATGCAGTCCCGCCACCTCCCGCCGGAGCAGGCGCGCGCAGCGGCGTTCCGTCTGGCGCGTCTTGCGCGGGAGGCAGGATCGGCGTATTTATACAAGAAAACCGACTCCACGCTCCGCGGCAATATTGGTGCGGAGCTGGAGGGGGCCATGCGCGGATTTGGAGCGGAAAAGCTCTGCTTTGCTCCGGCTTACCCGAAGCTTGGACGGATCACCAGCAACGGCGTTCAGTATGTGGACGGGAGTCCGCTTACGGAGACCGCCTATGCCCGCGATGCTCTGAACCCGATTCATTCGAGCGATGTGGCGGAGATTATCGCAGAACAGTCATCGCTGCCGGTGTCAAGGCGCTGGGAGGATCTGTCCGGAGAAGGAATTTTCCTCGCAGACGCCGAAATGGACGGCGATCTGGATTGTCTGGCGCAGAAGATGCGGGGCAAAGCGGCGGTATTTGCAGGCTGCGCAGGTTTTGCGGAATATCTTGATCGCGCCGTCCCGCTGGAAAAGGGGGAGCTTTCATCTCCGGTGAAAACAGACGGCCTGCTGGTACTTTCCGGATCGATCCATCCGCGCTCGCTGGAGCAGCTCCAAAAAGCGCGGGCGGACGGGATCCCGGTGTTTTGTCTTGCGCCGGAGGAAAAGCTTGCTGTCTGCCGGAACGGAGAAGCGATTCCGGAAATTTTGCGGGAGCAGGTTATCCAGGCGATTCAGACTTCCGGAACCGCCGTTGTTGCGAGTGCCGTGACCCGCGCGGATGTGGACGCTTTTGACCGCCTCGCAAAAGAAGCGGGAATTGCGCCGGAGGAAGCGGCACAGCGGATTTCCAAGGCTCTAGGGGATTTCTGCTATGCAGCGGCCGGGGACATTCCCCATGCAGCGATTGCGGTGTTTGGCGGCGATACGGCGGCACAGGTGCTGCGGGCTTACGGTTCCCGGGGGATCCGGCCTCTGTCGCAGATTAAGGAGGGAATCCCGATCTGCGCTTTTGAGGAATCTGGCGGTGCGGTACGGATGCTGATCACCAAGGCCGGCGGCTTTGGCGATGACGGCATCATTCAGGACATTCTTTCCGCATTGGGCGGTTAAATCCCCATAGCCGGAAACTGAAAGAAAAGGTATTTATGTAGAGTAAAAGGTAGGATAATGCCATACGGAAGCATCGCATATTTTCTCTTGTATGATTTAGCAATATGAGAACCCCTGGCTTTGCCGCGGGTTCTGACTAAATTTTCATTTACGGACGAAAGCATCTTTAAAAATCGAGTTATTCCCCAAAAATTTATAAGATTGGAAAAAGGGCGTTTCCCAAACCGGCCAGTCCGGTGGGAAGCGCCCTTTTAAAAATTCACCTATGGGATAACAGAAATCCCATAGGCGTTACGATTCACATACAAAAAATTTTACAGGAAGAGAATAAACAAAAACCCCACCCGATTGTACAGGTGGGATTTTTGGAGCTACTGATGTGACTCGAACACACGACCTGCTGATTACGAATCAGCTGCTCTACCGACTGAGCTACAGTAGCATATTGCTTCAGCAAAAAATAAAATCCAGAAATTAACTCAAACTTCTGTCTTTCAAGGCAACAATCGTATTTTAACAGACGGATCGCTTTTTGTCAATAGAAAAATATATTTTTTTGGAGAATTTCCAAATTTATACCATAAAGTACAAACTCTATATAGTGATAGTACTTCACGAATTATGCCCTTACATCATTCAGTGTTTTATAATATGACACATACTATATATAAAAGTTATAATATAAATTTTATATTTATATTGTTGGTTTCCGC
>DVHF01000125.1 GCA_018712265.1 Candidatus Gallacutalibacter pullicola
TACCTGTTTATTGCTTTCATTTTACAGTGATTGAAATAGTAAAAGTGTTAATGAAAGGAATGGATCTATGGATCCGAATGGTTGCAGTTGGAATAGGAAGTTTTATTGTGGCATGTTTAATGCAGTGGTTCATAGATAAAATTTTGCCTCAAATTTTATCTGGTGTTCGACATTGTCTAATTGTAAAATCTAACGTTTAAAATGAAAATCACCTCTCCATGCAGCTGTGCGGAGGGGTGATTTTTTATCATGCCGCAGTGGGCGGCGTGGGTTCTTTTTTGCGCGATTCCATTTGAGCGAGGATCTTCCGGAACTGGTATGTAAACAGCGATACGGTGCACAGTACGGCGATTGTATCGGAGATCGGCTCTGCCAGGAATACAGCGAATACTTTGTCGGTAAAGAAATTCGGCAGGATGTAGATGAGCGGGATCAGCAGGATGATTTTGCGCAGCAGCGCCAGGAACAGGGATGATTTTGCCTGCCCGATGGCGATGAAGGTCTGCTGGCAGCCGGTCTGCAGGCCCATCAGCAGGACGGTCGCGAAGTAGATCCGCATCGCCCACACAGTGATGTTCATCAGCTCCGGATCGCTGTTGAAGATGCTGACGAGCGTTCCGGGAATGAGCATTGCCAGAAGCCAGAAAAGGGTGGAATATCCCACCGTGCAGAGGATGCACAATTTGAAGGCTTTGCGGACGCGATCGGTGTTCTGCGCGCCGTAATTGAAGCTGATGATCGGCTGTGCGCCCTGCGTAATGCCCATCAGCGGCATGTTGAGGATCTGCATCAGGCTGGACAGGATCGTCATAGCGCCCACAGCGAGGTCGCCGCCATACGTTTGCAGGGAGGAGTTGAACGCGATATTGAGCAGGCTTTCGGTGCTCTGCATGATAAACGGGGACACGCCCAGCGCAAGAGCCGGCAGGATAATGTTTTTGCGTACCCGGAAATATTTGGGACGCACGCGCAGGCGGCTTTTGCGGATCAGGAAGATCATGACCCAAACAGCGGACACAGCCTGTGAAATGACGGTAGCGAGTGCCGCGCCGCGCACGCCCATCCCGAAAGTGAAGATGAAAATCGGATCCAGGGCGATATTGGTAACAGCGCCGATGAGCACGGTAAGCATCCCGGCGGTGGCATAGCCCTGTGAAGAAATGAAGTAGTTCATTCCCAGAGAAATCTGTACGAAGATAGTGCCGCATACATAGATGGCGAGATACTCGTCAGCATAGGGCAGGGTTGCTTCGCTCGCGCCGAACATCAGCAGCAGCGGGCGGCGGAACGCCAGAAACACAGCGGTGAGCACTACGGAAATGCCCACAAGGACGATGAAGCAGTTGCCGAGCGTTTCCTCTGCGCCGTCGTAATCGCCCTGGCCCATTTTGATGGAGGCGCGCGGCGCGCCGCCCATACCGATCAGGGCGCTGAATGCGGAAATGATCATAATGATGGGGAAGGTCACGCCTACGCCGGTCAGCGCGGCCGCGCCAATCCCCTCGATGTGGCCGATATACATACGGTCCACGATATTGTAGAGCATGTTTACCAGCTGCGCCGTCACAGCCGGAACAGCCAGACGGAACAGCAGCCTTCCTATACTGTCATGCCCTAAATCAGTCTCTTTGCTCTTTTTCAAAGTTCTTCCCTCCTGTAAACTGGGGCTTCCAGCCCCAGACCCCGGGCAGGGCCTGCGCGGCCCTGCACCCGCGCCGGGACGCAGTCCCGGACCCAACACATTTCCAACGTTCGTTGGAAATGAAGTATGGGATGGTTTTTTATTTTTAGAAAAAGGAAGTTCCGCGCGGATCGCGCGGTTAGTTGGGGGGAATCCCCCCAAACCCCCTTTAAGCGTACAGCTTCCAACGCGGGCTTTTGTGTTAAATGTTACCTGCTGGAAATAGTTTCGCGAATTACGTGCAGGATTAGCCTGCCTTAGCCTGCCTTAGCCTGCTTTAGCTTGCTTTGGGCTTATTGAGGATCTGCATGAATTCGTCGCCGGTGATGGTTTCCTTTTCATAAAGATATTGTGCGAGCTCGTCGAGCTTGCCGGAATTTTCCTTGAGGATGCTGATAGCCTTGGCGTGGGCTTTTTTGATGATCCCAAGAACCTCGCTGTCGATTTTGGCGGCAGTCTCAGGCGAGCAGGCCAGAGAGGTGTCGCCGCCAAGATACTGGTTCGTGACGGTTTCCAGAGCCATCATATCGAATTCACTGCTCATGCCGTACCGGGTAACCATGGCGCGGGCAAGCTTCGTCGCCTGTTCGATGTCGTTTGACGCGCCGGAGGTGTAGTTGCCGAAGATGAGCTCCTCAGCGGCACGGCCGCCGGTGAGGGTGGCAATTTTATTGAAGGCTTCTTCGCGGCTCATCAGGACCTTTTCGCCCTCGTCAACCTGCATGGTGTAGCCAAGGGCGCCGGAGGTACGCGGGATAATCGTGATTTTCGTGACGGGCGCGGAATTGCTCTGCTTTGCGGCGACAAGCGCGTGGCCGATTTCGTGGTAAGCAATGATGCGTTTGTCTTTGGGCGAGATCACCGCATTTTTGCGCTGATAGCCCGCGATGATGACCTCGACGGATTCCTCGAGATCCGCCTGCGTGACGGACTGTCTGCCGAGACGCACGGCGCGCAGAGCGGCTTCGTTGACAATATTGGCGAGCTCCGCGCCAGAAGCGCCGGCGGTTGCACGGGCGATTGCGTTGTAATCGACGTCGGGAGCGATTTTAACGTTGGCGGCGTGGACCTTCAGGATAGCTTCACGGCCTGCCAGATCAGGAAGCTCTACCGGGATGCGGCGGTCAAAACGGCCCGGACGGAGAAGCGCCTTGTCGAGAGATTCCGGACGGTTGGTGGCCGCGAGGATCACGACGCCCTTGCGCGCGTCGAAGCCGTCCATTTCGGTGAGAAGCTGGTTGAGCGTCTGCTCGCGTTCGTCGTTGCCGCCGCCCATACCGCCGCCGTCACGCTTTTTGCCGATGGTGTCGATCTCGTCGATAAAGACGATACAGGGGGCTTTTTCGTTTGCCTGCTTGAACAGGTCGCGGACTTTTGCCGCGCCCATACCGACGAACATCTCTACAAATTCGGAACCGGAGATGGAGAAGAACGGCACGTGCGCTTCGCCGGCGACAGCCTTTGCCAGCAGGGTTTTACCGGTGCCGGGAGGGCCGACAAGAAGCGCGCCCTTGGGCATTGTCGCGCCGATGGATTCGTACTTGGACGGGTTGTGCAGGAAATCGACGATTTCCTTGAGGGCTTCCTTGGCTTCATCCTCACCGGCAACATCGGCGAAGGTTTTGCCGGTCTGGGCCTCAACATAGATTTTCGCGTTGCTTTTGCCGAAGCTCATGGAATTTGGTCCGCCCATCTTTTTCTGCATATACCGCGCCATAAGCTGGCCGATTACAACAAATAAGATGATAGGCAGGATCCATGTCAGAATAAACATCAGGAGCGGTGATTCCTCTTTGGGAATTACCTGTCCGAAATCGACCTCTGCATCGAGCAGGCGGTCGACCAGCTGGGGATCGTTTGGATTGCCGGTGACATAGATGCCCTGCTGACCAGCTTCATCCTGCGTGATGAAAGCGATCTGCGTATCCTGGACTTCAACCAGCTGTACATTTCCCTGCTCCAGACTGGAAACAAAGAAGTTGTAGGGAACTTCCGGGATCCGGTTCAGGGCAGGCATGAACAGCAGATTGAAAACCAAAAGGATGATCATAGCCACAACCGCATAGAAAATAAGCGGTTTTTTCGGCGTCTTTTTTTCAGTCATGGTTTTCCTCCTTTGAATTTTGTGCAGCTACTGCGGCCAATATTTGATTCAGGCGCCGCAATCCTTCCTCAATGATAGCCAAATCCTCTGTTTGATAAGAGGGGCTTACAGAATCAAAACGCTTTTTCAGGGCACAGTTAATCTGCTCCATCGTATTTTTTCCCTGTTCTGTGAGTGTTACATGTACAATACGCGCGTCTTCCGTGGTGCGCATCCGCTTTAAATATCCCTGTTTTTCGAGCCTTTTGCAGAGGGTGGACACATTTCCGGGTGTCATGTTCAAAAGATCTGCCAGTTCACCCATTGTCAACTCTCCATTCAGTTCAACTGTTGTCAGGAGCCGTCCCTGCAAAAGAGTGATGCCGTACAGGGAGTAGTCTGATTGAAAGGCTTTTGACAGGTTAAAATTCAAATCGCGGAGAAGTGTGCGGATAGGTCCCAAATCTTCAGGCTTCATCTGTTCCCTCCCTAGGATGTCTCAGAAAAGTCCTCAGCACTGTTAAATTCACCTGACAAACGTCGTCTGCATCGTTGCCCGTCCTTGCAATACGAAAGTATGGCAGCGGATTCACGCCTTGCATCCGCCATTTTTCAGCGAATTTTCCAGCACTTTTGACTTTTTTGATACACCTAAAAATATTTTTGCTCAATATTATTTATGATATATAAATAATACAGCAAAGAGAGAAAAAGTCAACAGAGATGGAAGAATGTTTACAATTCGTCGAGGAAAGTTCACAGTTAATTCTGATAAAGAAAGCAGGCTAAGTCTGCACGCGCCTGCGGCGAGCAGATCGCGGATCGCTCCCTACCGGTCGCTGACCAGGCTAAGCCTGGACGTAAACCGCGGAGCGCTCCCTCCGGTCGCTGAAATGCCGATAGGAGCGGGTACTGTGTCGCGGTGGGTGCGGGCGGCGGCGACCTATCCTCCCTGCTTCGATCCTACTGAGTTGGGGAGTTTGAGGGGAATAACATTCCCCTCAATAACCGCGCGACCCGCGCGGAACTTCCTTTCTCTTCCCCCAAGCGACTTATAAAAAACTTCAAAAATGAAGTTTTCGTCTCGACTGCGAGAATGGATACACTGCGAGGAACGGCGGCGATGGGGTCTGGGGACGAGTCCCCAGCGGGGGAAACGGGGGTGGAACCCCCGTCACGGGAGCGGCTTCTGGCGAAAGGAGAGGATGGAGTCGAGGCGCTGCTTGGCGCGGAGCTCGCTGCCCTGCTCGGTGGGGTGGTAGTAGCGGCGGCCGCGGAGGGATTCGGGGAGACAGTCGAAACGGGCGATGCGGTCGGGGGTGTCGTGCGCATAAATATAGCCTTTGCCGTAGTCGAGATCTTTCATGAGCTGGGTGGGAGCATTCCGGATAATCAGGGGGACGGGCTCGTCCAGCATGGAGAGCGCGTCCTTTTTCGCGGCCTCGTATGCTGTGTAGACGGCGTTGGAGCGGGGCGCAAGCGACAGATAGATCACAGCGTGCGCCAGGTGTACGCTGCATTCCGGCATCCCGAGAAAGTGACACGCCTGATAGACCGATACCGTCAGCTCCAGAGCGCGGCTGTCGGCAAGACCGATGTCCTCGCTCGCGAACCGGATCAGGCGGCGCGCTATATATAATGGATCTTCGCCGGATTCCAGCATACGCGCCAGCCAGTAGACCGCCGCGTCAGGATCGCTGTTGCGCATCGATTTGTGAAGGGCTGAAATCAAATTATAATGTTCCTCGCCGTTCTTATCATATAATAATGATTTTTTGGAGGTGCATTGTTCCAGGAGATCGCGATCGACAAAGATGCGATCACCCTCGTAACGGCCGTTCAAGACGGCCATCTCCAAGGTGTTGAGCGCGGTGCGGGCATCGCCGTTGGCAAAATTGGCGATCAGCTCCACCGAATCCTCTGTGATCTCTATGTTCTGACCGCCAAAGCCGCGCGGATCGGTGATCGCTGTGTGCAGCAGCTTGACGATGTCCGCTGCGGAAAGCGCGTTGAGTACAAAAACCTTGCACCGGGACAGCAGAGCGGAATTGATTTCAAACGATGGGTTTTCCGTGGTCGCGCCGATTAAAATAATACTGCCCTTTTCCACATACGGGAGGAACGCGTCCTGCTGCGCCTTGTTGAAACGGTGGATTTCATCCACGAACAGGATGGTCCGATCCCCAAACTGGCGGTTGTGCTCGGCCTGTTCCATCACCGACTTGATTTCCTTGATGCCGCTTGTCACGGCGCTGAAATCAATAAATTCCGATTTTGTGCGCGCCGCGATGATCCGGGCGAGCGTCGTTTTGCCAACGCCGGGCGGTCCCCAGAAGATCATCGACGAGATGCGATCTGCGTCAATCAGCCTGCGCAGGATCTTGCCCTCGCCGAGAAGATGATCCTGTCCGCAGAATTCCTCCAGAGTGCGCGGGCGCATCCGGCTCGCCAGAGGGCGGTCGTCCGGCGCGTCGAAAAAGCTTGTCTGTCTCAAAAGAATCCCTCCCGCAAAATTTTCAGTTTTCCATGTATAATAGTGGAAAGAAACGCTGATACTATCCAAGGTTTGATGAAAAGCCATACCGCTTTCTGATTCAATTATAGACCCCGCCGGAATGGGATGCAATGAATTTCCAAAAAAGCCAAAAAAATTTGAAAAAAGGTGTTGACAAGAAAGGAAGTATGTGGTATTATAGCAAAGCCGTCGAGAACGGGAGAGAAAAAGAGGAAACCCGAGAGGGAAAGACTTAAAATCTCGAAAGTTTTCGAGGAAA
>DVHF01000126.1 GCA_018712265.1 Candidatus Gallacutalibacter pullicola
ATCAGCGGCTAACCAGCAGGCTAAGCCTGCACGCACCTGCGGTGAGCAGAACGCGTCGCGGCAGGCTAAGCCTGCACGTAGAACGCGTCGCGCTCCGCTGACGCTTCGCGGAAATGGCGGTAACCTTTGGTACTCTGTCGCGGTGGCAGGCTGGGTGCGGGGGCACTCAGATTCGCAGAAGAATTGCTTATAAATCATATATGTACAAGAGGGACACCCATGCGGCGGGTGTCCCTCTTATTTTTCGGCATTCACGATCCTTGACCGGTAAAGAATAACCTTTTTGTTCATCTTCCGGCAACGTTCAATAACAAATCTTGTGCCGTGAGATTCGCCGTCCCAAAAGACAACGACAATATCGGCATAGGAGATAATTTGCAGGTTTCGCTTTAATGGTGCTGTGCGTCCGTATTTTTGGTAATCAGGAAAGAACTCCGTTAATTTCAACCCGTTTCTTTGAGCGTATTCTCTGGCACAGGTGTCAATTCCTCTCGCCCCGCCTGATACGATTTCCGTCACACCTTGCGGCAAATAGCGATAAAGATCTGTTACTGTCAAATTTCGAGAACCCACGACAGCCACTTTCATAATTCTACCTCTTTGAACATATTTTGAATATATTATAGTCTCATTTTCCCCAGAAGTCCAAATTTTGGATATAAAATATATTCAAAATATATTTTTGGGGTTAGATATGGCTGTAAAGAGTTTATCAATTCGTATCGATGAAAAAATACTTGACAAACTTCACGTCGTAGCTGATTATGAGGGACGCAGTGCAAATAGTGAAGTTTTAATATTGATCCGCGATGCCATTGAAAAATATGAAGAAAAGCATGGAGAAATAAAATTTGGTAAGGACTAAAAAACCGTGATGTCTCGTAAAGGGACATCACGGTTCTTTTTAAGCTAATCAGCTTTCTATTTAATATCTCTGCACAACCAGGCTCGCTTCAAAGCTGAGGCCGCGCTCGTGGACGCCGCGGAACCAGATCTCAGAGCCGCGCTTTTCTCCGTACAGTTTCAATGTCTCGCCGTACAGGGCTTCGCTGTGATAGTCAATTTGCAGCTCGGAGATCTGCGTGCCGAACATCCCGCCCGGCAGGAAATCGCAGAGGATGTCCGCGTAAACGGCGTTGTTCAGATGGCCGTTGTAATCGAGGTCGGAGTAGCGGATCGGGCGCTCGCCGAGCGGAGGGAGTTCCTCCGGCAGAGCCAGCCGGGTAAGGATCGTTTCCGGTTTGCCGCCGGGATCGACGCCGTATTGCAGGAACAGCTTCGGGCGCTGGATCTTATGGGTCCTGCTGTCTGCAAGGACGGACGCCTGGAGAACCTGGGCGAAGGATTCCGACGTTCCCGCGGATCGCAGGTCGAAGGATCGGTAAAACTGCGCGCCCGATACGCCGCACGGCTTCGTGGTGATGGAGATGGTCTCGCCGTGTCCCGGCAGGCCGATCAGGGTGATATGAGTGCGGACAAACAGGAATACAAAGCCGTCGCGCTTCAATCGCTCGTACGGGAGATCCAGCGCGGCAAGATGCTCCTCGCTGGCCTGCTGGCAAAGGCGCAGCAGTGAGGACAGCGTCAGCGTGGACTGCTCGCCGACCTCGTAGGTGGCAATTTTATGCGTAAAGTCATAGACTCCGGGATTTTGCAAAACATCTTCCTCCTTACGGGAAACGGAAAGCGCCGCCTGACACACTCCGTCAGACGGCGCTTTTTTTAAAAAGCTGGATGGTATCTCCACTGGCGGATACCGGTCAATGTTTCACGGGAAACATTCAGGGTTTGATCACGTCGATGCCGAGGTACGGGCGCAGAACCTCCGGGACTGTGACGCTGCCGTCGGCGTTCTGGTACTGCTCGACGATGGCGGGCATCACGCGGCTGGTAGCAAGGCCGGACGCGTTGAGCGTATGCGCGAAATGCAGCTTCTTGTCTTCCCCGCGGTATTTGATGTTGCCGCGGCGCGCCTGATAGCTGCGGGCATTCGACGCGGAGCTGACTTCCTTATAGATGCCCATGCTCGGGATCCAGACCTCGATGTCGTAGGTGCGGGCCATCGAGAAGGAGCAGTCGCCGGCGGCAAGCTTGCTCAGGCGGTAATGCAGGCCAAGTTCCTGAACAAGGCGCTCGGCTTTCCCAACGAGCTCTTCAAAGGCCGCGTCGGAGCCTTCCTCGGTGGTGTACTGGACCATTTCCACTTTATTGAACTGGTGGCCGCGGATCATGCCGCGCTCCTCGGCACGGTAGCTTCCGGCCTCGCGGCGGTAGCACGGCGTATAGGCGATGTACTTTTTCGGAAGCTCGTCCATCGACAGGATTTCGTCGCGGTGGAGGTTGACAAGCCCGGTTTCAGCGGTCGGGAGCATGAACTTGCGGTCGGCGGTGTTGGCGTTCTCGATCCAGTAGACCTCATCCTTGAATTTCGGGAACTGCCCGGCCACATAGCCACATTCATAACCCAGCATATGCGGCAGGAGAAGAAGCTCGTAGCCGTCATTGAGGTGCTCGTTGATGAAGAAGTTGAGGATCGCCCACTCCATGCGCGCGCCCCAGCCGCGGTAGATCCAGGAGCCGGATCCGGCGAGCTTCGCGCCGCGCTGGTAGTCGATCAGACCGAGGCCCTCACAGAGATCGACGTGGTTTTTGGGTTCAAAATCAAAGGTGGGCTTTTCGCCGAAATAGTGCAGCGGGACGTTCTGTTCCTTGCCCCCTGCCACAACGTCCTCGTCGGGCATATTTGGCAGGCCGAGCAGGAGATCGGTCTGCTGGTTTTCCAGGGCGGAAAGCTTCTCGTCGATTTCCTTGATTTTTGCGGAAAGATCCTTCATGGCGGCCATCAGCGCGGAGACGTCGCCGCCCTCTTTTTTGACCTGCGGGATCTTCTTGCTTTCGGCGTTCTGCTGGGCCTTCATCTGGTCGGCTTGCGCGATCAGCTCGCGGCGCTTCACGTCAAGATCGAGGATTTCGTCCACGGTGCTGTCGAGGTTCATTTCTCTCTTTTTGATGTTGGCCTTTACGAGATCCGGATTGCTGCGGATCAATTTGATGTCAAGCATGGTATAAACTCCTTTGTTTCACGGGAAACCCGTTTTTTATTCGCGGAACTGGAGGCTGTGGATCAGGTTGTTGAGATCCTCCTCGCCGTAAAATTCGATTTGCAGGACGCCCTTTGTCTGGTTGCCGTTGACGTGCACCTTGCGTCCCAGATGCTCGCCCATCGCAAGCTCCACTTCGTCAAAGAACTGGATGCGCGGCTTTTTGCGCTCCTTTTCGGGGGCGTCCTTCTGCTCGGAGGCTTTTTTCGCAAGGCGCTCCAGCTCGCGCACGGAAAGCCCATGTGCAGCCGTGAGCCTGGCGGCCTCGAGCATACTTTCTTCATCTGGGAACATCAGCAGGGCGCGCGCATGGCCCGCGCTGATCTTTCCGGCGGCGAGCAGATCCAGGGCCTCCTGCGGCAGATGCAGCAATCGCAGCGCGTTTGTGATCGCCGGGCGGGATTTGCCGACCGTCTTGGCGATTTCGTCCTGCGTGAGACCGTATTCGTCGATGAGCGCCTTATATCCCCGAGCTTCTTCGATCGGCGTGAGATCCTCGCGCTGGAGGTTCTCGATCAGGGCGAGCTCCATCATTTCGGCGTCGCTCAGATCGCGGATCACGGCGGGAAGCTCGGAGAGCCCGGCCATCCTTGCGGCACGCCAGCGCCGTTCTCCCGCGACGATCTGGTATCCCCCGCCGGGGATCGGGCGCACGAGAAGCGGCTGCAGTACCCCGTGCTGCGCGATAGAATCGGCAAGCTCCGCGAGCGCCTTATCGTTAAAGTCCTTCCGGGGCTGGGCCCGGTTGGGTTCTATTTCGTTGAGCCGGATGGCTACCGCAGAATTGCGGTCTTCCGTGTCGTTTTCGGCAAAGATAGCATCCAGACCCTTGCCTAAACCACCTTTTTTCATTCTGTTCCTCCATCCTTATCGATTCTTATTCAGCTGGATAATTTCCTCCGCAAGCTGTTCATACGCAAACGTGCCCTTGGAGGACTTATCGAAGTACATAATCGGCAGGCCGAAGCTGGGCGCCTCCGACAGCCGGACCGCACGCGGGATCACCGTGGCGAACACCTTGCGCGGGAAATATTTTTTGACCTCCTCCACCACCTGCTGTGTCAGGTTGAGGCGGCCGTCGTACATCGTCAGGAGCACGCCCTCGATGTCGAGCTGCTGGTTGTACATTCTCTTGACACGGCGCACGGAATTCATCAGCTGGGAGAGGCCCTCCAGCGCGTAATATTCGCACTGGATCGGCACCAGCAGCGTATCCGCGAGGCACAGTGCGTTCGTTGTGATGATGCCCAGCGACGGCGGGCAGTCCAGGAAAATATAATCGTAGCTTTCCCGCAAAGGCACCAGCGCATTCTTCAGGACAGATTCGCGGTGCTCCATTTCGATGAGCTCGATCTCGGCCGCCGCCAGATCCATGCTGGACGGGAGCAGATCAAGCTTCTTGAATTTTGTATGGAGCAGGACCTCCTGCGCTTTCTTGGTGCCGATCAGGACATCGTACACGGAGCCGCCCAGGCCGCGCCTGTCCACCCCGACGCCGCTGGAGGAATTCCCCTGCGGATCGACGTCAACCAAAAGCGTCTTTTTCCCCTTTACGCCCATTGCCGCTGCGAGATTGACCGCGGTGGTCGTTTTGCCGACACCGCCCTTCTGGTTTGCGATTGCAATGATTTTTCCCATATTTTATCCTCCACATTTGCAATAAATCTATTATAGCACGCTTTTGTGGAATGATAAAGGGATTTTGACACGGATTTCCCGAAAAAATGAAAAGTTTCACGTGAAACAAGGCTAAGCCTTGACGTAAACCACGCACCTGCGGTGAGCAGAACGCGGAGCGCTCCCTCCGGTCGCTGAAATGCCGTTGCCGCGGGCACGGTGTCGCGCGGTGGGAACCGCACCGCAGTTTGGCTTTTCCGCCCCGCCCGGGCAGGGCAAAAACTCCCGCCTCGGTGAAACCGAAACCTTCACGCTGTGTGCGTGCTCACGAGCACGGAGAAAAGGAAAAGGAGCGCCCTCCTGTCACGGAGAACGCTCCTTTCCTTTTGGGAAAATGAATAAGGGAATGGGTTAAAACTTGTAAGCTCGTTCAGGCGGGTTTCCCCGCGGTACTCCTGCGCCCCGCATTCTTCGGAATCTTCACAATACACTCGATGTATTCCTCGGTTTCACGTTTTTCCGTGCGGGCATTGATTCCCGCCTGGCGCATCGCGTCAATCGCATGATTGATTGTATTGATAAAAATGCGCACGTCCTTTACCACAAAGGTCCGCTTGCATGACGATTTCTCTTTCTTTACCGTGATCAGGATCTTGTCGATCAGCTCGTCGGTCTGCTGGACGTTCAATCCGCGCTCAATGATCTCCGTGAGCGCGCGCCCGCGTACTTTCTCATCCGACAGCCGGATCAGTGCGCGCGCATGGCGTTCCGTCAGTCCGGCCTCTGTGATCCGCCGTCTCTCCTCCGGCGTCAGCTTGAGCAGCCGCAGCTTGTTCGCAATCGCTGACTGGCTCTTGCCCAGCCGCATCGCGGCTTCCTCCTGTGTCACGCCCCATTCAGCGATCAGCCGCTGGATCCCCTCGGCCTCCTCGAACAGCTGCAAATCCTGACGCTGGAGATTTTCCAGCATCGCAAAGATAGCCGACTGCCTGTCGTCGCAGTCGCTGACAATACACGGGGCGGTTTTCATCCCCAGCATCCGGCACGCGCGCAGCCGTCTCTCCCCCGCTATCAGTTCGTAATTCCCCGACATCCCGCGCCGGACCGTCAGCGGCTGGAGCAGTCCGTTTGTATGGATGCTCGCCGCAAGCCCCTCCAAATCCTCGCTCGAGAAAATCCGGCGCGGCTGGGACGGATTGGGCTGTATCCTGTCCAGCGGGATTTCCTGGATTTTCTTTCTTCCCTGCATCATACGCAACTGCGCCGCCTCCCTGTCATCTGTTTGCTGCGGGCTTGTCCTGTCCCGATCCACAATCCTATGATAACAGAGAGACGGCGCAAAAACTGCCGCTTTCTGGGCGATTTTTTTCTGTCTTTTCGGGGATTAAAGAGGCTTCTTCGCTATTTTTGATCCATGCCGCGGATATTTCTCCGGCGTCCTCCCCTGCTTGCGCACGATCAGGATCGTCCGGCTGCTGCCGTCCGGCAGGGTGAACTCCCGCACATCCTCCAGCTTCGCGGAAAGCTGGCGCATCGCCTCCCCTGCCCGTTCCAGCTCCTCCTGCGCGCCCGGCCCTTTCATCGACAGGAACACCCCGCCCGGCTTGACGAACGGCAGACAGTATTCGCACAGCAGGTTCAGCGGTGCAACCGCCCGCGCGCATGCTATGTCAAACTGATCGCGCAGATCGGTCCGCCGTCCGCCCTCCTCGGCACGGGCATGGATCCTGTCCGCATCGATTTCCAGCGCGGCGCACACCTCCCCGAGGAACGTCAGACGCTTGGCAAGGCTGTCCAGAAGCGTCAGACGCAGATCCGGGCGCGCGATCTTCAATGGGATTCCCGGGAACCCCGCGCCCGTCCCCACATCGATCACAGACGCGCCCTCCGGGAACGGATACGCTTCCAGCGGGAGCAGGCTGTCCAGAAAATGCCTGCACGCCACCGCCTCCGGCTCCGTGATCGCTGTGAGATTCATTTTCTGGTTCCATTCGAGCAGGAGCTCCATATAGGTCTGGAACTTCTCGGCCTGCGCCGCGTCTATGGCGATTCCGTGCTCCGCCGCGTATTCAGGAAGCATCGTCCGAACCGGATCCATCCTTCGCTCCCTCCTTTCCGAACCATCCCTGATCCGCCCCGCCCGAGCCATTCTTGGCGAGCCAGATCAGCAGCACCGAAATATCCGCCGGGCTGACGCCGGAAATCCGGCTTGCCTGCCCGATGTTGGCCGGGCGCACCTTTTGCAGCTTCTCCTGCGCCTCGGTGCGCAGCCCGGAAATTTCCGCATAATTGATTTTTCTCGGCAGCAGCTTCTGTTCGAGACGCCGCATTTCCGCGATATCCGCTTTCTGCCGCCTGATATATCCCTCGTATTTCAATTCGATCTCCACGTTCTCAAACACAGACTGCGGATACTCGGGGCGATCGCAGTCGATCTCCGCGAGCGCCTCATAATCCAGCTCCGGACGCCGCAGCAGATCCGCCAGCCGCACGCCGCTGGAAACCGGGGATGTTCCACGTGAAACCAGAATCGCGTTCAGCTTCTCCGACGGCGGGAACACCGTCCTGGCGGCGCGTTCCAGCTCCGCGGACTTCTGCGCCTGCTTTTCGCAGAACCGCTGCCATCTCCCCTCCCCTATCAGGCCGATTTCGTGACCGATCGGGGTCAGACGCTCGTCGGCGTTGTCCTGCCGCAGGACGAGCCTGTATTCTGAGCGCGACGTCATCATCCGGTAGGGATCCGTCACGCCCTTGGTGATCAGGTCATCCACAAGCGTGCCGATATAGGAGCCGGCGCGGTCAAAAATTACGGGCGATTTTCCCTGTATCTTCCGCGCGGCGTTGATCCCCGCCACAAGTCCCTGCGCGGCGGCTTCCTCGTATCCGGAGCTGCCGTTAAACTGCCCCGCCCCGTACAGGCCGGGGAAATCGGCGAATTCCAGCGTCGCATCCATTTGCAGCGGATCCACGCAGTCGTATTCGATCGCGTAGGCGCAGCGCATGATCTGCACATGCTCCAATCCCTTGATCGACCGGTAGAACGCAAGCTGTACGTCCTCCGGCAGCGACGAGGACAATCCCTGCAAATACATCTCCTCGGTATCGAGTCCGCACGGCTCGATGAAAAGCTGATGGCGCGGCTTGTCCGCGAACCGCACGATCTTATCCTCGATGCTCGGGCAGTAGCGCGGACCGATGCCCTCTATCTTCCCGCTGTACAGCGGCGAGCGGTGGATATTCTCGAGAATGATCCGCTTTGTCTCGTCGTTCGTCCAGGAGACGTGGCAGACGGCGCGGTTCTCCCCCGGCTCGAGCGTATCGTACGAGAACGGGATCACCGGATCGTCGCCCTCCTGCACCTCGAGATCGGTGAAATCGATGCTCGATTTCAGCACGCGCGCGGGCGTCCCCGTCTTGAACCGGCGCAGGCTCAGCCCGATTTTTTTCAGCGCGGCTCCCAGAAACGCCGACGGGAACATCCCGTCCGGACCGCTTTCGTAGGAGACGTCCCCCACGAAGATCCGCCCGCCCAGATACGTCCCTGTGGCGAGGATCACCGCCTTGGCGATGTATTCCGCGCCCATGCGCGTGACGACCTTCCAGTCCTCGCCCTCGCGGCAGAGATCCACCACCTCCGCCTGCTTGAGCTGCAAATTCTGCTGAAGCTCGAGCTTGTGCTTCATGATTTTGCTGTACTCCCGGCGGTCGATCTGCGCCCGCAGCGAATGTACTGCCGGACCCTTGCCGCGGTTGAGCATCCTGCTCTGCAAAAAGCAGGCGTCTGCCGTCCTGCCCATCTCGCCGCCGAGCGCGTCGATCTCGCGGACAAGGTGCCCTTTCGCCGTCCCGCCGATGGACGGGTTGCACGGGCAGTTCCCCACCGCGTCGAGATTGATGGTAAACACCACTGTACTGCATCCGAGACGCGCGGCGGCAAGCCCCGCTTCAATTCCTGCGTGCCCGGCGCCGATCACCGCCACATCGCAGTTTCCTGCAAAATAATTCAAGATCCATTCTTCCTCTCAAAAGCTGAAAATTTCGATTCTCTTCCCCGCCGCAATTACGGCCCCTGTCTCCGCGTCTGCCCATAACCGTTTCACGTGAAACCAGACTAAGGCAGGCTAAGCCTGCACGTAAATCGCGCCGCGCGTCGTGACCTCCGCTGAAATTCCGATAACTTCAAATACTCTGTCGCGGTGGTAGGCTGGTTAGAAATATTTTTATATGGCTCTATAAACGCGGGCATCTCAGCTCTATCGCGTACCCTGCCGGGCGACCGGAGGGAGCGGGCGCGTTCTGCCGACCGCAGATCTGCGGGCATCTATTCTTGAGCATATCACCCAGCTGGGCGGAGGTACGACGCTTTCGCGTTCTGCCGACCGCGCAGGTCCGGGCGCATTCTACATTCAGGCTTAGCCTGCCTATTTGCCTACGCAGAAATGGGAAAATACGGCGTCGACGATAGCTGTGCCCGCGCGCTCCCCTGTCAATTCAAGAAGCGCGGAGACTGCGCCCTCCAGAGAAACCGTCACGGCGTCGAGCGTGAACCCGGCATCCAGCGCCGACAGAGCTTCCTCTAAGCAGTCCCCTGCCCGGCGCGCCGCGTCCCGCTGGCGTTCCGTAAAGAGCATCCCCGCCGCCGGATCCAGCGAGGCCGTCTGCAAGGTTTCCGCAACGGCTTTTTCCAGCTGTTCCAGACCGTCCCCGCGAAGCGCCGAAATAAATACGATCTGCCGGAAATGATTTTCCAAATACGCAAAATCAATCTTCGTTTCCAAATCGCTTTTATTCACTACCGCAACAGAGGGAATCTCCTGAAGCGACTCGATCAGCTCCCTGTCCTCTCCGTTTAATTCTTGTGAAGAATCAAAAACCGCCAGTACCAGCTGCGCCGACCGCACGCGATCCCGCGCCCTGTCCACGCCGATGCTCTCGACCGGATCCTCCGTGTCTCGGATCCCGGCCGTATCCGCCAGATGCAGCAGCACGTCGCCAAGAATGACGGTATCCTCCACAATGTCGCGCGTCGTGCCCGCGTACTGCGTGACGATCGACCTCTCGCAGCCGGCGAGCAGGTTCATCAGCGTCGATTTTCCGACGTTCGGACGGCCCGCAATCACCGTGTTGACGCCCTCGCGGATCGCGCGTCCCGCTTCAAACTGCCGGAGCAGCGTTTCGATTTCACCGCGCGCGGAGACGAGGGATTCCCGCAGATCCGCGGTATCGACCTCGGGGATCTCCTCCTCGGGATAGTCCGCCCACGCCGACAGGTGCGCCGCCTGATTGACAAGCGATTCACGGATCCCGGCGATCCGGCGTTCCAGCGCGCCGTCGTGACCGGCCAGTGCCGCGCGCGCCGCCTGCTTTCCCTGCGCGGAGATGAGTTCCATCACGGACTCCGCTTCCGTCAGGCCCAGTTTCCCGTTCATGAACGCCCGGCGGGTAAATTCACCCGGTCCGGCTGCCGACGCTCCCGCTTCAAGTACGGCGCTCAGCGCGCGCCTGAGCAGGTACAATCCGCCGTGGCAGGAAAGCTCCACCACGTCCTCCCCGGTAAAGCTCGCCGGAGCGCGGAATACCAGCGCGACCGCTTCGTCGATCTTCTCAGGTGCGCCCTCTTTTCCGGACGTCCAGACCGATCCATACAGCGCATGGTATCCGGGAAGATCCGAAAGCTTTTTGCCGCGCGCCGATCGGAACACCCTTTCCGCAACCGCGACGGCGTCATTCCCGGAAATGCGGATAATCCCGATCCCGCCGGGAGCCTGCGCAGTAGAGATTGCCGCGATGGTCGCGGTCTCCCCCAGCTTTCTTTCCTCTGCAAACTGAATTTCATTCATCATAAAAACCTCTAGCTTATTGGAACCTCACAGGTCCCGGCATTGAAACTTTCCCCCCGCCCGGACGCACACAAAGTTTGAAGCCGAAGGCTTCACCAAGGAACAGACTTTCCCCCTGCCCGGACGGCACACAAATTTTGACGCTTTCGGCTTCTGTGCGCGCCGAAAGCGCGCACTCTTTCGGAAATGCGAAGGCATTTCCGAACCGGAGGATCCACTCAGACCAAGCGTTGGAACGAAGTTCCACAGCGCTGCGCTGCTCCGAGCACAGTTAGCGCGTGCCAGCATGCGGAGACTCGGACGCGAGGCGCGAACCTGATATAACGCTGAGATCGGAGGGATCCACCCGGCAAAAAAGCTATCGCACTCTCACTACGGATGTTCCTATCTCACAGTTTCCCGGCCGTGGGGGTATAAGGGGGACGCGGCCAGAGCGCTCCCCCTTGGGGGTCTTTAGGGAAGATTCCCCCACTGTGTGGGGGAAATGTCACGAAGTGACAAAGGGGGACGGCCCCCGTCAGGGGTGTCCCCCTAAATAGTCTTTTGCTTACTTTTCTTCTAACAAGAAAAGTAAGGCCCTTAGGGGTTCGGGGGACGATTCCCCCGCGGGGCGGGGGAAATGTCGCGAAGCGACAAAGGGGGACGGCCTGCGTGCAGGTGGGCTGAACAGCCCCCGACGCCGGGACCTCGCAGGTCCGATAGA
>DVHF01000127.1 GCA_018712265.1 Candidatus Gallacutalibacter pullicola
TACGGTGTATCCGAAAAGTCCTTGGTACTGTAAAATTACGAAAAAGCGGCGTGTGCTGTGCCGGTCATCCTTACAAGAGAGTATTGCGGCAAATTCGCGCATTGTGTCCGCCGTTTTCCAACGGATTTTCAGCATTTTGATTTTTCAGATATTCCCTAAAAAATGTAATGACAGCCTCCGTCTCGGCCGCGAGGCAAGACGACCGCCGCGCTCGGGCGGCGTTGGGGTCTGGGAAGATTCCCCCACGGTGTGGGGGAAATGTCACGAAGTGACAAAGGGGGACGGCCCGCGTGCGGGGCGCTTCCCAGCGGGGATGCAAGGGGCGGGAGCCCCTTGCGAGTGCGGCGTAAGCCGCACAGATCACAGGCGGAGGACGGAGAGGGTAACGGACTCGCCGTTGATGTTCCAGTCTTTGCGGTAGCCGTCCGGGATGTCGGCGCGTACCTCGTCGGCAAGGACGTCGGCGCAGATCGCGTCGCGGTGCTTCTCAAAGATCTGCTGGATCTTTTCGCTGCCGGAAACAGAAACCGCAATGTGATCCGTCACATTGAAATCGGCTTCCTTGCGCATGGTCTGAAGCTTGCTGACGATCTCGCGCTCGAAGCCTTCCTCGATGAGCTCCGGCGTCAGCTGGGTGTCCAGGACAACCGTTACGCCGTGGTCGGACATCGACACATACCGATCAGACTGCTTCACGTCAATCAGCAGATCTTCTTCGGTGAGATCCACATCGCCGTCGGCAAGGTGCAGCACGAGCTTCTTTGTCTCGTCCAGTTCCTTCTTGGCGGCGCGCCCGTCGATTTCCGCGAGGGCATTGCGCACCGCGCCGAGACGCTTTCCGAGACGCGGACCAAGCGTGCGAAGCTGCGGCTTGAAGCTGTAATCAGCAAACTGGGAAACATCGTCCGTAAAGGTGATCTTCTTGATGTTCAGCTCATCGAGAATAATCGCCTGGTAGTATTCCGCAACCGATTCCTCCGCGTTGACAAACATCTCCGCGAGCGGCTGACGGTTCTTGAGGGACGCTTCGTTTCTGGCGGCGCGTCCAAGAGTGACGACCTCAAGGACATGCTCCATGTTCTTCTCCAAATCCTTGTCGATCCATTCCGTTTTGACTTCCGGATAGTTGCAGAGATGGATGCTCTCCGGCGCGGACTTGTCGATGCTGCGGACAAGATTCTGATAAATATCCTCTGTCATGAACGGGAGCATCGGTGCAGCCACCTTGCACGCCGTGACAAGGCAGGTGTACAGCGTCATATAGGCGTTGATCTTGTCCTGCGGCAGACCTTTTACCCAGAAACGCTCACGGCTGCGGCGGACATACCAGTTGCTCAGATCGTCGATGAAATCCTGAATCGCGCGGGCAGCCTCGGGGATCCTGTAATTGGCAAGGTGATCGTCCACATCGCCGGCAAGCGTGTTCAGCTTGGAAAGGATCCATTTGTCCATCACGGACAGGCTGTCGTAGTCAAGCGTATATTTTGTAGCGTCGAACTCGTCGATATTCGCATACAGCACAAAGAACGCGTATGTGTTCCACAGCGTGCCCAGCTTGCGCTGTCCCTCCGTGACGGCCTTTCCGTGGAAGCGGTTTGGGAGCCACGGCGCGGAATTGATATAGAAATACCAGCGGATCGCGTCGGCGCCATAGGTGGCGAGCGCGTCGAACGGATCGACCGCGTTGCCCTTTGATTTGCTCATCTTCTGTCCGTTTTCATCCTGCACGTGGCCCAGAACAATGACGTTCTTATACGGCGCCTTGTTGAAGATCAGGGTGGAGATCGCGAGCAGCGAATAGAACCAGCCGCGCGTCTGATCGACGGCCTCGGAGATGAAATCAGCCGGGAACTGCTGCTCGAACAGCTCCTTGTTCTCAAACGGATAGTGATGCTGCGCGAACGGCATCGAACCGGAATCGAACCAGCAGTCGATGACCTCCGGGACGCGTTTCATCTGCTTGCCGCAGTGCGGGCAGGTGATCGTCACCGCGTCGATATACGGGCGGTGCAGTTCGATCTCGTCCGGGCAGTTGGGGGACATCTCTTTCAGCTCTGCGATGCTGCCGATCGCGTGGCGGTGGCCGCATTCACATTCCCAGATATTCAGCGGCGTGCCCCAGTACCTGTTGCGGCTGATACCCCAATCCTGCACGTTTTCCAGCCAGTCGCCGAAACGGCCCTTGCCGATGCTCTCCGGGATCCAGTTAATCGTATTGTTATTGCGGATCAGATCGTCCTTCACCGCCGTCATTTTGATGAACCAGGAATCGCGGGCGTAGTAGATCAGCGGGGTATCGCAGCGCCAGCAGTGCGGATAGCTGTGGGTAAATTCCGGCGCGGAGAACAGCAGGCCGCGGTTCTTCAGATCCTTGAGGACTTCCTTGTCCGCGTCCTTGCAGAACATTCCGGCCCACGGGGTTTCCTTTGTCATTTCGCCCTTGGCGTCGACAAGCTGCACGAACGGCAGGCCGTATTTACGGCCGACATTGGAGTCGTCCTCACCGAAGGCCGGGGCGATATGGACGATGCCGGTACCGTCTGTCAGCGTGACGTAGCCGTCGCACACCACATACCAGCATTTTTCTTTCGGGCTGACAAAGTCGAACAGCGGCTCATACTCCTTATATTCCAGATCCTTGCCGACGTACGTCTCCAGGACCTCATAGGAGCCCTCGCCCAGCACGGTATCGGCCAGCGCCTGCGCCAGATAATAGACCGTGCCGTCCTCTTTCATTTTTACCTTGACGTAAGCCTCGTCCGGATTGACGCACAGCGCCACGTTTGATGGCAGCGTCCACGGGGTGGTGGTCCAGGCGAGAATATAGGCATCCTCGTCCTTGGCCTTGAATTTCGCGATCGCGGATCTTTCCTTGACGTCCTTATAGCCCTGCGCAACCTCGTGGCTGGACAGCGGTGTGCCGCAGCGCGGGCAGTACGGGACGATCTTGAAGCCCTTGTACAGCAGGCCCCTCTCGAAAATCTGCTTGAGCGCCCACCATTCCGATTCAATGAAGTCGTTCTCGTACGTGACATACGGGTGATCCATATCGGCCCAGAATCCGACGGTGTTGGAGAAATCCTCCCACATACCCTTGTACTTCCAGACGCTCTCCTTGCACTTCTTGATGAATGGCTCCAGACCGTACTGCTCGATCTGTTCCTTACCGTCCAGACCGAGCTCCTTTTCGACCTCCAGCTCTACCGGCAGGCCGTGCGTGTCCCAGCCAGCCTTACGCGGGACCATGTAGCCTTTCATGGTGCGGTAGCGCGGGATCATGTCCTTGATCACGCGGGTGAGAACGTGGCCAATGTGCGGCTTGCCGTTCGCGGTCGGCGGGCCGTCGTAAAAGGTGTAGGAGGGGCAGCCCTCCCGGTCCTCGATGCTCTTCTCAAAAATGTGGTTTTCCTTCCAGAATTCCTCGATCTTCTTTTCGCGCTGCACAAAATTCAGGTCGGGGGATACCTTGTTGTACATTTGTGTTTTACCTCCATCTGAAAAAATAAAAAGCCTTCGTCCGTGAACAGGACGAAGGCAACAGCTTCGTTATACCACCCATCATACAGCATTCTGCGATATGCGTCCCGGTAACGGCGGGAACCCGGCGACGCCTACTGGGGGATCCCGTTCAGCGCGCGGCTGCAAAGTGATTTTCAGAAAACGCCTACTTGCGCCGGGCTTGCACCCTCCCCGGCTCGCTGTGCCGTTTAGCGGAATCCTACTCTCTTTGTCATCGCTTTTCAAGTACCAATTATAGAATTGTAAGATTATGATAACATAAAATCCAAAAAAGTCAACCCCCAAGGCTAAGCCTTGACGTAAAACGCGAATCGCTCCCTCCGGTCGCTGAAATACCGTTGCCGCAGGTACTGTGTCGCGGTGGCAGGCTGGTCAGGGATATGGTATAATATCAGAAAAGCACTATAAACGCGGGCGGTTCAGCCTAATCTAACACCAAGCCGGGCGACCAGAGGGAGCGAGCGCGTTCTGCCCGCCGCAGGCGCGCGTCGTTGCCTCCGCTGAATTTCCGATATGAAAAAATACTCTGCCGCGGTGGAAAGCTGGTCAGAGATATGTTATAATATCCGCAGAAAGGCTGCAACGCGGGCGTTATAGCCTAATCGCGCACCCAGCCGGGCGACCGGAGGGAGCGGGCGCGATCTACGTGCAGGCTTAGCCTGCTCAAATCAATATTAGAGGTGGATGATCTATGACGCAGAATTATTCTGAGAAATTGAAAAAATGCTATGAAAGTGTGCGGGCAAAGACCGATTTTGTCCCGCAGATTGCGCTGATCCTTGGCTCCGGACTTGGGGATTACGCGGAGGGGATCGATACGGTGTGCACCATCAGCTACAGCGAGATCGAGGGCTTCCCGGTATCCACAGTTTCGGGCCACAAGGGCCGCTTTGTGTTCGGCTATGTGCAGGGCGTGCCGATTGTAGCGATGCAGGGGCGTGTCCATTACTATGAAGGCTACGCCATGCAGGATGTCGTGCTGCCTACCCGCCTGATGGGCCTGCTCGGCGCAAAGGTGCTGTTCCTCACCAACGCCAGCGGCGGTGTGAACTTTAATTTCAAGGCCGGTGATTTTATGATGATCACCGATCAGATCTCCTGCCTGGTGCCGTCTCCGCTGATCGGGCCGAACCTCGACGAGCTGGGCGTGCGCTTCCCTGATATGAGCGAAATTTACGACAAGAATCTGCGCGAGGTGATCCGCCAGACCTCAAAGGAGACGGGCATCCCGATTCAGGAGGGCGTATATATGCAGTTCTCCGGCCCGAACTTCGAGACGCCGCAGGAGATTAAGATGGCGCGGATCCTCGGCGCGGATGCCGTCGGAATGAGCACCGCCTGTGAAGCGACCGCCGCTAACCACATGGGAATGCAGATCTGCGGGATTTCCTGCATCACGAACCTCGGCTGCGGAATGCTCGACGTGCCGCTGTCGGACGAGGATGTGCGCGAGACCGCCGACCGCGTCGCCCCGCAGTTCAAAAAGCTGGTGACGGCTGCGATCGTCAACATTGCCAAAGTCATTTGAGGAGGATTTCCTGATGCGTTTCCATTTTGAACCGCTTGCCGAAAACGTCTATCTGAGCGAGGACGGCTCAAAGGTATTTATCATCGATCAGACGCTCCTGCCGAACGTTTCTAAAGTGATCGCGCTCCAGACGGCGGAGGAGATCTACGAAGCAATTTTTCAGCTGCGTGTGCGCGGCGCCCCGGCGATCGGTATCTGCGCGGGGTACGGGATGTTCGTGCTGGCGCAGCAGATCCGCACGGAGGATCCGCAGGAGTTCCTGACGCAGTTCCGCAAATATAAGGAGTATCTGAACTCCTCGCGCCCCACGGCGGTCAACCTGAGCTGGGCCCTCACCAGAATGGAGGGCGTTGTGACGGCGAACCTCAGCCGGCCGGTGGAGGAGATTGTCCGTCTGCTGGGCGAGGAGGCAGTGAAGATCCAGCAGGAGGACATCCAGATGTGCCGCGCTATTTCGGAATACGGCCTGAGCCTCATTCACGACGGCGACGGCATCCTGACGCACTGCAACGCCGGTCCGCTCGCCACCTCCCGCTACGGCACGGCGCTGGGGCCGCTGTTCCTCGGCAAAGAGCGCGGCATGAATTTCCGCGTGTTTGCCGACGAGACGCGCCCGCTGCTCCAGGGCGCGCGCCTGACCTCCTATGAGCTGCAAAAGGGCGGGCTTGATGTCACCCTGATTTGCGATAACATGGCGAGCATCGTCATGAAGAACGGCTGGATCAACGCCTGCTTTGTCGGCTGTGACCGCGTGGCGGCAAACGGCGACGCCGCGAATAAGATCGGGACAAGCGGCGTGGCGATTCTCGCGAAGCACTACGGGATCCCGTTCTATGTGCTCGGCCCGACCTCGACGATCGATCTCTCCTGCAAGACGGGCGACGATATTGAAATCGAGCTGCGCAACCCGGATGAGATCCGATCCAAATTTTATCAGGAACCGATGGCTCTCCCGGAAGTCAAATGCTATAATCCGGCGTTTGATGTGACGGATCACACGCTGATTTCCGGTATTGTTACGGAACACGGTGTCTGCCGTGCGCCCTATGAGCAGAGTCTCGCGGCCCTTTTTGAAAAAGCAATCTAAGCTAGAGCCAAAACATAAAAGTTTTACTCGATTTTTTTCAAAAAATCGCGGGGGCGCGGGGGCTGGCCCCCGTGAAAATGGGACGCAAAGCGTCCCTCGAGAAAGGTGAGCAAACAGAGAAGGCGATCCATCCGGTGGATGGATCGCCTGAACGCCTTTGCGGACCCGCTGTCGGAGCGGATCCGGACAGGGAGTTCCTTTTTGCTCCCCTCAAACGCCGTGCCCCCGAATCATGGCACAAAATCCTAACCAGACAAAAAAGGCAGCGGGATGTCCCTTGCCCATGACTGGCCGCCATAAATCAAGGGACAAATATACAGTAACAGGAGGTCAACAGGAATGAATATCCGTTTCTATCACGCGAGGCTCCTTACCATGCAGCAGGACTGTTCCATTCAAGAGGACGGCGAGCTGTGGGTAAAAGGGAACCGGATTGAGTACGCCGGCCCGCCCAAGGAATCGCACGAATCGTGGGATCGTGAGATCGACGCAGGCGGGGATCTGCTGATGCCGGGTTTCAAGAACGCCCACACTCATTCTGCGATGACGTTCCTGCGCTCCTACGCGGACGATCTCCCGCTGCTGCAATGGCTGCAAAAGCAGGTGTTCCCGATGGAAGCGAAGCTGACGGGAGAGGATGTCTATCACCTCTCCAAGCTGGCGATTCTGGAATATCTCACAAGCGGGATTACCGCAAATTTTGATATGTACTTTTACCCGGATCAGATCGCGCAGGCCTCTGTGGACTGCGGGTTCCGGACGGTGCTCTGTTCCAGCATGAACGATTTCGTTTCCAGCCTTGAGGAGATGGAAGAAAATTACCATAAATTTCAGAACTTTTCGGATCTGATTGGTTACTGTCTGGGGTTCCATGCGGAATACACCACGTCAAAGCCGCTTTTGGAAGGTGTGGCGGCGCTCGCGGAGAAGCTGGACGCACCTGTTTTCATGCACAATTCCGAGACAGCCGACGAGGTGGCGCAATGTATCGGCCGGTACGGCGTCACGCCGACGCTGCTGTTCGACAGGCTTGGGATTTTCGATCATGGCGGCGGTGGCTTCCACTGCGTCCACATGACAGACGAGGACCTGGACATTTTTGCCCGCCGCAGTCTTTTTGTAGTGACGAATCCTGGTTCCAACAGCAAGCTTGCCAGCGGGATCGCGCGGCTGACGGAAATGTGTGAAAAGGGGATCCCTGTCGCCATCGGGACGGACGGTCCGGCCAGCAACAACTGTCTGGATATGTTCCGGGAGATGTTCCTGGCCACGGCGCTTCAGAAGCTGCGGACAAACAATGCCGCCGCGATGGACGCATATGAGGTGCTGCGGATGGCGTGCGTCAACGGAGCCCATGCGATGGGTCTTTCGGACTGCGATATGCTTGCGCCCGGAAAGCTTGCCGATCTGGTGCTGATCGATCTGCACCAGCCAAATATGCAGCCTCTGAACAACATCGCGAAGAATCTGGTGTACAGCGGCAGCAAGCAGAACGTCCGCCTGACGATGGTGAACGGAAAAATCCTCTACAAGGACGGCCAGTTCCACATCGGCGAATCCCCCGAATCCATCTACGCCCACGCCAACCAGATCATGGAACGCTTGGCAGGGGCTGCGCGCCCCTGCACCCCCGCTGGGGAGCGCCCCGCACGTGGGCCGTCCCCCTTTGTCACTTCGTGACATTTCCCCCACACCGTGGGGGAATCTTCCCCAGACCCCGACACCGTCCATTCTCAGAGGTTGAGAAACCTCGCAGTCGAGACGGTTCCTTTTTGGTAAAAGGAATTTATAGAGTCGTTGTATAAAAGAAAGATAACGTGGAATCGAGGTGCGAAAAGGGAGTACTTCGACGCAGTTGGCGTATAGGCTCAGCCTGTTTCCGTGCGGTTCGCGCGTTAGTTGGGGGGATTCTCCCCCAATCCCCCCTGATGTTCCAGTACCGGAATATCAGGGGGCACTTTTTTTAGAAATATAATTTTTATTTTCTATTGATTTTAATTTTATTTATGGTATACTTAATTTTATTAAAGTAAATAAGAAAGGAGGATTGAATTGGAAATAGATAAAGTCCCGCAATGGATACTTGCGTTAGAACCGGAAGATGTAAATTTCCTGAAGAATTTTGTGTTGAAATCGGGGTCCTTAAAAGAGATCGCACGTCTGTATGAGGT
>DVHF01000128.1 GCA_018712265.1 Candidatus Gallacutalibacter pullicola
TCCTCGAAAACGAATTAGGGATTGGCGAGCCGTTTGGCGTATCCGTAAACTTTAACGGAAAAACCTTAACCGGCATTTATGATTTATCAGATGCCGAAGAAATAGATTAAGTCTGCATATAAAATGCGCACCTGTGGTGAGCAGAATACGACGGCTCCCTCCGGCCGCTGAAACGCCAATAACCGCTGACACTGTGACGCAGCGGGATAGATGATATAAATTCACACAGCAACATAGATGCAATCTTACCACAAACTTAAAATAAAAGAAAAGGGAGTGTTATCACATGAAAGATCCCAGAGAAGAAATGAAAAACCGGGCGGCGGAACTCCGCGCCAAAGGAAGTCCAATTCAGGAAAGCTTTGACGAGCTTCATCTCTCGCCGGAGGCTGTGGAGAAATTCGACGGTTACTGCGCGGACGAAATTTCCGACGAGGAATATTTCAAGCTGCTCCCGTCCATCGACTTTTTCCAGAAGTACGGACTCAATCCGGTGAGGACATACAACAGCTTTGCCCGTACATCGGATGCGATCCAATGGCTGATGCAGCGGCGCGGCGATTCCCTCCCCCTGAAATTTATGAATCTGCTGTTTGCCATCGGCGGGGAAACGATTGCCGCCCTTTTTCAGACAGGGGGATACCAGCTCTATCAGCTGAGCAACTTCTGCGAAACTATCGGTATGACGCCCGCACAGCGCACAGCGATGTGGGCGGCTGGCTATCAGGACTCGTTTGTCGGCGGCGGCAGGATCTACCAGCGGCTGGACGCATGGAAAAAGCCCGCAGAGCAGATCTACCATGCGATGACGCTGTGCAAGGGCTACCGCGGAACCTACAAGGCGCTGCTGGCGGCGCTGTTCCTGCTGCGCGTCCATACGTGTAAAAAAGAGCCGGTGGAGGATAAGGAAAACAAAATCGCAGAAGCGGTCAGAATTCTGGAGCAGTCGTTCGAGCATGAATTTTCGGAAGAAATTTTCAAGGGCTCGCTTTCCCATGAGATTGACAAATGTATCCAGTATGCGAAGAACCGCAAGGGGTTTGAAGCGTCCGGCGGACTGCTGGCGAAAATGAAAGAGGCTGTGGGTTCGCTGTTCCGGCAGGAGGGGGCGCAGCTCCCGCTGGCGGCGGAGATCAAGCGCCTGCGCGGCGAACGGTACGATCACACGGCGTACCGGATAGCGTGCGTCATGGCTTGCTCGGGGATGTTCTATTCCGGCGAACTGGCGGCGGCGTTTGAAATCCTCGGCCGCATCCACAGGGACGATATGTTCCGCGCGTTTACCGCGCTTTACGGCGTCGTGCCGTATGAGGAATACGTGCGGATGGATCCGGAAAAATTCCTGCTCCCCGGCTATCTGATTTATCTGGTAAACATGGGGAGCGGGTATTGCGGTGTACAGGTAAAGCTGTTTTTCCAGAAAGCCAGCATCGATTCCCCGAAGGATTACGGCGAGGTGATCCGCATAAGCAACCTGGAGACGGCGGCGGTCCTGATGGAAAACCTGACGCCGGAGCAGCGCAGGTCCGGAAAATTCCCCATGCGCGAAAATGACCTTTTGGTGAAGCTGTGGCAGGACATGGTATCCGGGAAAAACCAGCCCTATGAGCAGCAGATCATGGATTATGTAGAGGGCCGGATCGGGACGGATCAAATCCTGCCGATCCTGGACCAGATGGACAGTTTTACTTTCCGGCAGAGCCGCGGCCCCCGAGCGATTAACATGACGTATTCCCTGATGGGCATGACGGAGGAACTCAAGCGCACGCTCGTTTTGATGACGTCCCAGCAGAATTATATGCTCGGCTCCACATTCTTTGAGACAGCGGGCGAACATATTACGGACCGCTCGAAGGAATATCTCAAGGCCGTCTATGGGGAAATCCCGATGAAGCGGTTCTTCGGGATCTTCTCGGCGGGGATCCAGACCTGCTACTGGTACAGCTATAACGATGGGCTGAAAAAGGCTTTTCTGAATTTGCTTTACGGCTATGTAAAGGACGCTTCTGAAAAGAATATGCGGGAATTTCTGGATTGTATTGGAAGCTGCTTGGCGGAAGCCAGGGCGCAGATGCTCAGCAGCCTCGTCAAGGCGGATCAGTGGAACATCCAATATGTGATTGACTTTATGGGCGATTCCTCCAAGACGGTCAAGGAGGCCGTTGTAAAGCTGCTGGGCGAGAAGTGGGCGCAGACATCCTGCGAGCCGAAAGTCCTCGAAAAGCTGAAAAGCAAGAAAGCCGCCGAGCGCGAAATGGCGATCCGTATTCTGGGCAAATGGGGCGCGGACCAGTACAAGGACGCGCTGAATGTCCAGCTTGCGGCAGAAAAGAGCGCAAAGCTGCAATCGCTCATCCGGGCAACGCTCGATCCGTCCGCATCCACGGAAGTGGATACAGGCACGGGCGGCACGATCGAGGATTATATTGCGAACATCGTCAAGGGCAACAAGAAAGCGAGCCTTGCGTGGATTTACCAGACGCCGTGCTGTCCGGTGCATAAAAAGGACGGCTCCGACGCGCCGGAGGAATGGATGAACGCGCTGATGCTCAGCTATTCGACGATGGCGAAGCTGGGGATCAACCAGCAGGCGGCGCAGATTGCCGCGATGCTCAACACAGCAGAATTGGAGCAGTTCGCGGAGGAAGTCTTTGACAAATGGATGGCCGCGGGGGCGGAAAGCAAGAAAAAGTGGGTGCTGTATTTCGCGTCGATCCACGGCGGGATCCGTATCGTGAACCGGCTCAAGCAGCAGATCCAGGAGTGGCCCAAGGCGGCGCGCGGCGCGATTGCGGCGGAGGCGGTCTGGGCGCTCTCGCTCAACCCGACGGACAGCGCCCTGCTGATCGTGGACAGCATCTCCCGGAAATTCAAGTTCCGTCAGGTGAAGAACGCGGCGGCGGACGCGCTCGTCTATGCGGCCAAGGAGCTGGGCATCACAACCGAGCAGCTTTCCGACAAAATTGTGCCTGATCTGGGCTTTGACGCGGATTGCAGCCAGATCTTCGATTACGGCGAGAGAAAGTTCAAGGTATATCTGAACCCCGCGCTGGAGCTCGAGGTGTACGACGAATCCGACAAGAAGCTGAAAAACCTGCCCGCTCCCGGCAAGCGCGACGATGAAGAAAAGGCAAATGCGGCCTACGCGCAGTTCAAGCTTGTCAAGAAAGAGATGAAAACGGTTGTCACGACGCAGAAGCTGCGTCTGGAGCTGGCATTGGCGACGGACCGCCGCTGGACCGTTCCGGAATGGAAAGCCCTGTTTGTCAGCAAGCCGGTGATGCACCAGTTTGCGATCGGCCTTGTCTGGGGAATGTACGACGGCAATGAGCTGAAAGAAACGTTCCGTTACATGGAGGACGGCACATTCAACACCCGCGAGCAGGATGAATATGATCTGGAAGAAGCAGGCGAAAATAATAACATCGGCCTGATTCATCCCGTCGAGCTGACGGAGGACGAGCTGGCCGAATGGAAGGAGCAGCTGGATGATTACGAGATCACGCAGCCGTTCAACCAGCTGGATCGCCCGATCTACGAGGTGACGGAGGAAGAAAAGAACGCGCTGGAAATGACCCGCATGAGCGGCCGGAAGATCAACGGACTGTCGCTGAGCGGGAAGCTTCTCAAAAGCGGATGGTACCGCGGTTCTGTTCTGGACGGCGGCGGATATTATGATTTCTATACAGAGAGTGAGTCGCTGAAAATCGGCGCGGATCTGGAATTTGAGGGCCTGTACGTCGGAGACGAGAACGAAGAAACGACGATAAAGGGCGTAAAATTCTATCGTGCCGGGACAGTCGAACGCGGCAGCTATGTATATGATGAAATCAAGGATGCCAACCAGTATAAGCTGGGCGATGTCCCGAAGAAGTATTTCAGCGAGATTCTTTATCAGGTGGATCTTGCCACCAAGCCCAAAGCAGACTAAGTCTGCACGTAAATCGCGCCGCGCGTCGTTACCTCCGCGGGAATTCCGCTTACCTTTGGCACTCTGTCGCGGTGGGAGGGCTTATACAGAAAATTTCCTTTGGGGAGGACGCTTCCCGTGCCGGAATCGTGCATGAAGACGAAGAAGTTTCACCGCGATCCGGCAAAATCAAAACAGGACGCGCGGTTCGTACTGCGCGTCCTGTTTTGATCCCGGCGTTCTGCCGGGTGGAATTCCGCCGCGGCCGCGCATGATTGCTGCGTGGAAAGGTAGATCTCCATGCGCGGGACGGCAGTGAGGGGAGGGAAGGAATGGTATCTATGGAAAAACTTATAAGCAAAATTAAACGCTGTAAAGCAGATCGGTGTAGTTCGGGAAAGGCCAGTATTCCTTGGCGGTGAGCGTTTCGGCGCGATCCGCAGCGGCTCTGGTTTCATCCATATCGTGGAGCAGGTTCTTCTTGCAGAAATCCGCGGCGGCGGTTGTGTCGGAGATACTGCGGAGGCTTTCCAGATCGGCCTCCAGCGACTGTACCTGACGCATGAGGGTGTCGGCGCAGCTGGAAAGCTTCTCCAGCGTGTTTACCTCGTAGGAACAGCAGATGTTCCCGCCAAGCGCCTTTTTATTGAGCGCGGTCTCCGTCATGTAATAGGAATACTTCGTGATGGCCGGCAGGATCTGCTTCTTGGCCATGTCCACCATAGTGAGGGCTTCAATGGAGAGCTTCTTGCAGTAGTCCTCCATGTTGATCTCGTAGCGGGAATGAAGCTCCGCTTCGGTGAAGATCTTGTGCTTCGTGAAAAGCTTAATATTCTTTTCCGCAATAAAGCTGGGCAGAGCGTCGGCGGTGGTGCGGAGGTTCGGCAGTCCGCGGCGCGCGGCTTCCTCCTCCCATTCGGCGGAATAGTTGTTGCCGTTGAAGATGATCCTCTTGTGCTCGCGGTACACGCGGCGGATCAGCTCGTTAAGCGCGCTGTTGAAATCGTCCGCCTTTTCGAGCTCGTCGGCGAACTGGGACAGCTCCTCCGCGACAATGGTATTCAGGATAACGTTCGGGCCGGAGATGGACAGGCCGGAGCCGAGCATCCGGAACTCGAACTTGTTGCCGGTGAAAGCGAACGGGGAGGTGCGGTTGCGATCCGTCGTATCCTTGGGGAAGCGGGGGAGAATGTGCACGCCGACCTTCAGCTCCGTCTTGTCCTTCTGATTATAGCTGGAACCCGTTTCGATGGAATCGAGCACGGCGGTCAACTCGTCGCCGAGGAAGATGGAGATGATCGCCGGCGGGGCCTCGTTCGCGCCGAGACGGTGATCGTTCCCTGCGCTGGCGACGGAGACGCGAAGCAGATCGGAATACTCGTCCACAGCCTTGATGACGGCGGTGAGGAACAGCAGGAACTGCGCGTTCTCACGCGGGGAATCGCCCGGATCCAGCAGATTCACGCCGGTGTTGGTGGAAATCGACCAGTTATTGTGCTTGCCGCTGCCGTTGACGCCCTCGAACGGCTTTTCGTGAAGCAGACAGTTCAGGCCGTGGCGGTCAGCTACCTTTTTCATGATCTCCATCGTAAGCTGGTTCTGATCCGTGGCGATATTCGTGTTAGTAAAGACAGGCGCAAGCTCGTGCTGCGCCGGAGCAACTTCGTTGTGCTCCGTCTTGGCAAAGACGCCCACTTTCCACAGTTCCAGATCGAGATCCCTCATGAACGCCGCGACGCGCGGACGGATCGTGCCGAAATAGTGATCCTCCAGCTCCTGACCCTTGGGCGCAGGAGCGCCGAACAGGGTGCGGCCGCACAGGCGGAGATCCTCGCGCTGGAGATACAGCTCTTTATCAATGAGGAAATACTCCTGCTCCGGGCCGACCGTGGTGGTGACGCGAGTGCTCTGGGTGTCTCCGAACAGGCGCAGGATGCGCAGCGCCTCGCGGTTGATCGCCTCCATAGAGCGCAGCAGGGGCGTCTTTTTGTCGAGAGCCTCGCCGCCGTAGGAGTAGAACACGGTAGGAATGTAGAGCGTATTGTCCTTGATGAAAGCGTAGGAGGACGGATCCCATGCGGTATAGCCGCGTGCCTCAAAGGTGGCGCGCAGGCCGCCGGACGGGAAGCTCGAGGCGTCGGGCTCCCCCTTGACAAGCTCCTTGCCGGAAAACTCCATGATGATGGAGCTGTTCCCATCCGGGGAGAGGAAGCTGTCGTGCTTCTCCGCCGTGATGCCGGTCATCGGCTGGAACCAGTGGGTAAAATGGGTCGCGCCCTTTTCCACCGCCCAATCCTTCATGGCATTGGCGACCACGTTGGCGATGGAGGGATCCAGCTTTTTGCCAAGCTCCATCGTGCGCACCAAAGCGCGGTAAACCTCTTTCGGCAGACGCTCTTTCATCACAGCGTCGTTAAAAACCATGGATCCAAACAGTTCCGGGACATTCGGATGATTCATAAAGCATACTCCTTCATGATAAAGTAAAACGGGAAAGCGGACAATCTATATACAATACGGTTCCGGAAGAACCGGGTCCGGGGAGGAGGAATCCCCGGACGGGAAATATCAAAGCAGAGGGATTCCGGCGCTTTCGCAGGCGGATTTCGTATCCGGATCCCACAGGGAAACCTGAACCTCGCCGATGTGCGCCTTTTTGAGCAGCAGCATACACAGCCGGGACTGCCCGATCCCGCCGCCGATGGTGAGCGGGAGTTTTCCGGAAAGCACCATCTGGTGGAACGGGAGCTTCCTGCGCTCCTCGCAGCCAGCCTCGGTAAGCTGGCGATCCATCGCGGCGGCGTCTACGCGGATGCCCATGCTGGAAACCTCGAACGCGCAGCCAAGCACGTCGTTCCAGAACAGGATATCGCCGTTCAGGCTCCAATCGTCGTAGTCCGGGGCGCGCCCGTCGTGCTTGATCCCGGACGCAAGCTTGCCGCCGATCTGCATCACGCACGTGGTTTTATGTTCCTTCACATAGAGATCCTCGCGCTCCTTCGGCGTTTTGTCCGGATACAGATCCTCCAGCTCCTGCGTTGTGATGAAGCTGACGTCGCGGGAAAGGAACGCCGGAAGCTTCGGGAATTTTTCCTGGAGCTTTTCCTGCGTATCGCAGACAGCCCCTACAATCTTGCGCACAGTCTCCTTAAAATATTCCACATCGCGCCGGCCCTCGGGGAGGATTGCCTCCCAATCCCACTGATCCACATAGATGGAATGGAGGTTATCCATTTCCTCGTCGCGCCGCACGGCGTTCATATCGGTCCACAGGCCCTCGCCGGGCTGGAACCCGTACCGGCCCAGCGCCCAGCGTTTCCACTTGGCGAGCGAGTGGACGATCTGCGCCTGCTCTCCGGTTTCGCGGATATCAAAGGAAACAGGACGTTCCACACCGTTGAGATCATCGTTCAGGCCGGTGGACGGATCGACAAACAGCGGGGCGGAAACGCGTGTGAGATTTAATGCGGATTCCAGATTTGCTGTGAAAGTGCTTTTCAGGAGGGCGATTGCCTTCTGTGTCTCAGCAAGGCTGAGGAGAGGTTTGTAATCTGCGGGAATCCTTGTTTTACTCATCGTGATTCGACCCTTTCTTATTGTAAAATCTGTGCGCCGGCCCCTGAAAGGAATTTTCCGGCGCTGGCCAATACCTAAACAAAAACAAAAAAGGCGCCGCGGCCATGCAAGCCGCAGCACCTTTGCTGTCTTTACGAGCCGTATTGTACAGCGTTTGAAAGGATTTGTCAAGCGGTTTTGCAAATTTTTTTGAAATACGGTCATTTTTCATGATCGAAACCGCATGGAAATCGCTGATTTTACGCAAATCAGAAAATACAATGAAAGATATTGACAGCAAACTTGCAGAATGATATACTAATACGCGTATGGACAAAGGCGTCTGAGAGGAGATCCTCCCCGCATGGGAGGGCCTGCTTTCAGACGCCTTTTTTCAAGGCTAAGCCAGACTAAGTCTGGACGTAGACCGCGGAGCGCTCCCTCCGGTCGCAAGGCTAAGCCTTGATGTAGAACGCGCCGCGCGTCGTAACCTCCGCGGAAATGCCAATAACCTCAAATGCTCTGTCGCGGTGGGAAGCTGGTCAGGGATTCTCCTTATGCAAAGGCCGCAGCGCGGGCATCTCAGGCGAATCAAACATCATGCCGGGCGACCGGAGGGAGCGGGCGCGTTCTGCCGACCGCAGGTCCGCGGTGGCAGGCTGGTCGGGGATATTATTTACAGAAAGGCAGTAGGGGGAGTTTGAGGGGCTCACCCCTCAACACACGCGCGACCTGCGCGGAACTTTCGCTTTCTAAAAAATAAAACTAGTCAAAACTTCATTTCCGACTGTGTCGGAAATGTGTTGGGTCCGGGGGCTTGCCCCCGGCGCGGGGTGCAGGGGGTGCGGAGCCCCCTGCCGCAGGCCCGGAGAGGAAGGGAGAAAGGATAGAAAATGAGCAGTATCAGTTCGGAAATCATTGATTTTGTCAAGGAAAACGATGTAAAGTTTATCAGGCTGGTGTTCTGCGACCTCTTTGGACAGCAGAAAAACATCGCCATTATGGCGGAGGAGCTGCCGAGAGCCTTTGAGATGGGGATCTCCTTCGACGCTTCGGCGGTGCGCGGCTTTCTGGATCCCGGAGAACCGTCCGACCTGTTCCTGAAACCGGACAGCTCCACTGTGGCGGTGCTGCCGTGGCGTCCGGCACATGAGCGCGTGATGCGGATGTTCTGCACAGTCCACCACTTCGACGGATCCCTGTTTGAAGGAGACACCAGGGGGATCCTGCAAAAAGCCGTCCAGTACGCCGCAGATCTGGGCTGTATGTGCCGTGTGGGCGCGGAATGTGAATTTTACCTGTTCCGCACGGAGGACGGCGTCCCTACGCTGGAGCCGTTCGATCACGGCGGCTATGCCGATCTGTTCCCGCTCGACAGAGGGGAAAATATCCGGCGCGGCGTCTGCCTTGCGCTGGAGGAAATGGGGATCCATCCGGAAAGCTCCCATCATGAGCAGGGACCGGGCCAGAACGAGATCGATTTCCGGTTTTCCGATATTCTCACCGCCGCCGACCAGCTGATGACGCTCCGGTCCGTGGTGAAATCCATCGCCGGGGAAAACGGGCTGTTCGCTTCATTCCTGCCGAAGCCGCTCGAAAACGAGCACGGCAGCAGCCTGTACCTGCATCTTTCGCTGCTCAAGGGCGGCAGAAACCTGTTCGAGACATCCGGCCCGAAGCACTCCGAAGACGCCGAAAGCTTCTTGCAGGGTATTCTGGATCATATCGTGGAAATTACCGCGTTCCTGAACCCGCTTGCCAATTCCTACCGCAGGCTTGGGGACGGTCAGGCCCCGGACAGCGTTTCATGGGCGCATCAGGACAGGACGCGCCTTGTGCGTATCCCGGCCTCCGCCGGGGAATACCAACGTATGGAGCTGCGTTCCCCGGATCCGTCCTGCAACCCGTATCTGGCGTTGACTCTGCTGCTTCATGCCGGGCTGGACGGCGTTCAAAAACACAGGAAGCTTTCGCCGCAGGGCCAATCTGGCAGCGCGCTCCCCAAATCTCTTGGGGAGGCTTTGCGGACAGCGGAGCAGAGCGAGTTCGTCCGTTCCGTTATCCCGGAATCGGTGCTGAACCGGTACTTTTCCGAAAAATGGAAGGAAGAAAACGCGTTCAGGCAGGCTGGAAACGCGCGCGCTCTGGAACAGAAGATGTATTTTCCGTACCTGTAAGTCAGAACAGGGGGATCTTTATGGAGAAAGTGTTAATTGCTGCCGGCAGTGCCAAAGGCGCGGAATCGTTCGCGCGGCTCCTGCGGGATCTGGGCTATCCGGAAACGCGCGTTTCCAAAACGGGCGGGGAAGCCCGGCGGATCCTGGAGGAGGAAAACTTCGCGCTTGTGCTGATTCTGTGCCCGCTCCCGGATGAATTCGGCACGGAGACGGCAAAGGCTGCCGTCCGGACGCCTGCCGGGGTGATGATGATCGTGCGGGACGAGGCGGCCGCCGGGCTTTCCGCTCAGGTACGGGAGCTGGGGATCTTCGTCTTTTCCCCCGTCATGGGCCGCCGCGTGTTTGAGCAGGGGACCAATCTGCTGTACAGCGTCCACCGCAGGCTCCAGATGGCAGCCCCGCGCACGGAGCGGCTTCAGGAAAAAATGGAGGATCTGCGCCTGATTGGACGGGCGAAATGCCTGCTGATCCAGTATTCGCACATGACTGAGCAGGAGGCCCACCGCTGGATCGAACAGCGATCCATGGATCAGCGCGTCACACGGCGCAGGGTAGCGGAGGAAATCCTGCAAAAATATGAGATATAACGGCGCGCCGTTCACGCGGAAAAGCCCGCGCGGCGTGTTGTCTGAACTTCTCGCAAGGGGGAATCGACATTGAAGCTGAGTTTTGCAAAAATGCACGGCTGCGGCAACGACTACATTTATTTTGACTGTTTCCATCAGAAAATCGAGGACCCGGCCGGGCTGAGCCGGAACCTGTCCCGTCAGCACTTCGGCATCGGCGGCGACGGGATCATCCTGATCGGCCCGTCGGATACAGCAGACGCGCAGATGCGGATCTTCAACAAGGACGGCAGTGAGGGGAAAATGTGCGGCAACGGCATCCGCTGCACCGCCAAATTCCTCTACGACACGGGCCTTGTCCCCAAGGAAACCATGACGATCGACACGCTCAGCGGGATCAAGACACTGCGCCTGTCTGTAAAGGACGGCAAAACGGAGCTCGTCACGGTGGATATGGGTCCGGCTGAATTCAGACCGGAAAAAATCCCGGTACTGATCCCCGGCAGTGAGGTGATTGGCTCTTTGCTGGAAGTGGGCGGAAAAGAACGGCGCATCACCTGCGTGTCGATGGGGAATCCCCACTGCGTGATTTTCGGGGACGATCCAGACACGATCGATCTGGAACGCGAGGGAACGGCCGTCGCCGCAAGCCCCATTTTCCCGGAGGGGGTCAATGTGGAATTTATCCACCTGGCCGGCAGAAATACCCTGAAAATGCGCGTGTGGGAGCGCGGCAGCGGCGAGACGCTCGCCTGCGGCACGGGCGCGTGTGCGGCAGCATGTGCGGCAGTTAGGAACGGCCTGTGCGAAAAAGGGGAGGAAATCCTGGTCCATCTGACGGGCGGGGATCTTCGGATCCGCATGACGGACGAAACCGTCTGGATGACGGGCGGCGCGACGCTGGTATTTACAGGAGAGGTGGAAATCTGATGGCGAAATATATTTTTGTGACGGGCGGCGTCGTATCCGGACTTGGCAAGGGCATCACCGCGGCGTCGCTGGGACGGCTGCTCAAGGAGCGTGGATTCCATGTGGCGGCGCAGAAGCTCGATCCGTATATCAACATCGACCCGGGCACGATGAGCCCTTACCAGCACGGCGAGGTTTTCGTCACCGAGGACGGCGCGGAGACGGATCTGGATCTCGGCCATTACGAGCGGTTCATCGACGAAAACCTCAACCAGTTCTCCAACCTCACCACAGGAAAGGTGTACTGGAACGTGCTGACGAAGGAACGCCGCGGCGAATACCTCGGCGAAACGGTGCAGGTGATCCCGCACATCACGGACGAAATCAAGCGGTTTATTTACTCCGTGCAGAAAAAGACGGACGCCGACATCGTCATCACGGAGATCGGCGGCACGACGGGCGACATCGAGTCCCAGCCGTTTCTGGAGGCGATCCGCCAGATCGGCCGCGAGGTCGGTATGGAGAACAGGCTGTTCATCCACGTCACGCTGATCCCGTATCTGGAATCGTCCGGGGAACACAAATCGAAGCCGACGCAGCACTCGGTCAAGGAATTGCAGTCGTTCGGAATCGTGCCGGACATCATTGTGGCTCGCTGCGACAAGCCCGTCGACGCCCAGACGATGAAAAAGATCGCGCTGTTCTGCAACGTCAAGCCGGACTGCGTGATTGAAAACAGGACGCTCCCGATCCTGTACGGCGCGCCGGTGATGCTCCGCGACGCGGGGCTTGACCGGATCGTCCTGCGGGAACTGCATCTGCCCGGCGCGGATACCCCCTGCGATCTCACTCATTGGGAGGAGATGCTCGGCAGGATCCAGAATTGCCGCGAGACGGTGCGGGTCGCGCTTGTCGGCAAATATGTCAAGCTGCACGATTCCTACCTGTCGGTGATGGAGGCGCTTCATCACGCGGGCTGGGAGAACGGCGTGCGCACAGAGATCAGCTGGATCGACAGCGAGGGGATCACCTCGGAAAACGCGGCGCAGCTTCTGGAAAATCAGGACGCGGTTATCGTGCCCGGCGGCTTTGGCGGACGCGGGATCGAGGGCATGATAGAGACGGCGCGCTATGCCCGCGAAAACGGGATCCCGTATTTTGGGATCTGTCTGGGGATGCAGGTGGCGGCGATTGAATTTGCCCGAACCGTGCTCGGCTATACGGACGCCAACTCGGTGGAATTTAACGAGGAGAGCGGCTATCCGGTGATCGCCCTGATGCCGGATCAGAAAGGAAATCTTCCCAAGGGCGGGACCATGCGGCTGGGCGCGTACCCGTGCCGGATCCGTCCCGGGAGCGTAATGGAGCGCGCATACGGGGAACTGGAGATTCAGGAACGCCACCGCCACCGCTATGAATTCAACAACGACTGCCGCCGGGAATTTGAGGAAAACGGGATGATATTTTCCGGCCTTTCCCCGGACGGCAGGCTTGTGGAGGCGATGGAGCTGCCGGATCGCGCATTTTATGTGGGCGTGCAGTACCATCCGGAATTCAAGAGCCGCCCGAACAAGGCGCATCCCCTGTTCCGCGAATTTATCCGCGCGGCCAAAGAGCGAAAGGAGGACGGCGGTTTTCCGCCGGAACAGCCATGAAAATCAATCAGAATTACAACACGCTGGAAAAAAGCTATTTATTTTCGAGAGTTGCGGAGAAGGTTGCGGCCTATAAGCAGGCGCATCCGGAGGCGGAAGTGATTTCCCTCGGGATCGGGGACGTCACCCGCCCGCTGTGCCGCAGTGCGGTGCGCGCGCTGATCTCCGCCGCGGAGGATCAGGGCCGCGCTGAGACGTTCCACGGCTACGGCCCGGAGCAGGGGTATCCGTTCCTGCGCCGTGCGATCCGGGAATATTACGGTTCGTTCGGCGTGTCCGTGGATGAGGAGGAAATCTTCGTCAGCGACGGCGCAAAAAGCGACATTGGCAATATTCTGGATCTGTTCAGCGAGGAGAACACCGTCCTGATCCCGGATCCGGTCTATCCGGTCTACCGCGACACGAACCAGATGGCGGGCCGGAAGATTGTCTATATGCGCGCCACCAAGGAAAACGGATTTTTGCCGATGCCGGATCCGGCAGTGGAAGCGGATATTATTTATCTGTGCTCCCCGAACAACCCGACTGGGGCCGTCTACACGCGCAGGCAGCTGCAAAAATGGGTGGAGTACGCGAAAAAGCGCGGCGCAGTTATCCTGTTTGATGCCGCGTATGAATCGTTCATTCAGGAAAAGTCGCTGCCGCGCAGCATCTTCGAGATAGAGGACGCGAAAAGCTGTGCGATTGAATTCTGCTCGTTCTCCAAGACGGCGGGATTCACCGGCACGCGCTGTGGGTACACGGTCGTACCGCGCCGCCTGCTGCGGGAGGGCAGCTCCCTGCGGGATATGTGGATGCGCCGCCAGTCCACGAAGTTCAACGGCGTGTCGTACCCGGTGCAGAAAGCGGCCGCCGCCGTCCTGACGAACGAGGGCCTTGCGGAATGCCGGGAGAATCTGGAGGTCTACCGCCGCAACGCCAAGCGGATCACGGACACGCTTGACGCAATGGGAATCTGGCATACCGGCGGGAAAAATTCCCCGTACATCTGGATGGAATGTCCGAACAACATGACCTCATGGGACTTTTTCGATGATCTGCTCAGCCGCGGCGCAATCGTCGGGACGCCCGGCAGCGGCTTCGGCGAGAACGGCGAGGGCTTCTTCCGCCTGACCTCCTTCGGCACCGAAGAAAACACCGCCAAGGCCATGGACCGCCTCCGCCGCCTGTTCTAGGGGACTCCCTCTGCGAGGGGCCGTCCCCTTTTGCAGGGTTTACCCGCACACGGGCCGTCCCCCTTTGTCGCTTCGCGACATTTCCCCCGCACTGCGGGGGAAATCTTCCCTGCACCCGTCTGGGGACTCGTCGCACGCGACCCGTCCCTCTTTGTCACTTCGTGACATTTCCCCCGCGCTGCGGGGGAATCTTCCCAGACCTCAATGCCGCCCTACTGCGCAGGTCATCGTTCCTCTCAGTCGAGACGGAGGATTTCTGACATTTTAATTTTACCCCCAGCCGGGTTCAGGATCACGCTTTTGCAGGCGTGATCCTTTTTTATGCTTAAAATGCTTCATCGGTATTTTGTTAGAATTGCTGTAATATTGAAATTCAAACAAAAAATATCGAAAAACAATAAAAATGTATTGAAAAACAGATTTGAATGTGCTATGATAGGGACAGAAAAGAAAAAGGGGGACCTTTCCTATGTGGAACAAATCAAAATCTCTGATGCTCTCCATTTTCTGCACAAGGCTGTTCCTGGTTCTGCTGGCCATCGTGGTGGTGTTCGCGCCGCAGGTGATCCGATGGTTCTTTGGGGAATCCGAGGCAATGCTCTCGATTCACGGATATCTGCGGGCGACAATCTACACGGAGGCAGTTCCGGCATCGGCGATACTCCTCTGCCTGCACAGGCTTCTGCGGAATATCCGCAGGAACATGGTCTTTGAGGAGGAAAACATCCGCTTGCTGCGCGTGATCTCATGGGGCTGCATCGCGGCGGGAATCGTTGCGCTCGTCTCCGCGTTCTATTACAGCTCATTCTGGATTGTGGCGGTGGCGTGCGCGTTCTTCGGGCTGATTCTCCGCGTGATTAAAAATGTATTTGAACAGGCGCTGGAAATCAAAAATGAAAACGATTTTACCATATAGGGGGCAGCTATGCCGATTATCGTGAATTTGGATGTTATGATGGCAAAGCGGAAAATATCCTCAGGAGAGCTTGCGGAGAAAATCGGGATTACCCCCGCGAACCTCTCGATTCTGAAAAATAATAAGGCGAAAGCGATCCGCTTTACCACGCTGGAAGCAATCTGCCGCGAGCTGGAGTGTCAGCCCGCCGATCTCCTGGAATACCGGGAGGATGGAAAGGAGTAGAAAAATGAATCAAATGCCTGAAAAGGGAGGGGCGCCGCTCCCCCCAACCGCCGGCGCGCTCAATTTACCCGTTCCGGTTCCGGAAACGGCGAAAAAAGAGGACGCGATCCCGTTCTCCCGCATCGATCTCCTGTTTGCGGGATTGGCTGTGATATGCGGCTGGATTTTCACCCAAACCTTTTCCGCGTTCTTTGGTATGGGAATCACCGTTTTTGCATTGGCAGTCTGTGTTTTCGCCTTGTGCTATTTCCGTGTAAAGCAGATATCTCTGCCGCGGGAGAGCTTTTTCTGGCTGGGTGTTTATCTGTTGTCGGCGTTCAATTTTTCCGTGTACAGCAATTTCCTGCTGGGATTTTTGAATTTCTGGTTTCTGCTGGCAAGCGGTGTCTATTGGCTTGCGGTGTGCACTTCCGTGAGGATCGGCGGCTGTCTGGATCGGTGGATCCTCTCCGATGTGTGCTGCCAGATTTTCCGCATCCCGTTTGGAAACTTCGGATGCGGCTTCCGACTGCTGGGAATGGGACTGCGCCAGACGAAGAAAGGGCGCGGCGTCTTTGGGATCCTCGGCGGGCTTGCCGTTTCGATTCCGGTGCTGGGGATCATCCTGCCGATGCTCGTCAGCGCGGACGGGAATTTTGAACGCATCGCGCATGATTTTGCCGGCAATTTATGGCGGTATATCGGCGATTTTCTCTGGCAGCTCCCTATTGCGATCCTGGTGGGATGCTGGCTGTTCGGTCTGATCTACGGCGACGTGCACCGCAGGAAAACAGAGGAACCCACGGCGGATCAGCTGCGCCAGCGCGCGGAGGCCCGGCACGTCCTGCCCGTCTCCATGATGGGGACGATGTTTGCAATCGTGATAGTGGTGTATGCCGTGTTTTTTGCCGCCCAGATTCAAAGCCTGATGGACGCTTTTCTCAGCTTCTCTCCGGAGGGCGGATCCTATTCGGAATATGCGCGCCGCGGCTTTTTTGAGCTGTGCTTTGTCTCGGGCTTCAACCTGTTTTTGCTGCTCTGCTCAAAAGGCTTTTCCGTGCGCAGGGACGGGAAAGAACCGGGATCCCTGAAAGCCCTGCACGGGATTCTCTGCGCCGAAACACTGATTCTGATTGCCAGCGCGCTCGGCAAGATGGCCATGTATATCAGCCGGTACGGTCTGACGCAGCTCCGGTTCTACACCAGCTGGTTTATGGTAACGCTCGCAATCGTCTTTATTGTGCTGTTGATTTCCGGATTCCGGCGTATCCGGATGGCAAAAATACTGACAGTCACCGTGATCGTATCCTTTCAGCTTCTCTGCTGGTGCAATCCCAACGCGCTGATCGTCAGTTACAATATCGGCAGATGGGAATCGGGCACGCTGGAAACGCTTGATCTCGAGGATATGCGCGTCGATATGCCGGAATCCGCGATCCCGCAGCTGATTTCCCTGCGCGATCGCACCTCGGATCCGCAGATGCGGGACGCTATCGACGATACGCTCCAAAATGATTTCTGGGGCAATACCGGTTCCTCCTGGATCGATCATACGCTGGAAAGCATACTGTCCCAAAATTCCCTGAACAACCTGAATAAATCCTGAGAAAACGGAATATTACTGTTTTAGAACCCTGATATCATAACCGGTATCAGGGTTCTTGTACTTTTACGGCAAAAGTCCCTGTCGCTCTGGGAAACCATTCAGAAAGAGAACCGCGAAGCGGCAAATACCTCCGTCTCGACTGCGAGGAACTGTGAACTGCGCGCTGGGGCGGCGTTGGGGTCTGGGGGGCTTGCCCTCCAGTCGGGGTCCAGGGGTGGAACCCCTGGCCTGGTTCTAAGGGGGCAGAGGAGATCATATACTGGGGTATGGAAGGGGGAATCCAAAAATGGACAGGAAAAGGAACACCTTTGATTCTGCGGCGGATGTGACGGGGGAACGGCTGAGCCGCTATCTTCGCGCGCTCCCGCAAGCCCTGAAAAACCAGATTCAGGAAATACGGCTGAGGTCGGACAGGCCCGTCTGCCTGTGCACCGGTACAGGCGTCCTGTTTCTCCACAAAGAAGGGATCCCCGGCCGCACCGCCAATTCCGAAAGCCTTGCCGTATTCCGTGAGGAAATCGAAGAAATTTTTCGGCGCGTCTGCCGCTACTCCGTATACAGCCACCAGAACGAAATCAAAAACGGTTATGTCACCATCCTCGGCGGACACAGGGTCGGCATCTGCGGCACGATGGTCTATTCCGGAGGCGAGATTTCTGGAATCCGGGAGATCTCGTCGCTCAACATCAGGATCGCGCGGGAAATCAAGGGCTGCGCCGATACGCTGATCGGACGGATCGGCGGGGAACTGACAGGCGGCCTTTTGATCGCCGGTCCTCCAGCCTGCGGGAAAACGACGCTCCTGCGCGATCTGGCAAGGCAGCTCTCAGAGGGGATCTGCGGCGACACCCGCAAAGTGGTCGTGATCGACGAGCGCGGGGAGATCGCGGCGTCCTGCGGCGGTGTGCCGCAGAACGATCTGGGGCCGTGCTGCGACGTGCTGGACGGCTGCACCAAAGGCGACGGCATTTTGCAGGCGGTCCGGTCGCTGTCACCCGATTTCATCATCTGCGACGAGCTCGGCGGGGAACAGGACGCGGCATCCGTCACCGAGGGACTGAACGCCGGCGCGGCCGTCGTCGCCACCATCCATGCCGGGAACCCCCGGGAGCTTCTGGGACGCAGGCAGGCGCGCCGCCTGCTGGAAACAGGCGCGTTCCGGACGGTCGTGTTCCTGGAGGGGAGATCCGGGCCGGGCAGGATCCGTGAAATCTGGAAAGCAGGTGATTTGCTTGCTGAAATGGATGGGAGCGATCCTGCTGCTGGCGGCGTGCGTGACGGCGGGGTTTGCGGAATCGCGTAAGCTCTCCGTGCGCGTGGAGCGGCTGGAAGGGTTCCTGAAATTCCTCAGCGCGGCAAAAGCCGAAATCCGCTACACAGCGTCCCCGGTGGAGCGGATCCTCGCGCGGCAGGGCAGCGGGCTTGATTTCCAGCCCGGCTGCCTGCGGGCTATGGAACAGGGGATGAATTTTCAGCAGGCGTGGGAAGCCTGTGCGGGTATGGGTTGGAACAAAACGGACGCGGCGCTCCTCCGGGACTTCGGCCAGGGTTTCGGCGCGACGGATCTGGAGGGGCAGCTCGCGCACTGCGGCCTGTATGAACGGCTTGCCGGGGAGCGGCTGGAGGAGGCAAGGCGCGAGAGGGACGTCAAGTCCAAATTATACCGGACGCTCGGAGTTTCGGGCGGGATCGCCGCGGTCCTGCTGTTCTTGTGACGGCGGGCCCAAAGTTGCACAGGGGAGTGAAAAGCACATGGATGTCGATTTGATTTTTCGGATCGCTGCGATTGGGATCATCGTGGCGGTGCTCAACCAGCTTCTGATCCGATCGGGCCGGGAGGAACAGGCTTTGATGACGACGCTTGCAGGGCTTATCGTGGTGCTGATGATGGTGATTCAGCAGATCGACGCGCTGTTCCAGGCCATCAAGTCTGTGTTTGGACTGTGAGCCTCGCGGCGGTGATCGGGATTGCCGTCACAGCGGCGATCCTGGCGTCCATGCTCCGGCGCTACCATCCGGAATACGCGATGGTCCTCGCGATTGCAGCCGGATCCATCCTCATGATCGGGATCCTTCTGGGCTTTTCCCCGGCCGCGGAGCAGATACGGCTGCTGCTGGACAGCTCCGGGCTTGACGGGAAATACGCGGAAATCCTGTTCAAATCGTTGGGGATCTGCTTTTTGGCGCAGTTTGCGGCGGATGCCTGCCGCGACGCCGGGGAAAGCGCGCTGGCCTCCCGCGTAGAGCTGGCGGGAAAAATGGCTGTTGTTCTGCTGTCGCTCCCGCTGTTCGGGGAGATCACGTCGGTCGCGCTGGGCCTACTGGGGAGGTGAGCGCGTGAAACGGATCCTTTTTCTGGTTCTTTTTCTGATTTTGCTGCCCTGCGCGCCGGTGCGGGCGGATACCACCGATATGCCGCGGGAGGATCCGGCGTTGTCGGCGGAGGACTATTACAGCGCGCAGTTTGAGGAAAGCGGCGCGGGGGAGCTGCCGTATTCCCTGCCGGAGGAAGCGAGGGAATCGCTGGGCGATCTGGGGGTGGCTGATCCGGATTGGCGGAATATCCAGAACGTCACGCCGCAGGGGATATTCTCGCAGATCGCGGCTGTGTTTGGCGAGAAAGGACAGGCCCCGCTTGAGGCCGCTTTTTCCGTGCTGGCGGTGATGCTCCTGTGCGCGCTGGTGAACGGCATGAAGCTCTCCTTTGGGGACAAGCCGCTCGGCGGCGCAATCGGTCTGGTGGGGGTGCTCTGCGTCTGCCTCGCGGTGATCCGTCCGGTTGTGTCGTGTATTTCCTCGGCGGCACAGGTGATCCAGGGGGCGGCGGGATTTCTGCTCGCGTGCGTCCCCGTCCTGACCGGGATCCTGCTGGCCAGCGGTCAGGCCGTCTCTGCCGGGACGTACAACCTGCTGGTGGTCGGCGCGGGGAATGTGATCTCGATATTTTCGGCGGGATTGCTGGTGCCGCTGATGAACGTGTTTTTGGCGCTGTCGATCGCGTCGTCGCTTTCCCCGGGCCTGAACCTGTCGGGGCTGTGCGGATGGTTTTCCAAGGCAGCGCAGTGGGGGCTGGGACTGTGCATGACGGTATTCACAAGCCTTTTGACCGTACAGAGCGCCGTGGCGGCGTCCGCCGACAGCACAGCGTCAAAGGCGGCAAAGTTTCTGCTCGGCAGCTTCGTGCCGGTTGTCGGCGGGGCGCTGGGAGATGCGTTCACGACGGTGCAGGGGAGCGTCCAGCTGCTCAAGTCGGGCGTGGGCGCGTTTGCGCTGCTCGGGACGCTGTTCATTTTCCTGCCGGCCGCGGCGGAATGTATCCTGTGGATGCTCACGCTGAACCTGTGCGCCGGGATCGGGATGATCTTTGACTTGAAGGAGATAGATTCCCTGCTGTCGGCGGCGTCAAAAGCGGTGGGGCTGACGCTGGCGTTTGTGCTGTGCAGCATGGCGGTGATCATGATTTCAACGGCCCTGATGCTGGTCATGGGAGGGGGAAGCGCATGAGCGCGGTACAGGACTGGGCGGCGGCGCTGTGTCTGGCGGCCCTCGCGGCGGCGCTGCTGCAATATCTCTCGCCGGGCGGGACGATGGAAAAGATCTTCCGGCTGGTGCTTGGCGCGTTTGTGCTGTGCGGCCTGCTCTCTCCGCTCGCGGAGACGGTTCCGGCGATAGCGGAAAGCATCCCCGCATGGTCGCAGGCGGGAGCGGAATCCGGTTTCGCCCAGTCCGTGGACGATCAGATCTTACAGGCCGCAGACGCCAGCCTGCGGCAGGTGATTGTGGGGGAGCTGTATTCCATGGGATATCCCTGCGAAAATATTGAGATTTTTATGGATATGACGGAGGACGGGCGCATAGTAATTAACAAAGTGGCTGTGACGCTCCGCGCGTCCGCAGAGGAATGCGGGGAAGCGGCCGGCCGGTTGGAAAAAGCGACGGGACTGAAAATGGAGGTAACTGCATATGGCGGCTGAGGATCAAAAAAAGAAATGGGAATCGGTACCGCTTTTGCAGTATTTTTCCGAAAACGGGAAGTGGAGGAGCCTCCTGGCGGGGGCAGGGCTTGTGGGTATTCTGCTGATTTTCCTGTCGGGATATCTGCCGGGAGACAGCGGGGAAGAACAGGAAGTGCAGCTGGCTGCGGCTGCCTCAGAGACGGAGAGGTATGCGCAGGAGCTGGAACAGAAGCTTGCGGATATCGTGAGCAGGATCTCCGGCGCGGGGAGGGCGGAGGTGCTCGTGACGATGGAGCGCGGCTCCCAGACGGTCTATGCCAGGGAGGAGAAAAGGACGGCGCAGAGCGCGGGCGGATCCGGCTCCGGGCTGGGGAACGAAAGCAGCGAAACAAAATATATCCTTGTCCGGGACGCGGACGGCTCCGAACAGGCGCTCGCCGTGATGGAGGTGGAGCCGGTGGTAAAAGGGGTGATCATCGTATGCCAGGGGGGAAATAACCCAACGGTCCAGCAGAACATTATCAACGCGGTAACAACCGCGCTGGATATTTCATCCGCACGGGTATGTGTGGTGCAGGGGCAGGCCGGGGACGGATAAGAGGTCCGGCCGCTCACATTCAGAAAGATGGAGGAATGTTTCATGGGTATCGGAAAACGTCAGCTTGTTTTGGCCGCGCTGGTGGTCGCGCTGGGCGCGGCGGTATATCTGAATTGGCAGTTCTCCGGCGATAACCAGCTGATGGTCGCGGATGCCGCGGCGCTTTCACCGACGGGCGAGACCTCAGAGAAAGAGCTGGGCACGGCCGAACTGGTGGGTTACTCAGAGGAGACAGGCGGGGAGGACGAACCTGCGCAGGCGGCCTCAGCGGCTCCGGCAGAAGCGTCCGGATCGGTATCGGAGTATTTCACGGAGGCGCGCCTGTCCCGCCAGAAATCCCGGGACAGCGCGGTGGATCTTCTCGAGCAGGTGCTGGAAAGCGTAGACTCGGACGAGGAGGCGAAGAAGGAAGCGGTCGCGCAGGCGGCGGAGATTGCCCAGAACGAAATCCAGGAGAGCAATATCGAGAATATGATCAAGGCAAAGGGCTTTGAGGACTGCATGGTATTCCTCCAGAACGGGGAGTGCAGCGTCGTGGTACAGACAGACGGAGACAGCCTGCTGCCGAACCAGGCCCTTGCGATCAAGGATATTGTGGGAGGCCAGTCCGGCACGGCCTACGATAAAATTAAAATCATAGAAGCAAAATAGTTGCTTCCCGCACTATTTGCTGATATAATAATCAAAGAAATTAAACTCTTTTCAGCTTGCCCCAAATTAAAGTTTTCGTCCACCTTTTTCAAAAGGTGGCGGGGGCGCGGGGGCAGGCCCCCGTAGAAAACGCCGCTTAGCGGCGGCAGAAAAGCCAGCAGACAGGGGCCAACGGCCCCGAATCTGCGGACCAAGAGACGCGGGGGGATTCTCCCGGTACGATCCAATCAATTTTTGCTGGCAGCAGGGCGGATATGCCAATCTTTTGGCAGTCTCAGGGGGCTTTAAGCCCCCTTTTTCCCATGCCGGAGGGTCTCCGAGCCCCACACGGGAGCGGAGGCCCCAGGGAGGAAATTTAAAATGGCGGTATATTTTACTGCGGATCTCCACTTTTTCCACGAAAACGTCATCCGGTTTGCGAACAGACCTTTCCGCGGCGCGGAGGAAATGAACGCCGCCCTGATCCAAAACTGGAACAATCGCGTTTCCGCCGGGGACGAGGTCTATATTCTGGGGGACGTCACGCTCAAGGGAGCGGGGCGGGCCGCGGAGGTGCTGTCGCAGCTTTGCGGAAAGAAGTACCTGATCCGGGGGAACCACGATAAATTTGCGGATCAGGCGTCGTTCCCGAAGGAGCTGTTCGTTTGGATCCGGGATTACGCGGAGATCACGGTCGGGAATACGCCGTTTGTGCTGTTCCACTATCCGATTGGCGAGTGGAACGGTTTTTACCGGGGTGCGGTCCATCTGCATGGCCACCAGCATAACCACAGGGATTATAATGAAAAAAACCGGGGAGAAGGGCTTCTCCGCTACGACGTGGGCGTGGACGCGAATGGGATGGCGCCGGTCAGCGCGGCAGAAATCGAAGCCTTTTTCTTTTCGGATTTAGAAAGCCGTCCGTCAGGACAGGCAGGAGGATGTACAACATGACAAGACGTGAAGAACGGGAACAGGCATTTGTCCTGATTTTCCAGCAGAGCCTGAACCACGAGACGATCGATCAGATTATCGATACGGTGGAAATGGATCCGGAGGTGAAAATCTCGGATTTTGCGGCGCAGTCGGCGCTGGGGGTTGAAAAGGATCTTCCGGCGATTGACGAAAAAATTGAAAAGAATATCCGGGGCTGGAAAATTTCCCGGCTTTCCAAGGTGTCGCTGGCGCTCCTGCGCCTTGCGATCTATGAAATGCTGTTCGACGAGAGCATCCCGATTCGGGTGTCCATCAATGAGGCGGTGGATCTTGCCAAAAAGTACGGCGGCGCAGAGGACGCCCCGTTCATTAACGGTGTGCTTGGATCGGTGGCAAAGGAGATCGGCGGGGAATGAGCGGCTTTTTTGGGATCGATACCAGTAACTATACCACCTCCGCGGCTGTGTTTGACGGCGGCTGCATCACGCAGAACAAGCGCCTCCTGCCTGTAAAGGAGGGCCAGCTCGGCCTGCGCCAGAGCGACGCAGTATTCCATCACGTCCAGCAGCTTCCGCAGGTGGCGGGGCCGCTGCTGAGAGGGATCCGTCCGGCGGCTGTGGGGGTATCCTCGCGTCCGAGGGATCAGGAAGGCTCCTATATGCCGTGCTTTACGGTGGGCGCCGGCGCGGCAAAGATGCTCGCCTCGTCGTGGGAGGTGCCGTGCTATGAATTTTCCCATCAGGCGGGCCATATCGCGGCGGCGCTGTATTCCGCGGGACGGCTCGATCTGCTGGAAAAAAGCTTCCTGGCATTCCATGTGTCCGGCGGGACGACGGAGGCCGTGCTCGTACAGCCGGATCCTGTTCATATCGTCGGCGCGAAAATTGTCGCATCCTCGCTGGATCTCAAGGGAGGCCAGGCCGTGGACCGTGTGGGCATGATGCTCGGGCTGAAATTCCCGGCGGGACCGGAGCTCGAGAAGCTTGCGCGGCGGAGCGAAAAAAGCTTCCGGATCCACCCATCGATGAAGGGTGCGGACTGCTCCCTCTCCGGGATAGAAAACAAGTGCCGCAAAATGCTAGAGGACGGTGAGCCGAAAGAGGACATCGCCCGGTACTGTCTGGATGCGCTTCTGGCCGCGCTGGACGCCATGTGCGGCGCGCTGCTGGAAGAATACGGGGATCTCCCGGTGCTGTTTGCGGGCGGCGTGATGTCGAACAGCATTATCCGGACGTCCCTTGAGAAAAAATACGGGGCAGTGTTTGCGCAGCCGGAATTTTCGTCAGACAACGCGGCGGGGATCGCGGTTCTTGCTTCCGTCAAAGCGCAGCGGGAGGGGATCGCATGAAAGCTCCGTCCGTGGTGACGGTCACACAGCTCAACACCTATCTGAAATCTGTATTCGATGGAGATTCTAACCTCACCAACATTTATTTGAGCGGGGAGATCTCCAATTTTACGAACCATTACCGGTCGGGCCACCTGTATTTTTCGCTCAAGGACGAGAAATGCAGCGTGCGCGCGGTGATGTTTTCCTCGAGCGCGCGGCGCATCCGCTTCACCCCGCAGGACGGGATGAAGGTGCTGGTGCGCGGACGCGTTTCCGTGTACGAGGCGTCGGGGCAGTATCAGGTTTATGTGGACGATATGCAGCCGGACGGCGTGGGCGCGCTGAACCTCGCATTTGAGCAGCTGAAACGAAAGCTGGCGGCAGAGGGACTGTTCGACGCGTCGCGGAAAAAGCCCCTGCCGCGCTATCCGGCGCGCATCGGCGTGGCGACCTCCCCGACGGGGGCGGCGGTGCGCGATATTCTGCAAATTCTGGGACGCCGGTGGCCTGCGGCGGAAATCATTTTCTGTCCGGTGCTGGTGCAGGGCGACGGCGCGGCGCAGCAGATCGCGGAGGCTGTTCGGCGGTTCAACAGGCTCCGCTGTGCCGACGTGCTGATTGTCGGGCGCGGCGGCGGCTCGGCAGAGGATCTGTGGGCGTTCAACGAGGAGATCGTCGCGCGGGCGGTGGCGGAATCGGAAATCCCGGTGATCTCGGCGGTCGGCCACGAGACGGATTTCACGATCTGCGATTTTGCGGCGGATCTGCGCGCGCCGACCCCATCGGCAGCGGCGGAGCTTGCCGTTCCGGACTGCGCGGAGATTGCCGCGGCGGCTGTGTCAGGCAGACTGCGCGCCCGTGCGGCTGTGGACGCAAGGCTCCGCACAGAAAAAACGAGGCTTCAGGCGGTGCGTTCGCGGCGCGTGATGGCCAATCCGCAGGAGCTTGTTTCCCTGCGCCGGATAAAGACGGACGCCCTTTCCGCGCGGCTGGATCATACGGCCGGAAAGCGGCTGGACGGGGAAAAATCGCGTCTGGCGGCGGTGTGCGCCAAGCTTGACGCGCTCAGCCCGATGCGCGTGCTGGCGCGGGGCTACTCCATCACAACCACGGCGGACGGCGGAACGCTTTCCCGTATAGATCAGGTAAAAGCTGGGGATACTGTAAAAATCAGGATGCTGGACGGCGAGATCGGCGCGTCGGTCACGACATTGGAACACATCCCGGAAAGGGCGGGGAAAATCGAATGAATAAAAATATGACGTTTGAAGCGGCGATGGATAAGCTGGAGGAAATCGTGGCGCGCCTGGAGGCGGGGAACGAACCGCTGGACGCCTTGCTCAAGCTGTATGAGGAGGCGGCGAAGCTCTCGAATTTCTGCTACGGAAAGCTGGAGAACGCCGAGCAGAAGATCCGGCAGATCAGCGAGCTGGAAGGGGAAGAAAAACAGGATGAGTAACGGGTATTGGAAGGACTTGCAGGAAAAGATGGAGCACTGGCTCGACGATGCGCTCCCGGAGGCGGACGTGCCGCAGAAAAGCATCTTTACGGCGATGCGGTACAGCCTGATGGACGGCGGGAAACGGATCCGCCCGATGCTGGTGCTGGAATTCTGCCGGATGTGCGGCGGGGATGCGGAGGTAGCGGCGCCGTTCGCGTGCGCGGTGGAGATGATCCACACATATTCGCTGATCCACGACGATCTGCCGTGCATGGATAATTCCGATCTGCGCCGCGGGAGACCGTCGAACCACAAGGTGTTTGGCGAAGCCTCGGCGCTGCTGGCCGGTGATGGTCTGCTGACGGCGGCGTTTGAGACGATGCTCAGCGAGCAGTCAATCCGGCGCGCAGGGGCGGATCGTGCGGCACGCGCCGCCGGGATTCTCGCGTCCGCGGCGGGAGCCTACGGCATGGTGGGCGGCCAGGTGCTGGATCTGGCGGCAGAGGGAAAGCAGGTCTCTCTGGAATACCTGGAAGCGATGGATCACCGCAAGACGGGCGCGCTGATTATCGCGTCGGCCAAAATGGGCTGCGCAGTCGCCGGGGCGGAGCCGGACAAGCTGGACGCCGCGGAGCGGTACGCGTCGGCATTAGGACTGGCGTTCCAGATCCAGGACGACATCCTCGATGTGACTTCCACGCCGGAGGAACTCGGCAAAACCGTGGGCGGCGACGCGGAGAACGAGAAATCGACGTACGTCTCCCTGCTTGGATTGGACAAGGCCAGAGAGCAGGTCGCCCTGCTGACGGCGCAGGCAAAGGACGCGCTTGCAGTTTTCGGCGATCAGGCGGACGCGCTGCGCGAGCTGGCGGACTCCCTCGCGTCCCGCGCAAAATAAAAATCCCGGCTGATGCCGGGAAAGTGAAATGTGGCTTTCGCCACGTGAAATATCTTTTCAGATGTGAAAAGATCTTCGATAGAGTTCGGAAAAGCGCGAACATAAAGTTTTCGGTCAAGCCTTTTTCAAAAGGCTTGCGGGTATTCCAAAAGGGCGGAGCCCTTTTGGCCGCGCTCCGCAGAGAGCGGAAACTTTAGACGTCAAAAAGCGCCGCATAAAATCTTCATCCTGCCCTGTCGGCTCCAAAGTTTTTTGACAAGCCGAAATTTTCACAACGGTCGGCGGCCGTCTGTCACATATTTTTGAGCAGTTCAGAAATAATCTCCCTTTGGCGCGGGTTCAGAGCAGACCAGTGATTCAGATTGTATGTCCGAGAACAAATTGGAGGATTTATACAGGAGCGCGTTGGTAATTCTCCATGAATCTGAAATATAAGGCGGCAAGGCGCTGAAAAGCGCAGAGAAATCGCGGGAAAAGCGTGAAAACAGGCGCATTTTTGCTTGACAATCCCCGGCAGATATGGTATGCTGATTAAGCCGCATATTACGGGCCAGAAAGCGGAGAAATCCCGCCCGGGATAGCGAGTTTAATGTAAAGGCAGGGCCTAAATTCATGTATGCAGTAATTGAAACCGGCGGCAAGCAGTACAAAGTACAGTACGGCGACGTCATCTTTGTTGAGAAGCTTGCGGCGGAAGAGAACGCAACCGTGGAGTTCAAGGTAATTGCACTTGGCGGTGACGACGGTCTGAAGATCGGCAATCCGTATGTAGAGGGCGCGTCCGTAACGGGCAAGGTGCTCAAGAACGGCAAGGGCAAGAAGATCACGGTGTTTACCTACAAGCCCAAGAAGAACGAGAAGCGCAAGATGGGTCACAGACAGCCCTACACGAAGGTGCAGATCGAAGCTGTCAACGGCTAAGATGATTCTTGTCAAATTTTTTACGATGCCATCCGGCGGCCTGACGGGGTTCCGGATGTCGGGTCATGCGGACGCAGGAGAGGCCGGGACGGATATTGTCTGTGCGGCAGTTTCCTCGGCGGCATACCTGACAGCGAACGGCATCACAGAGATCCTGCACGTGAACGCCCAGATAGATGTGGCGGACGGCGAGATGTATTTGAGCATCCTCCCGCGGGACGTCCCGGCGTGTCATGATTTTCTGGCGGCTTTCAAGCTTCATATGCTGGGGCTTGAGGAGCAGTATCCGAAGAACATTAAAGTGAGTTATACGGAGGTGTAAAGCATGCTGAAGATCAATATTCAGTTGTTTGCGCATAAAAAAGGTATGGGTTCCACGAAGAACGGCCGTGATTCCGAGTCGAAGCGCCTTGGCGTAAAGCGTGCGGACGGTCAGTTCGTTCTTGCCGGAAATATTCTGGTAAAGCAGCGCGGAACACACATCCATCCGGGCAACAACGTGGGCATCGGTTCGGATGATTCCCTGTTTGCTCTTGTCGACGGCAAGGTGAAGTTCGAGCGCCGCGGCCGCGATCGCAAGCAGGTCAGCGTTTACGCTATCGAGCAGTAAACCCGAAAGCTTACAAAAATCCCGGGAAGCCTGTCATTGTGCTGTCCCGGGATTTTTATTGTGGCGCCGCCCCGTAAGGGGCCTCCGCGGCCCCAAGGAGGTATAGAATGTTTGTAGATTATGCGAAAATCAAGCTGAAAGCAGGAAACGGCGGGAACGGAGCAGTAGCGTTCCACCGGGAGAAGTACGTGGCGGCGGGAGGTCCCGACGGCGGGGACGGCGGCCGCGGCGGGGATATCCTTTTCCAGGCGGACGACAACCTCTCCACGCTTGCCGATTTCCGCTATAAACGGAAGTATAACGCACAGAACGGCGAGGACGGCCGCGGTCGGAAATGCACCGGTAAAAACGGCGAGAGCCTCGTGATCCGGGTGCCGCGCGGAACGCTCGTCCGTGAAGCCGAAACGGGACGTCTGCTGGCCGATGTTTCCACCGATGAGCCGCAGCTCGTCGCAAAGGGCGGCCGCGGCGGCTGGGGGAACAGCCATTTTGCCACGCCGACCCGTCAGGTGCCGAGATTTGCGAAGCCCGGGATCCCCGGAGAGGAACTGGAGGTCCAGCTGGAGCTGAAGCTGCTGGCGGACGTCGGTCTGGTAGGGTTCCCGAACGTCGGAAAATCTACGCTGATTTCCGTGGTCAGCGAGGCAAAGCCCACCATCGCCAACTACCACTTCACTACGCTCACGCCGGTGCTCGGCGTGGTGCATATGGGCGAGGGCGATTCCTTCGTCATGGCGGACATCCCCGGCCTGATCGAGGGCGCGGGAGAGGGCGTCGGACTTGGTCACCAGTTCCTGCGCCATGTGGACCGCTGCCGCCTGCTGGTGCATATCGTCGATGTGTCCGGGAGCGAGGGGCGCGATCCGATCGAGGATTTCAATATCATCAACTGTGAGCTGGAAAAATTCGATCCGGAGCTGGCAACCCGCCCGATGATCGTTGTGGGGAATAAATGCGATCTGGCTACGGATGAACAGATCGCGGAGTTCCGGGACTATATTCAGGGGCGCGGCTATGAATTTTTCCCGATCATGGCGGCGATCCGCTACGATGTGGATCCGCTGCTCAACCGGATCAGGGAGATGCTCAGCAAGCTGCCGCCGATCCGCCGGTACGAGCCGGAGGCCGCGCCGCAGAAGCCGGTGGAGGACTTCTCGCGCCGCGAGGTGAAAATCACCAATCAGGACGGCGTCTATATGGTCGAGGGCGAATGGCTGCTTCAGGTGCTGGGTTCCATCAACTTCAACGACTACGAATCCATGCAGTATTTCCAGCGCGTACTGATCCAGTGCGGCGTGATCGACGCCCTGCGCGAAGCGGGGATCGAGGAGGGAGATACAGTCAGTATCTACAACGTGGAATTCGATTTTGTGGAGTAAGGGGGCGGATGGATGGAACGCCTTTATAACGCGGACTGCGATGTGAAATCACTCAGCCCGTTGACGCTGGCCTTTATCGGGGACGGCGTATTCGACCTTTTTGTGCGTGAACGGCTCGTCTGTCAGGGAAACTGCCCGGTGAACAAGCTGCACGGCCGCGCGGTGGAGCAGGTGTGCTGTTCCGCGCAGGCGGCGGCTATGGAAAAGCTGTTGCCTCTGCTGACGGAGGAGGAAGCCGACGTTTTCCGCCGCGGCAGAAATGCGCATACGAACCACCTTCCCAAAAACGCGTCTCCGGCCGATTACCACGCCGCAACGGGACTGGAAGCCCTGTTCGGATGGCTCTATCTGCGCGGTGAAATCGATCGCCTGCGGCAGTTTTTCTCCGTGATCTGCGGATAACCTCCCTGTCTCCCGGGAAAGCTATCGTGTGTTTCCATAGAAAACAGACGGTGCACCGGGAGGGATGAGCGTGCTCGGAACGGAGAAAAGCAGGACTGGACGGGCGGTCGTGGATATGTTGTTTTTTCTGGCAGGCGGGGCGCTTCTCGCCGTGTCCATCAAGATGTTCACCGCGCCGAATGAGATCGCGCCCGGCGGGGTGACCGGCTTTGCGACCGTGCTCAACCACCTGTTCGGACTGCCGATCGGCGTTGTGGTGATCCTCTGCAATATCCCGATTTTCCTGTGGGCGGGATGGGAGCTTGGAGCCAGGGCGGTCGTGAAAACCATCGCTGCCACTGTGGTTTATTCGGTGATGATCGATCTGCTCGGGATCGTCATCCCGCCGTATCACGGGGAGCGGATCCTGGTATCGGTGTTCGGCGGCGCGCTGGAGGGAGCGGGCCTTTCGCTGGCATTCATGCGCGGTGCAACCACGGGCGGCACCGATATGGTAGCCCGTCTGCTCCGGCGGCGGTTCCGCCATATTTCCATGGGGAAATTGATGCTCAGCGTCGACGCCTGTATCGTCATCTTTTCAGGCTTTGCCTATCAGAGTCTGGAAAGCGCGCTGTATGCGTTCATTGCAATCTTTATTTCCACCAAGGTGATCGATACTATCCTGTACGGTACGGACGTAGGCACGGGGAAAATCCTGTATATTATTTCCGAGAAAAGCGAGGAAATCAGCGACAGGATTTTGCAGGACTTGGAGCGCGGTGTGACGAAGCTTGCCTCCCGCGGCGCATACAGCGGACGGGAGGGGGAGATGCTGCTCTGTGCGGTGCGGCGTGATGAAGTGTATGCGATCCATGAGATTGTGATGGAGACGGATCCGGGGGCGTTTTTGATTGTTGGGGAGGCGGGGGAAATCTCGGGCGAAGGTTTCCGCCGCGGCAGGACAGAGTAAAACATAAAAGTTTTGCTCAAGCTTTTTCAAAAGCTTGCGACGGGGTGTGGGGGCGAGGAGCCCCCACAGTGAAACCGGAACGCGAAGCGTTCCCCCCGGCAAGGTGAGCAAACAGAGAGGGGCAGCCATCCGGTGGATGGCTGTCCCGAACGCCTTTGCGGGCCCCCAGGCGGCGTACCCGCGGAAACCGGATCTGAAATTGCAGGAGAGCGCGCCGCATATGGCCCCGATAAAAAATGAGAACACGAAGCGGCCCATCCAATCCCAAAGGGAAAGGATAGGCCGCTTTTTAAGGGGGATCGATCTGAATCGGTTGTTACAAATCTGTCCGCAATAGGGGATGGAGAATTTCTTTTTCGGAAAGAAAGCAGACGGCTTTGCAAGGAGTCCATACAAAACCGTCTGCCTTTGGAATGGGTGGCTATTGGTTAGTCGTTGCAGTCGGAGCCAGAGTAGTTGGAATAGGAACTGCTGTTCTTGTTCTGGGCGTTAGAGGACTTTTTATTGGTGGAGTTGGTACTGTTTGTAGAGTTCTGGCAGTTGCTGCCGTTCTTGTTCTGAGCCTTATTAGAAGCCTTGTTATTCAAACGAATCACCTCCTTCGAGCATTATTCTTAACGGTGCGGCGCGGAAATATACAGAGCCGCCGGAATAAATTTCAGCTTTTTTGAACACGGCTGCATCGATGGTTTTCCCGTCCCGCCTATTGTAATCGTCCGGATTTCATGCGATAATGGAGCGGGAAAGCGAACGAGCAGTTTCCTGTTAAAATTTTTGATTGAGGTGGAACTATGGAGCTTCCAAAGGAATTTACAGCCCGGATGGAGAAGATGCTTGGCGGGGAATATGCGGATTTTCTGGAATGTATGGATCACCCCCATTTTCGCGGGATCCGCCGCAACAGCCTGAAATGCGGCGAGGATACGCTCTGCCGCGGCCTCGGCGTTGTCTGGGATCCCGTCCCGTTTTCCGGCCTGAGCTCGTATCTTCCGGCGGAATATGAGCATATCGGGAACCATCCTCTGCACCACGCGGGCGCGTTTTATGTGCAGGAGCCGTCGGCGTCGTCCGCGGTGACGGCGCTCGATCCGCATCCCGGGGACAGGGTACTGGATCTGTGCGCGGCGCCCGGCGGAAAGTCCACCCAGATTGCCGCCCTCCTTGACGGAAAGGGATTGCTGTGGTCCAATGAGATTGTGAAAAACCGCGCGTCCATCCTGCTTTCCAATATAGAACGGATGGGGATCCGCAACGCGGTGGTTTCGTCCTGCCACCCGGAGGTGCTGTGCGAGCGGTTTGCCGGATGCTTTGATAAGGTTCTGGTGGACGCGCCCTGCTCCGGGGAGGGGATGTTCCGCCGGGATCCGCAGGCCGTCTCAGAATGGAGCCCGGAGCACGTACAGGCGTGCGCGGCGCGTCAGCTGGCGATTCTGGAATCCGCGTCGCAGGCAGTCCGGGAGGGCGGGATCCTGGTTTATTCCACCTGCACTTTTTCGATGGAAGAAAACGAGGGCGTGATCGCCGCGTTCCTGCGGGATCATGATTTTGTGCTGGAAGAAATCCCGCAGAAATTCGGCAGGCCGGGATTCGGGGATTTTCCGCAGACGCGCCGGATTTTCCCTATGGACGGCGGGGAGGGCCATTTTGTTGCGCGGATGCGCAGGCTGTCCGGCGGATCCGGGGAATTTCCGTCTTACGGCGGCACGAAACCGGACGCGCTCCACGCGGCGGAGGAGCTGTACTGCTCGATCTTTGGGAAAAAGCCGCAGCAGGAGATTGCGCAGGCCGGGGATCGGCTGCTGCTCCTGCCCGAGGGAACGCCTGCGCTTTCGGGACTCGGCGTACTGCGTGCAGGGGTGCTGCTTGGTCTGGTGAAAAAGGGGCGCATCGAACCGGAGCACGCGCTGTTTGCCGCCGCCCAAAAAGAGGATCT
>DVHF01000129.1 GCA_018712265.1 Candidatus Gallacutalibacter pullicola
TAAATCCTGCCGGAGCAGCCCTCGTGCGGCAGATCGATAAACTGTACTGTATCATTCCCGCGCACCGCCATGCGGTACAGCGGATCGGCTATCACAATCCGGGCCTCTTTCAACGCGGCAAACAGATCGTCCTCCTCTGCGGAAAAGCGATCCGACTCCCGCAGAAGCTCCGCGCCTGTATCCAGCGGCGAAAGGATCCGCACGCCGGATGCGCCCAAATCCAATTCCAGCGCGCGCCGCAGGGATCCGGCGCACACGGCTTCCCCGATGATCGCCGCGCCGACGTCCTTGCCTGCGGACGGCGCGTCTTTCATCAGGTTCCTGTTCTGCCCGTCCTGTGCAGCCTGCTCCACCGCCGCCAAAAGCTGTTTTGAAAAGCTTTCCCCGAACGGCGCGCCTATCACATAGGGCGTCCCGTACTTCCGGCGGAGCGTTTCCGCCAGCGGGAGCCCGCACGATGAAACCACGACGTTGACCGCCGCCGTCCCGGCACGCATCAGTTCTTCCCACGGACTGCCCATCGCCCAGCACGAAACCACCGGAAACCCGTTTTCGGTAAAATATTTTCTCATCGCCTCCACATTCCCCGTCACGGAGAAGTCGAGAGGCGTGACGCCCAGCAGGTTCACCGACGGACGCGGCCCCGAATCCCGGCTGAGCTCCGGCGGACAGAACCGTTCCGCTATGGCCGACAGAGCCATCCCCGCGCCGGAGACATAGGAGTGCATCCCGTTCGTCGCGAAGCCAAAGGCCAGGATCCCTGTGCGGCGTTCGATCATCCGCGCGACGCCCGGAAAATCCGTGCCCATCATCATCGGGATCGGCGTCCCCGCCACCGCGATAAATCTTGGATTCAGCTCCTTTGCCGCCTCGCAGATATCACGCACCAGCTTTCTTTCATCGCCCAGCACTGCCTCCATTTCGGACAGGCCCGAAATATAGACCATGCTCGGCATATCGTACCAGCGCGGCTCGTCGTGCGTATTATAGGTGGAATTGCAGCCCGACGCGTCGTGCATGACCACCATTCCGCCCATCTCGTACAGCGCCGAGCACACGCCCGACACGTCCGCTGTATAGGTGGAAATCACGCTTTCTGTCTGTTTCATCCGCAGCACCCCCATCCTTTAACCTGAATGATGCTTCTGGTATCCTTTTCTTCCCGCGCGGCTTCTTCTATCAGATCGCACAGCGCGCAGATCCCCGCAAAGCCGTACAGCCCGCCGCCCTCCAGCAGATTGACAAAGTGGTTCGTCCCGTTGAAATACGCGGCTTTCTGGCCGATCGCCAGCACGTTTTTGCGGGGCGTCCTGCCTGCGGCAAGCAGTCCCATTTTGGGATGGATCGTCGGATGGATCTCCAAATTCCCGCAATGCTCCCGGAGCCAGTCGTAATCCGGTTTATCCTCGGCTGTGAAGCTGTCCGCATAAACGGATTCCACCTGAAAACCGTGTTCCAGAAGCAGCTTTGCCAATCCAAGCGGGCGGGGTGTGGCTGTGTAATCGATCGAAACAGGCATCCCCTTGACGGCTTCCGCCGCGCGTTCCAACGACGACTCCGCCTTTTTCTTCAGCGCGCCGACATCCGCCATCGGCAGTCCCAGCGCGTCCGACAGCCTTTGCAGGTTCGCAGTAATCTCTCCAAAATCGTAGCTCAGCGGCAGATAAAAATGCTCCTGCCCCAGCCGCTCCGCCAGCGTCTCTCCCGCCGGGACCGCCGCCGGATTCCAGCTGATATTCGCCGCGCTTTCCGCCATCTCCTGGTATTCGTCATACGTTCGGCACCAGCAGATGTCCCGCACACGGAAGCCGCCCGCGCGGAGCATGGAAAGAAGCTCGCTCTCCGGATGGATCTCCGCAATATTCCCAATGATATTGACGCTTTTCCCGTCCTTTTCGCGCGGCTTCAGCAGACTGTAAAGCTGCTGGCGCATCTTCGCGTCCGGCGACATCTTGCTTTTGCGCATGATCGGATTCATATAGCAGTCCGTGAAATCAATATCCGGGAACCTCTCGCGCAGTTTCTTGTAGACGTACTCCAAATCGCACCCGATAAAGTGATGGATGCAGCTCGTATAAATCAGCAGGGCACGCGGGTGGCGGCCCAGCTTTTCCAGGATATCTGTGGTGCCGTCAATAATCAGGCGTTCCATATCGCCGTCGAGCACATTGTTCTCCCGCACCGTGATCGTGGAAAATCTGTCTCCCGCGCCCATCTCCGCCGCCGTCAGAACGACACCGCGCAGACAGCCCTGCGCACAGACAAAAATCTGGTGGCTTTCGGGGATCAGCATCCCCACATGGACGATATTCCACGGACCGCGCGCCGGGGCGGCATACTCCACACCGGACGCGAACGGCGCCGGGAACGGGACCTCCGAGATGGGGCGGCACGTGCCAGAATCCTCCACTGCGCGCAGATCAATCACTGCTTTCCCCTCCTTTTGCAGAAACGGCTTCCAGCACCTGTTCGGCCAGCGTCTCGTATTCCCGCGCCATATCGCTGTCCGGGAACAGTTCCAACACCGTCTTTTCCTGCTCGTCGGCCTGCTGTACCAGCTCGCTGAACGGCAGGCGGCCTACAATTCTGGAGTGGACATCCTGCGCCAGCTCCGCGACCTTTTCCTCCTCGCGCGCCACGTTCCGCCGGTTTAAGATAATTCCGCCCAACTCGGCATAGCCGCGATCCGCAAAATTCTCCACCGCCGCTGCAATATTCGCCGCCGCATGGATCGCCATGTTTTCCCCCGACGTGATCACAAACACCTTTTCCGCGAAGCCCTCACGGATCGGCATGGCAAAGCCGCCGCAGACCACGTCGCCCAGCACGTCGTAAATCACGATGTCCGGACTGTACACCTCAAACGCCTTTTTCTCCGTGAGCGCCTCAAGCGCCGCGATAATCCCGCGTCCGGCACAGCCCATCCCGGGGGTGGGGCCGCCGGCCTCGACACAGAGCACGCCCGCGTAGCCCTCGGTCACCATCTCGTCGAGCGTCACCTGCTTATTCTTCTCCCGGAGCAGATCCAGCACCGTCGGTATCTTTTTTCCGCTGTGCAGGCAGATGGTCGAATCCGCCTTTGGATCACAGCCGATCTGCATCACCTTCATCCCGCGCCGCGCAAACGCGACCGACAGGTTCGACACGGTGGTGGATTTCCCGATTCCGCCCTTGCCGTAAACCGCCATTTTAATCATCTTCCATACCTCCCTGATAATCCCCGCGCCCGACGACGATCTCATACCCGATCGACTCCACCGCCCGCGCAACGCGGTCGCGGCTGCTCACTTCATCATCGCCGACTCCGATCTTATTGTCATACAGCATATATTTTTCCCGCACCTGCGGCGGCGAAATATTCGGCATAATCACGTTCGCTCCCGCCAGGATCCCCTGCTCGCGGCCGCCCTCCTGAATGGTTCCGAGGGCCGTTGTGGCTGGGAGAAGCACATGGGGAAGCATCAGCCGGATGATGCTCAGCAAAAACAGCGTATCCCGGAGCGTGCCCGGGGATTCCTCCCGGAACGGTGTATCCTTGTGAGGGATGAACGGGCCTATCCCGATCATCTGCGGCCGAAATTCTTTCATGAAGAGAAGATCCTCCACCAGATCCGCCGCCGTCTGATACGGCGATCCCACCATACAGCCGCAGCCCGTCTGGAACCCGATCTCCCGCAGATCCCGCAGACACTGCATCCGGTGTTCCCATGAAAGCTCCGGCGGATGCAGCTTTGCGTAATGCGACGGACTTGCCGTCTCGTGGCGCAGAAGATACCGGTTCGCGCCCGCGTCAAAGTACCGCTGGTACGATCCGCGCTCCTTTTCCCCCAGCGAGAGCGTGATTGCGCAGTCGGGGAAATCCCTGCGGATCCGGCGGATGATCGACACAATCCTGTCATCCGTGTACCAGGGATCCTCCCCGCCCTGCAATACAAAGGTGCGGTACCCCAGCGTATACCCGCGCGCGCAGCAATCGAGGATTTCGTCCTCTGTCAGCCGGTATCTCTGTGCGCTGCGGTTGCTCCGGCGGATTCCGCAGTACAGGCAGTCATTTTTGCAGTAGCTGGAAATCTCGACGATCCCCCGGAAATACACCTTCTTCCCGAATATCGCGTCCGCCACCGCCCGCGCTTTTGACGCGGCATACAGCCTGTCGCCGTCCGAGTAGGCCTGCAAAAGCTCCTCCAATTCGGCGCGCGGGAGGATGCGGTCCCGTTCCAATGTATCGATTCGTTCCCTGTTATCCATAAAACGCCCCCAATAAAAACAAAAGCCCTTTTACCAAAACAGGCAAAAGGGCAGAATTTTCCATTCCAAAAAACATCCGCGAAAGCCGTTACAGCCGCCAAAAGCAGAAAAACCCTCCACTTTTCCCGGATGTCTTTTTCCCCGCGCCTTGTGACTTTGAGCAAATCATCGCCATCAGTACCCGGAATCCGTATGCAATTTCCATTCAGCTTGCGGTCAGGGAATCCTTTCCGCTTGCCGTGTATCAGTATAGCACATTTTGAGAGGAAGAATCAAGATGTTTTTGATAATTTTTTCACAAGATTCCACATTCGTACAAATTAAAACAAATTGTTTTAATTTCTTTTAAGAAATTATATTTATCTAAAACTGTGATATAATTATTTAACAAAATATAGAAATATTAGTTATAAAAACGGAATTTAGGGGTGGTGTTTGCAATGTTCTAATTTTACGATCGAATTTTTCTATTATACATATAGTGATTTAACTGTTCATGAATATTACTATGTTGGACTTTAATTTCTTTTATAGGTTGATTGTAAAATGAAGTTGAACACCTAAAAGATGTGAAAGTCCATAGTGACCTTCTCCTGTGGTAGAATGGGGGCTGTCAAGCAACTCATTCAAAAGGAGGCAATCACTATGGACTGCCATGATTATACCACAGACTTTCCGAAACACAAGAAGGGAAAGCACCTCACATTGGAGGAGCGAGTAGCCATCAGGGTGTTATGGGCATTGAAGTACAGCATCCGTGCAATAGCTCGGATGATAGGCTGTTCTCCCAGCACCGTCCTGAACGAACTGAGGCGCGGCACACCGGCCAGAAAGAGCAACAAGGGCAGAGCACCCGGTTACTCGGAAAAGCGCGGTGAGGCGGTCTACAAGGCCAACAGGAGGGATTGCCACCGCCGCAGAAAGGTGATGCGCTGTCTGCGCTTCATCCAGTGGGTTCTCCGCCAAGTGCGGGAACACAAGTGGTCGCTGGATGCCTGCTGCGGCTATGCCAAGCTGCACCGTCTGTTTGCCCCGTCCGAGATGGTTTGCAGCCGCACCCTCTACAACTGGGTGTGGGCTAACCTCATTCCCCTCAAGGTGATGGAACTGCCGGAAGCCTTGCGCCGCAAGACCTCGAAGTCCAAGCCCCATGAGAACAAGAAGCTGTTTGGCAAGAGCATTTCCAACCGCCCCTCGGTGGCTGACCTCCGCATAGAGGAAGGCCATTGGGAGGGTGACACGGTGGTTGGCAAGCGCAATGGCAAGGAGGCCGTCATCCTCTCCCTGCTGGAGAAAAAGACGGAGAACTACCTTGCCTACCGCATCCGCAACAAGACCAGCGAGGCCGTCATGGAGGCCATGCGGGCTATCCGGGCCGACTTTGGGGACAACTTCTCCAAGGTCTTTAAGACTATTACCGTGGACAACGGCAGCGAGTTTGCTGACTTTGCCAAGGTGGAGGAATGGGGTACAGAGGTGTTCTTCGCCCACCCCTACACCTCATGGGAGAGACCGCAGAATGAGCGGCACAACGGTCTGCTCCGTGCTTACTTTCCCAAGGGAGTGTCCCTTGAGAAGTACAGTGATGAAGATGTCCTCTCCGCCGCTGACGAACTCAACGGACGGCCCCGCCGGAAGCTCGGCTACCGCACCCCCGAAGAACTCTTTGAGGCGTTCCTGGATGCTATCTTTGCGCTCTGACTACCAGCCGCCCTACCCCGCCTACCCAGGGGTGTTCAACTTGTTATTGCAATTTTCGAATTTCTTTTATAATAATGAAAACCGATTATTCAATGTGGCTTACCCAATTTCAGAGAAAACCCGAGAGTTCTAAAAATCACGGAAATTCCAAAATAAAACGATTTCTAAAATTTTCCGCGCTGATTCTCATTTTGGCCGCGCTTCTTTTTAACCTGATAAAATACCCTTTATCCGGCAGCGTGTATGACGTTATTCATTTAGACAAAGAAACTGTCACAGAAAT
>DVHF01000130.1 GCA_018712265.1 Candidatus Gallacutalibacter pullicola
AAAATTTGTGATTTATATTCACTAAAATTATTTTGTTACAAATAAATGAGAAAAATGGGAATTCAGGAATAGAAGGTACAAAATAAACATATATCTGGAACGGTGCAGAAAACTCGTTTTTGGAAAGGATGATCGCTTTGAAAAAAGATGTACATTACTTTTTATCCTCCAACAGTTCCAGAGGATTTGTCAGCTTTTTGGAGCCGGCCTTGCGGGAATTCGATACGGTGGTCCGTCTCGAGGGCTGGCCGGTGGAAACGGCCGAGCCGCTGCTCACTGAAATTGCAGAACGGGCGGCGGAAAAGCAGCTCGATATAGACTGGATTCACAACTGTCTGGATAACAGGCCGGAGGGGATCTTTCTGCCGAGAGCTTCGGCGGCGGTAATCGCCCTGCCGCTGAGCGAGCGTTCCTGCAATATCTTCTCTCTGCTGTCCGATGAGAATCTCCGGCAGGCATATCGGGAGTTTGACTGCGCGCTTGCCGAGTTTGAGAGGGCGCGCCATATCCACGATGAATGGGAAAAAATTTACATTTCCGCTATGGATTTTGCTGCTATCGACGCTTTGGCTGAGAACACGATCGAGAAGCTTCTGGGCGGGAAACAGAGCGCGGAGGGACACGGGATCTGCCGCGATCGCTATTTTGGCGCGGCGACGATCCACGGTTCAGTGGACTATATCCAGAATCTGACCGCAGATCTGCCGCACCGGTATTTCATCAAGGGCCGTCCAGGGACGGGGAAATCCACGTTCTTGAAAAAGATCGGTGCGGCGGCCGCGAAGCGAGGGTTCGATGTGGAGCTTTACCACTGCGCTCTGGATCCCGAAAGCATGGATCTGGTGGCTGTGCGCGAACTGGGCTTTTGCGTATTCGACAGCACGGCCCCTCACGAGTATTTCCCGGAACGCGAGGGCGATGAGATCATCGACGTTTATGATGCGGCAGTCAGGCCCGGCACGGATGAGGATAACAGGGATGCGCTGGAGGCCGTTCAGAAGCGGTACAAGGCGCAGACCGCAGCGGCGTCCGATCATTTGAAAGCGGCGTATAGGGCCTTACAAAGCTTCTCTGCGGAATATTTTGTGCTCGATTCCGCAGAACTGGAGCGCCAGAAGCAGGAGATTCTGAGGAAGATATTCGGATAGTGGGATCCCATATTTTTAAGGCGCGGAGGAAGGCGGGGGAAAGGGCTCGTTCTGTTCACGGCCGCTCCGCTTGGGGGATCGCAAAAGCGTTCGGGGGAACCATCCACTGGATGGTTCCCCCTCTCTGTTTGCTCACCTTTCTCGAGGGACGCTTTGCGTCCCGTTTTTGCGGGGCCAGCCCCGCGCCCCGCGATTTTTTGAAAAAAATCGAGTAAAACTTTTATGTTGCGCGACACTGTGGCTGTGCGAACACTATTCCCGCGAAGCGTCAGCGGAGCGCGACGCGTTCTGCTCACCGCAGGTGCGTGCAGGCTTAGCCTGCCTTACTCCGGGAAGACGAGTTCACAGGGGATTGCGGAAAAAAATTCCCTCACAGTATCGTCCGGCTGTTCATCCGTGATGATATAGTCAAATATCTCCGGCGCACAGGTACGGCTCAAAAAGGTAAGTCCGAACTTAGTATGATCAATCAGCAGGATTTTGGTACGCGCGTTTTTTAGCATAGCCATCTTAACGCGCGACTGCTCCACCGACGGCTCAGTCACGCCGTATTCGATAGATAATCCCGCGCACGAAACGAGCGCCGTATCGGCACAGAAGCGCGAAAGGTCCTCAAGCGTGTCGCTGCCTGTGACGGAATTGGATCGGCTTGTCAGTTGTCCGGCCGGGATATAGACGTGGCACGGTGTTTTCTGGGACAACGACATCGCGCAGTTGAGTCCGTTTGTGATCACAGTCACGTTTTTATATCGTTTGAGATACGGCGCGACACGGCACACGGTACTGCTCGGATCCATGAAAACGGTCGAGGAATCTTTAATGAAGTACGATGCCAGCTCCGCGATTTTATTTTTGCTGGGCACGTTCCGCTCCTGGCGCAGCAGCAGAGATTCCTCCCCGCCGCCGCCCTCCCCGGCGATTACCGCGCCGCCGTGTGTGCGCTGGACAAGGCCGCGCTTCTCCATCTGGCTCAGATCGCGCCGTATCGTCGCGGCGCTCGCGTAGACCTTGCCGCACAGCTGCTGGACGGTTGCAGACTTGCGTAATGTCAGGTAATCAAGAATTTGCTTCTGCCGATCGGTTGGCAGCATTCCAAACACCTTCTAACAAAATAGATTTACGGTTTCAGACACGGCGGCCATCCGTGTCTCTTTCCGCATTGCTGCATAAATATTTTTCATTGGATTTTTGGCTATGAACTCTTGACCTGATGCGGCCTGCTGTACACCCAATATCTGAAAAGGGACGCGGAATCAAAGGGTCCCGGAATAGTTGTCCATAAATTCCAGACTCCGCTGTACCTGTCTAATGATTTCCTCTGTGCTGTCCCCGTCCTTGTCGTACCAAAAGAAAACGATTTGGACGGAATCCCTCGCGATGGCGGCACCCTCAAAGGAAACGTGCCGGTAGGGCGCGAACCCGGGATCCGCGCAGACGACAAGCTCCGCGGCGCGGTCCGGATACAGAAATTCGGCGCGTAAAAAGTCCTCCTGATCGGCAAGAATTGTGAGCGTAAAATTTTTATCCGTGCCGGTGGATTTTTGCCGGATCCAATCTCTGAACGCCGCGCGTATTTCCTGAAAAATTTTTTGATCCGCCATAAATTCCCTCTGTCAAAACCTGATTGAATTTGATTGTTATTTTTTATTTTAGTGACTGATTTTCAAAATGTCAATCAAATATAGACATTCAGACGGGGAAAGTTTATAAGAAATTCAAAACAATACCGTTTCTTTTATGCAAGGCGGTCCTGTGCGATTTACGCAGGAAAGCCTGTACGGGTCTTGCGCCAAACTCTTCTGTGGTATTGTCCGAAAACACTCGTCAATCTGTGGGGATTGCCCGTGCTTTTCCAGTCAATCTGCTGGAAATTTTCCCGGCGCAGTCCACCATGCGGAATGAATACGGTATTGACCTGAAATTTTGAAAGTGAGGAGGTTTGTGATGAATCGCAGTGTTCTGGCATTCGATTTCGGCGCGTCGAGCGGGCGGGCGATGCTCGGGTCCTTTGACGGAGAAAAGGTATCCGTGAAGGAAATCCACCGCTTTTCCAACGATCCGGAGATGATTAACGGCCTGTATTACTGGGATATTGTCCGGCTGTTCCATGAAATCAAGACGGGACTGCTCAAGGCCAAGGAATACGGCGGATACGAGAGCATCGGGATCGATACCTGGGGCGTCGATTTCGGACTGCTCGACAGCAAGGGCCGTCTGGTGGGGAACGTCTACCATTACCGCGACGCGCGCAACGAGATCGCCGCGCAGGATTTTCTGGCGCATATTATGCCGATGGAGGAGCTGTACCGGCGCACCGGCATCCAGTACGCGCCGTTCAACACGGTGTTCCAGCTTCATGCGCTGAAAACGCAGCAGCCTTATTTATTGGAAAACGCGGAGCACCTGCTGTTCCTGCCGGATCTGTTTGATTATTTCCTCACGGGAAAAATCCACACGGATTATTCGGAGGCGTCTACAAGCGGCCTGCTTGATGTGCGCGCGAAGGACTGGGACTGGGATTTGATTGATAAGCTCGGCGTACCGCGCCGGATCTTTTCCAAGATCAGCCCGTCCGGTGAAGTGGTGGGTGCGCTGGAACAGGATCTCTGTGACGAGCTCATGATCGATCCGGTCAAGGTGATCTCGGTCGCTTCGCACGACACGGCGAGCGCCGTCGCGGCGGTTCCCTCCACGGAGCGCGACACCGTGTACATCAGCTGCGGCACATGGTCGCTGTTCGGCACGGAGCTGGACGAGCCGAATACCTCTGACGAGGCGCGGGAGTCCAATCTCACCAACGAGGGCGGCTGTCAGGGGAAAATCCGGTTCCTCAAGAACATCATGGGAACCTGGCTGATCCAGCAGTCGCGGCGTTACTGGAACCGTCAGGGGCACAACCTCAGCTATGACGATCTGGAGCAGATGGCGAACGCCTGCACGCCGTTCCAGTCGGTGGTGGATGTGGACGATTCGGTATTCCTCGCGCCGGGTGACATCCCGGTACGCATCCAGGAATACTGCCGCAAAACGAACCAGCCGGTTCCGCAGAGCATCGGCGAGATCATGCAGTGCATTTATTGCAGCATCGCCCTGCGCTACCGCTACACGTTCGACAGTCTGAAGAAGATTACCGGCAAGGAGTACACGGCCATCCACATGGTGGGCGGCGGGATTCAGGACAAGACGCTGTGCCGTCTGGCGGCGAACACCTGCGGAGTCAAGGTGATCGCGGGTCCGATCGAGGCAACCGTCATCGGCAACGTGATGGTACAGCTGATTGCGGGCGGCGCGGTAAAGGATCTCGACGAGGCGCGGCGGATCGTCAAGGCGTCGTTCGACTGCAAGACGTATCTCCCAGAGGAAGATCTCACAGCCTATAAGCTGGCATACCTCCAATACCGCAAGCTGATTGGAGCCTGAACGCCTAACACGGGGGTTTGGGGGCGGAGCCACCAACCAACCGGACGACCCGTCCGGAATACATCTTATGGTGGAAAAAATATAAAATCTTCATTTCCAACGAACGTTGGAAATGTGTTGGGGTCTGGGGAGCTTGCTCCCCAGCGCGGGGCAACGGGGGCGCGCAGCCCCCGTCGCGGGAGAAAGAAAGGATGGATTAGATGAATCGGGTAACAGACGCGTATTCTATCGCAAAAGAAAGATATGCCGCGCTTGGCGTGGACACCGACAAGGCTATGGAGCGGCTCGGCCAAATCAAGATTTCCATTCACTGCTGGCAGGGGGACGACGTGATCGGCTTCCTGTTCAAGGACCAGGAGCTGACCGGCGGCATCCAGGCTACCGGCAATTATCCGGGCGCGGCGCATACGCCCGCCCAGCTGCGTCAGGATCTGGAGGAGGCGCTCCGGTTGATTCCCGGCAAGCACAAGATCAACCTCCATTCCACGTATGCCGATACCGATGAGAAAATCGATCTCGACCAGATCGAGCCGAAGCACTTCGCGTCCTGGGTGGATTGGGCGAAGAAAAACGGCCTCGGCCTCGACTTCAATCCCACCTGCTTCTCCCATCCGAAAAGCGAGAGCGGATTCACCCTTTCCAGCGCCGACGAGTCGATCCGCGGCTTCTGGGTGGAGCACTGCAAGCGCGCCCGCAAAATCGGCGAGTATTTCGGTAAGGAGCTGGGCCAGAAGTGCGTCACCAATATCTGGGTGCCGGACGGCTACAAGGATATCCCGGTTGACCGCCTCGCGCCCCGGATGCGCCTGAAGAAATCCCTCGACGAGATCCTTTCCGAGAAGCTCGATCCCGCCTGCAACCTCGACGCCGTCGAGAGCAAGGTGTTCGGCATCGGCTCGGAGAGCTACGTCACAGGCTCCCACGAGTTCTATCTCGCGTATGCCGTCGCAAACCACATCGCCTACACGCTCGACGCCGGACATTTCCATCCCACCGAGTACATCAGCAACAAGATTTCCTCCGTGCTGATGTTCACCGACGAGCTGCTGCTGCACGTCTCCCGCCCCGTCCGCTGGGACAGTGACCACGTTGTCATCCTCGACGACGAGCTGCAGGAGATCGCCAACGAGCTGATCCGCAACGATCTGTACCAGCGCACCCACATCGGGCTTGACTTCTTCGACGCGAGCATCAACCGTGTGGCCGCGTGGGTCATCGGCGTGCAGAATATGCAGAAAGCCCTGCTGCGCGCCCTGCTCGAGCCGACCGCCGCTATGAAGCAGTTCGAGCTTGACGGCGATTATACAAGCCGCCTGGCCTATATGGAACAGCTGAAAGCGATGCCGTGGCAGGCTGTGTGGGATTATTTCTGCGAGAAAAACAACGTCCCGTCCGGGTTTGCGTGGCTGGATGAAATCAGAAATTACGAAAAAGAAGTGCTGTCGCAGAGATAAGGATCTGCGCACGGCAGGAAAGAGGAACTGCTATGTACTACAATATTTTTGAAGCTCCGTTTATCAAGGAAATGTGCGAGATAACCGCCAATATGTACCGCATGGGCTGGGACGAGCGCAACGGCGGCAACATCAGCTGCCGGCTGGATCCGGAGCTGGTGTCCCATTACCTCGACCTTAACGACGTCAAGCGCGTCATTGATATCGGCTTCGACGCGTCTGCGGCTAAGGGACAGATCTACATCGTCACCGGGACGGGCAAATATTTCCGCAACGTTGAGAAGGCTCCGCAGGACAACATGGGCATTTTCCGTGTGGCGGAATGCGGGGATAAAATCGAGGTCCTGTGGGGCTTCGAGGGCGGCGGCCGTCCCACCAGCGAGCTTCCGACGCACCTGCTCAACCATATCGAGCGCCAGAAGGTCGATCCGGAAAACCGCGTCATCCTGCACTGCCATCCGGCCAATACTCTCGCCATGACGTTCGTCCATGAGCTCGACGACAAGGCGTTCACCAAGACGCTCTGGCGCATGATCACCGAGTGCATCGTCGTGTTCCCGGAGGGGATCGGCGTGCTGCCGTGGATGGTCTGCGGGACGCTCGAGATCGGCATCGAAACCGCCAAGAAGATCCACGACTACCGCGCCGTGATCTGGGGCCAGCACGGCGTATTCGGCGCGGGCCGCGATCTTGACGAGGCGTTCGGCCTGGTGGAAACCATCGAAAAGGCCGCGGAGGTCTACATCAAGATCATGAACAGCCCCATCAAGCAGAGCATCACCGACCCGGAGCTGATGGCGGTGTGCAAGGCGTTTGGCCTCACCCCGCACGAGGGCTGGCTGGATGTCTGATCCTGTCCGCGTTTCTTTTCGTCTGTCCAAAAATTCATACCATAGAGAAAGGATGTTTAGCTGATGATTAGCCGTACAATTCTGAACGAAACCTCTTATTTCGGCAAGGGTGCTATCGCCAAAATTGCCGATGAAGTCAAGGGCCGCGGCCTGAAAAACGTGATGCTCGTCACGGATAAGGACCTGATCAAATTCAACGTGGCAACCAAGGTCATGAAGGTTCTCGACGACGCGGGGATCTCCTATGAGGTATATGACCACATCAAGGCCAACCCGACGATCGAAAATGTGCAGCAGGGCGTCGCCTCCTGCAAGGAGATGGGTGCGGACTGCATCGTCGCTGTCGGCGGCGGCAGTGCGATCGATACCGCCAAGGCGATCGCCATCATCATGACGAACCCGGAATACGCCGATGTCCGCAGCCTGGAGGGTGCCGTCGCGACGCCGAACAAGTGCCTGCCGATCATTGCCGTCTCCACCACCTCCGGCACAGCCGCCGAGGTCACGATCAACTATGTCATCACCGACGAGGAGAAGCACCGCAAGTTCGTCTGCGTCGATCCGCACGACATCCCGGTTGTGGCGATCATCGATCCGGATATGACGTCCTCCATGCCCAAGGGCCTGACGGCTGCGACCGGTATGGACGCCCTGACGCACGCGATCGAGGGCTACATCACAAAGGGCGCATGGGAGCTGACAGACACGCTGCATCTCAAGGCGATCGAGATTATTTCCCGTTCGCTGCGCAAGTCTGTCGCCGGGGATCCGCAGGGCCGCGAGGACATGGCGCTCGGCCAGTATGTGGCCGGCATGGGCTTCTCGAACGTCGGTCTGGGGATTGTCCATTCGATGGCGCATCCGCTCAGCGCGCTGTATGACACGCCGCACGGCGTCGCCTGCGCGACCATCCTGCCGACCGTCCTGGAATACAATGCAGAATCGACAGGCGAGAAGTACCGCGAGATCGCCCGCGCGATGGGCGTTCCGGGTGTCGACAGCATGACGCAGGAGGAATACCGCAAGGCTGCGATCGACGCTGTCAAGCAGCTTTCCAAGGACGTCGGGATCCCGGAGAAGGTGTCCGAGGTCGGCGTAAAGGAGGAGGACATCCAGTTCCTCGCAGAATCCGCGATGGCCGACGCCTGCACCGGCGGCAACCCGAAGGATACGTCCGTTGAGGATATCGCCGCGCTGTACCGCTCCATGATGTAAGGCAGAAATCCTGCCGGAGACGGTCAGCCCAAAAATCATCAAATATTGTGGATGGGGCGGGTATGCGCAGGCGTATCCGCCCCATTTCGATTTCATCAATACCGCGCAGTTTACGCAGAAAAGCATACACAGCGTCTGACGTCAGAATGATGCAGCATTTGCTTTAAATTGCTTTTTTAATGGGAAAATCTCAAAAAATTGCGAAAATTCCGGGAATAGATTCACAATTTTAATCAAATGTGCTATACTGAATCCGATCTGTAAACATATACGCAAGATGTATCCTTTACATATTTTAATGCAGGGAGGAATCAGGCATGAGGTTTGGAATTTGCACGGCAATCGATAACATTGAAAAAGTAGAAAAAATGGGCTTTGATTATCTGGAAGCCAACGCTTCCGGAGTCGCGGCGCTGTCGGAGGAGGATTTCCAAAAGACGCTGGAGCTCGTGAAAAACGCAAAGATCGGCTGCGAATGCTTCAACGTACTGTTCCCGAAAACAATAAGCGTTGTGGGTCCGGACAAAAACGCGGAGGAAATGGAGAAATACCTGCACAGCGTATTTTCCAGAATCCAGAAGCTGGGCGGCACTATCGTAGTATTCGGGAGCGGCAAATGCCGCAGCTTCCCGGAGGGCATGGATTTTGACGAGGCGTTCCGCCAGCTGGTGGACAGCTTCCGTCTGGTCGGGAAGATCGCGGCGGAATATGGGATCACCATTGTGATTGAGCCGCTCAACCGCGCGGAAAGCAACCTGATTAACTCCGTTGCAGAGGGCGCTTTGCTGCGCGCAATCCTCGATATGCCGAGCGTGCAGCTTCTGGCCGACGGCTATCATATGTTCCTGGAGGATGAGAAGCTGAGCGATATTTCCCGCGTGAGAAAGCTTGCGCACACCCATATTGCGATCCGTGAGGGACGCGGCTATCCGCTTGCGGAGGACGAGGATCTGAAGGGCTTTTTCGCCCAGCTCAAGGCCATCGGCTACGAGGACAGGATCAGCATCGAGGGCAGCACGAAGGATTTCGACGAGGAAGCGCCCAAGGCTCTTGCCGTTCTGAAGAAGCTGGCGGCAGGTTAAGACAAATAATAGTGTGCCGCTGACGGCGGACAGACACAGAAAATAAGGCAAGCTCCCTGCCTGGCAGAGGGCTTGCCTTGATTTTATATCCCAGATGGGCGGAATACTATCCGGAAGCGCGGCTCAGAATTTCCGGCCGCCTGTGGAGACGGAGCCGTGCAGCGCAGATTATCCCGCCGAGGATGCGGATTTCATGCCGGTTCCACTGAGACAGCGGTGTATCCGGCGTGCTCCACCATTTTTTTGAGGGTATCCGCAGGCTGCTTCTGCTTCATATGTACAACGGCACAGTTCTCTTTGAGATCCACGCTGGCATAGTAGCCGTCCCTTTCGTTGAATTCGTTCTCCACCCGTTTGGCACAGTTTTTGCAGCTCATGCCTTCAATCACGATTTTGCACGAGTAAGGGTAATGAGAAAGATCCCGGTCGGAGGGCCGCACACTTTTTACAGGATCCTCACCCGCACCGCAGCATCCGCTGCGCAGCTTTTTTACATAGCTTCTCACCGCGAAAATGCAGATGACGGCCAAAATCAGACAGATGATGATTGTACCCATAAGCCCATCTCCTTGTGGATTCCGCCCGATAGAAAAGGGCGGCTATTTAGTTAGTGTATACTAACTAAATACAATAGTAACACCGGGGAGGGGATTTGTCAATCGCGAGTTTTGCGTTTTATGTGTCCGGAGACTATTTGTAATGAAAACGCTGGCCCCGGATGAATCGCGCTGATCTTCTGTGGAAAACTAAATGTTATCCCGGCGGGGCAGGAGATTTTCGGATATACTCCGGGGTGTAAGGCCGAAATTTCAGGGGGAGGAAAGGGGAAAGTTTTCTGATTTTGTCATTGACTTTTCCGGGAAATGACGGTACAATATTTTAGAACAAAAGTTTTGGATTTTGCTTGAAGCCTGTAAGCACGCCCGGCCGGAAAGGGACGCGCGGCTGACGGTTCAAATGAGGTCCGGTTCTGCAGGTGAGGCGTGAGCATGGAAGAAGAACAAAGATTTAAACTGGTGTCGCCGTACAAGCCCACGGGGGATCAGCCGGAAGCGATCGACCGGCTGGTGGAGGGGCTTCTGCGCGGCGATAAGGAGCAGACGCTCCTCGGTGTGACCGGCTCCGGGAAAACGTTCACAATGGCGAATGTGATCGAGCGCGTGCAGCGCCCCACCCTGGTGCTGGCGCACAACAAGACGCTTGCCGCACAGCTGTGCAACGAGTTCCGCGAATTTTTCCCGGATTCCGCGGTGGAGTATTTCGTCTCCTATTACGATTACTACCAGCCGGAAGCGTATATCGCGACGACGGATACCTATATCGAAAAGGATTCCGCCATCAACGACGAGATCGATAAGCTGCGCCATTCCGCTACCTCCGCGCTGTCTGAACGGCGTGACGTGATCATTGTGGCCAGCGTGTCCTGCATTTACAGCCTGGGCGACCCGATCGATTACCGCACGATGGTGATTTCCCTGCGGCTCGGGATGCAGAAAAGCCGCGACGAGCTGCTGAAAAAGCTCGTTGAAATCCAATACGAACGCAACGATATCAACTTTACGCGAAATAAATTCCGCGTGCGCGGCGATGTGGTGGAGATCTTCCCCTCCTATTCCGACGAGACGGCGATCCGCGTGGAATTTTTCGGCGATGAAATCGACCGCATCAGTGAAATCAATACCGTTACAGGCGAGGCAAAAACAGACCTCAAGCATGTGGCGATCTATCCCGCGTCCCACTACATTGTGCCGCGGGAAAAGATCATGCGCGCCGTGCAGGAGCTGGAAGCCGAGATGCAGGAGCGCGTCAAATTCTTTGAGAGCGAAGGGAAGCTTATCGAGGCGCAGCGCATCCGGGAGCGCACCACCTACGATATGGAGATGCTTCAGGAAATCGGCTTCTGCAAGGGGATCGAGAACTATTCGCGGGTGCTGTCGGGCCGTGCGCCGGGGAGCTCCCCGTTCACGCTGCTCGACTACTTCCCGAAGGATTTCCTGCTGTTTGTGGACGAGTCCCACGTCACGCTGCCGCAGGTGCGCGCCATGTATGCGGGCGACCACGCGCGCAAGGTGAGCCTCGTCGATTACGGGTTCCGCCTGCCGTCGTCGTTCGACAACAGGCCGCTCAATTTCGATGAATTTTACAGCCACATCAACCAGGCGATCTTTGTCAGCGCGACGCCGGGCGATTTCGAGCGGGAAAAATCGGCGCAGATCGTCGAGCAGGTCATCCGTCCGACGGGACTGGTCGATCCGGAGATCATCGTCAAGCCGACCGAGGGCCAGATCGACGATCTGATTTCGGAGATCAACGTGCGCGTCGGGAAAGGGAACCGCGTCCTCGTGACGACGCTCACCAAGAAGATGGCGGAGGATCTCACCACGTTCCTCGAGGGGATGGGGATCCGCGTGCGCTATATGCACCACGACATCGATACGGTGGAGCGCATGGAGATCATCCGCGACCTGCGGCTCGGCGAATTCGACGTGCTGGTGGGGATCAACCTGCTGCGCGAGGGCCTGGACATCCCGGAGGTTTCGCTCGTGGCGATCCTCGACGCCGACAAGGAGGGCTTCCTGCGGTCGGAGCGGTCACTGATCCAGACGATCGGCCGCGCCGCACGCAACGCGGAGGGACAGGTCATCATGTACGCGGACGAGGTGACGCCCTCGATGGAAAGCGCGATCCGCGAGACGCAGCGCCGCCGCGAAATCCAGCAGAAATACAACGAGGAACACGGCATTGTCCCGAAAACGATCGTGAAAAAGGTCTCGGACGTGCTGGAAATCTCCACCGGCAAGGAAGAGAAGGGCAAGGGCAAAAAGAAAAAGCGCATGACCGCCCTCGAGCGCAAGCAGGCAATCGAAACGCTGACGCGCGAAATGAAGGCCGCCGCCCGGATGCTGGAATTCGAGCACGCCGCCTATCTGCGCGATAAGATCAAAGAGCTGTCAGAAGGGAAATAAAAACAATGACTCCAAAAAATATTTTCGTAAAAGGCGCGCGGGAGCACAATCTCAAGAATATCGACGTCGAAATCCCGCGCGACAGCCTTGTCGTGCTGACGGGGCTGTCCGGCTCCGGGAAGTCCTCCCTTGCGTTCGACACCATCTACGCGGAGGGCCAGCGGCGCTATGTGGAATCGCTCTCCTCCTACGCGCGGCAGTTCCTCGGCCAGATGGAAAAGCCGGACGTGGATTACATCGAGGGCCTTTCCCCCGCCATCTCTATCGATCAGAAAACGACGTCCAAGAACCCGCGCTCCACCGTCGGCACGGTGACGGAAATCTACGATTACCTGCGATTGCTCTATGCGCGCGTCGGGATCCCGCACTGCCCGGTGTGCGGCAAGGAGATCCGCCAGCAGACGGTCGATCAGATCGTCGATCAGGTGCTTGCCCTGCCGCAGCGCACGCGGATCCAGCTCCTGGCTCCGGTGGTGCGGGCACGCAAGGGCGAGCATATCAAGGAGCTCGACGCCGCCCGCCGCGGCGGATTTGCGCGCGTCCGCGTGGACGGCATCATCTACGACCTCTCCGAGACGATCCGTCCGGAGAAGAATAAAAAGCACACCATCGAGATTGTGGTGGACCGGCTGGTGATCCAGCCGGAGATCCGGTCGCGGCTGGCCGATTCCATCGAGACGGCGTCGTCGCTTTCCGGCGGTCTGGTAGTGGTCAGCATTGTGGACGGCGAGGACATCACGTTCTCGCAGAATTACGCCTGCCCCGAGCACGGCGTCAGCGTCGAGGAGCTCACCCCGCGCATGTTCTCATTCAACAATCCCTACGGCGCGTGTCCCAAATGCACCGGGCTCGGCGTATTCATGAAGATCGATCCGGAGAAGATCCTCCCGAACCGCAGGCTGTCCATCAATCAGGGCGGCCTCAAGGGCAGCGGCTGGGCTATGGAGGGCAATTCCATCGCTGCGATGTACCTCAACGGCCTGGCGAAGCACTACAAATTCTCGCTCGACACCCCCATCGCCGACCTGCCCGACGAGATCATAGATATCCTGCTCTACGGCACGAAGGGCGAGAAAATCGAGCTCGACCGCAGCACAGCCTACGGGGAGAGCCATTACAAAGCCGAATTTGAGGGGATTATCAACAACCTGGAACGCCGTTTCCGTGATACGCAGAGCAGCTGGATCAAGGAGGAGATCGAAGCGTACATGAGCGAGATCCCCTGCGACGCCTGCAAGGGACGCCGCCTCTCCCCCGTGAGTCTCGCTGTGACGGTAGGCGGGATCAACATCAGCGAATTCTGCGATATGTCTGTGACGGACGCGCTCGCATTCATCGATCAGCTGGAGCTTTCTGAGCGCGATCAGATGATCGCCGCCGCTATCCTCAAGGAGATCCGCGAACGGCTCGGCTTCCTGAACAGCGTCGGGCTGGAATACCTGACGCTCTCCCGCTCCTCCGGGACGCTGTCCGGCGGCGAAAGCCAGCGCATCCGGCTGGCGACGCAGATCGGCTTCTCGCTGACGGGCGTGCTGTATATCCTCGACGAGCCGAGCATCGGCCTGCACCAGCGCGACAACGACAAGCTGCTCGCGACGCTCAAGCGTCTGCGCGATTTGGGGAATACGGTGCTGGTGGTGGAGCACGACGAGGAAACGATGCTTGCCGCCGACCACATTGTGGATATCGGTCCGGGCGCGGGCATCCACGGCGGGGAGGTCATCTACAACGGCCCCGCAGAGGGGATCCTGAAATGCCGCGCGTCCATCACGGGCCAGTATCTCAGCGGCAGGAAAAAGGTGCCTGTTCCCGTCTACCGGCGGCCCGGCAACGGCAAAAAGCTGACGATCGTGGGCGCAAAGCAGAACAACCTGAAAAATATCAACGTGACGATCCCGCTTGGGGAATTCGTCTGTGTGACGGGCGTATCCGGATCGGGAAAATCCTCGCTGATCAACGAGATCCTCTACAAGCGTCTTGCGTCAGATCTCAACGGCGCGCGGACGCGTTCCGGCGCGTGTCGGGAAATCCGCGGGATTGAGGCGCTCGACAAGGTGATCGAGATCAATCAGGCCCCCATCGGGCGCACACCGCGCTCCAACCCGGCGACGTATACCGGCGTGTTCACCGACATCCGCGAGCTTTACGCCTCCACGCAGGACGCCAAGATGCGCGGCTTCGGCTCCGGACGGTTCTCGTTCAACGTCAAGGGCGGCCGCTGCGAGGCCTGTCAGGGCGATGGGATCATCAAAATCGAAATGCACTTTCTGCCGGACGTCTACGTCCCGTGCGACGTGTGCAAGGGGCGGCGCTACAACCGCGAGACGCTCGAAATCAAATATAAGGGCAAGAGCATCTACGACGTGCTGGAAATGACCGTAGAGGAGGGGCTGGAATTTTTCTCGAGCATCCCGAAGATTGCCCGCAAGCTCCAGACGCTTCAGGATGTGGGGCTGAATTATATCAAGATCGGCCAGCCGGCGACCACGCTCTCCGGCGGCGAGGCGCAGCGCGTCAAGCTGGCGGCGGAGCTGTCCCGGCGGTCCACCGGGCGGACGATCTACATTCTCGACGAGCCGACCACAGGTCTGCATATCGCGGATGTCCACCGTCTGATCGAGGTGCTTCAGAAGTTGGTGGACGCGGGAAATACCGTTGTTGTCATCGAGCACAATCTCGATCTGATCAAAACCGCGGATTATATCATCGATCTCGGTCCGGAGGGCGGTTCCAACGGCGGACGGATCGTGGCGCAGGGGACGCCGGAGCAGGTGGCGCAGACGGAGGGCTCCTATACCGGCCAATATCTCAAAAAAGTTCTCAACAAGGCTAAGCCTTGACGTAAACCGCGGAGCGCTCCCTCCGGTCGCTGAAATGCCGTTACCATGAGTACTGTGTCGCGGCGGCAAACTGGTTAGGAATTATTATTTACGCAAAGACCGCAATGTGGGGCCCTATGGCCCAATCGTGCACTCGGCCAGATCACCGAAGTGAACGGACATATTCTGTCCACCGCAGGCGCAGTATAACAGGAGGCTATAAACGCAGGCATCTCAGTTATCGACCGCCTAGCCGGGCGGAGGTAACGACGCGTGGAGGAAAATAATAATCTTCCTCAGCATTTTTTGCTTATCAAACAGGGGCTGACTGCCCCTCAGAAAAACAGGAAGCCACAGCAGAAAACTGCTGTGGCTTTTAACATGCCTGCGACGGCGTGCGATCCGGCGTATCCAGAAGTTCTTTCTCCGACAGGTTCCGCAGAAACAGGTCTTTGTCACGGGGGGAATCACAGCGGATTTCCGCGCTGACAGTCCCGTCCTCGGAGCGTTCCATCAGATGCTTTACGGCGTAAAGCTGAGCCAAGCGGCTTTTCAGCGAAAAGCACACGCCGTCCGTGACGAGAAACAGGTTCCCGGTGGAATGTTCCAGCAGGGAAAGCAGCTTGTAGGGTTTCACATGGTAAAGTCTCATAAAAAGCCTCCTTTGCATGATTGTGCAATGGTGATCAAAATTATTTTTCAGGAACAAGACACTGCACTGTAAAAACTGCTGTGAATTGACAGATACACTCTGATCTTAGATGGTTCAAAAAATTTTCCGTCACATTTTTATCAATACAGTATTTATTCCGTTAAGCTCTGCTTTTTTATCATAGAAAAAAGCGTAGCTTCTGATATCTGCACATACCTTTTCTCAATGCGTTTAAAAATTTTACATACAGTCATTCATAAACAGCGGAAATTTCTGATAGCATTAGAAAAAACAGCAATACCTATCTGAAAATCAGACATACCTGTATTTAAGCTTGTAAGTATGTACGTAATAGAAAAACTTCAAAACGAAAGAAGGTTCTATTATGTACTCGAAATCGAAGAGCAGTAAAAACTACCCATCAGACAAATTTGAGGAAGCCTCAAATTTGGAATGCATTAAAAACTATCTGTCAGCGGAATTTGAGAAAACCCGGATTGAACTTGGACTCACCCAGGAACAAATGGCGGAGAAACTGGAAATAAGCACACGCGCCTACTCCGACATTGAAAGAGGGAAGTCCTGCTGCAGTCTTGACACGTTGGCGATGTTCCTGAAATGCTGTTGTCGAAAGAGGCAGGCGTTTTTTGAGAATTTTTTGGAAGCTTTGGATCAGGAAGAAAAATAACTGCGCAGATACATATCAACATTCAAGCAGTTTTTCGTACCACTCAGCAGATCTGTTTGCCTTTTTGCTCCTTGGCTTTCCCGATTTTCATTTTATCACTTTTGCGGCGGGGCGGCAAACCGGATGAATCGGGATGGAGGGGGATATGAACTGGTAATAAATCCTGCGGCAAAACGGGCTTCACCGGACGGAGCCAATGTCCTGCACGCTCCGTCCCGTGAAGCCGCACGATGCCGATCTCCTTAAAAAAAGCTGAGCTGCACCCCGCCGGCAGCTTCCTGCCTGCGTTCTTCGGCGGCCCCGCGGATACTTTCATCCTCCGGCAGATCTTTCAGGAACCGGCTTTCCGCACCGGGCGAGATCACCAGCAGCTCCCGGCGGGCGCGGGTCATGGCGACGTAGAACAGCCGTCTTTCCTCCGGCAGATCCGCCTGCGCCGCCTGTGTCTCAAGAGGAACAATCCCCTCCCTTGCGCCGCACACAAACACAACCGGAAATTCCAAGCCCTTGGAGGCGTGGAAGGTCATCAGGGAGACGCAGTCCGGGCGGTACTTTTTCTGTGCGCCGCGCAGAATGTCCCCGTCCTCTCCGAGCGCGGCCGTTTCCAGAAAGTCCGCGAGACTGGCGTGGAACACGGCGGCGCGGATCAGCGACTGCATGGACGGATCCTCCGCCGTGCCGCAGTCGCGCGCAAAATCCTCCAAAATGCGGTAGGGCTTTTCTTTGCGGATGCGCGGCAGATAGGCTTCGGCAAGCTCCGATTCCCGAAGCAGGGCGGGTCTGGGAGCAAGCTCCCGGAATACCTCCCAGCCGTGTGGATCCGACGGGGAGAGCAGACCCGTGAAGAATCCCATTGCGGCGCGCGGCGCGGGCTCCTCCAGAAAGCTGCCGCGTCCTGCCGTTATGTAAGGTATCCCCTCTATTGACAGGCACTTTTCCAGCAGTTCGGCCTGCCGGTGCGTGCGGTACAGCACAGCGATATCAGAAAAGCTGTACGTCTGGCCGCGTCCGCCCCCTGTTTCCAGCATCCCCATGCCGCCGACCATCCGGTTAATCTCCTTCGCGAGGAACAGTGCTTCGGAAAAATCGTCCGCCGCGCGGAGCAGCCGAACCGGATCGCCGTTCCCGCAGGACGGGCGCAGAGGTTCTGTGTTCGGCAGGATCGCGGCGGCGCATTTCAGGATCTGCGGCGTGGAGCGATAATTCTGTTCGAGACGGATCTCCCGTACCTCCGGGAAATCCTGCGCGAGCTTTTCAAAGCACAGCGGATCCGCACCGCGGAACCCGTAGATCGCCTGGTCGGGATCCCCTATCACGAAAAGCCCCTTTCCCGCCTGTGCCCATGTCCGGATCAGACGGTACTGCAGCGGGCTGATATCCTGAAATTCGTCGACGAGCAGCCAGGTGAACGGGCGGAACAGCTTCGTCTTTCCTTTGGAATCGCCGCTGAACAGCGCCAATCCCCGCAGAAGAATATCGTCGTAGTCCATCAGATGCTTTTCGGCGAGATACGCGTTGTACTGCTCCAGAATCGCGGAAAGCTCCTCATCCTCCCCGCGGGCGGCGATTCCGCTCTTGAGCTTCGACAGATCGGACAGCACGGAGCGCGCCGATCGGCTGTATCCAGCGTCCCGGCAGAGACGTTTCACGAGTGCAAGCGCATCGGGATCGCCGAGGATCCCGGTATCGTCCCCGGCGGCGCGCAGGGCCGCGAGGCAGATGGAATGGAACGTGCCGATCTGCGCGGATCTGGCGATCTTCCGGCCACCGGGCTGCGATTCCAGCCGGTGGAGCATCTCTCCGGCGGCGCGCTTTGTAAAGGTGACGGCGGTGATCTCCGACGGGCGGATCCCGAGCCGCGTCACCAGATACAGGATTTTTGCCGTGAGCGTGCGGGTTTTCCCGGTCCGGCGATTACGGCCACTGCGCGCTCCGGTGCGGTGACGGCTTCCTGCTGTCTGTCGTTGAGCGATCCGAGCAGATCATCCATTTCACCCTTATCGCCCGTGCGGACCTCCGGCTTCTTTTCCTCTTTCGGCGTCTCCACTTTCGGCATCGCTTCCCGCTCTGAGGATGTATCCTCCCCGAACAGCGTCATCTGTCCGGACAGGCGGCCGATGTCCTCGTCGCTCAGCAGCTGGATTTTCCCGTATTCCCCATCGAAGCCCGGGGAAAGCTCCACCTCACCGGCGCGCATCCGGCGCAGTCCTTCCGCGACGCATCCCCCCGCAACCGTCTCGATCTGACTGAGCGGGGCTTCGCGCAGGATGAAAAATTCCGGGCCGACCTCGTGCAGGAGCCGTTCATAGATCGCGGCGGCGCGTTTTCCGGCGGCGGAGATCCCCAGCGACGCGCCGATCACCTCCGGCAGGGGGATCAGCCGCTCAAAGGGCTTCCTGCCCGGCGGTTCGGTTCCCTCCGGGCGGTCGGCGAGCTGTTCCACGCGGTGCAGCACGCCGGTGGTCATGCGCTTGCCGCACACGGGGCAAAGCCCGTCTGTCCGCTCCGCTTCCGGCGGCGCAAGACAGACGTGGCAGGCGCGGTGGCCGTCGAAGTGGTACTTCCCCTCCTCCGGAAAAAATTCGATCGTCCCGGCAAGGCCGTCCTGCTCGCCGCGCAGCGATGCGGCAACCGCCGGATAGGACAGCGGGCAGGTGAGCAGGTTCGCTTCACGGCCGAGCTTCTGCGGGGAATGTGCGTCGGAGTTGGAAACGAGCAGAAAGCGGTCGAGCGCGGAAAGCCGCCAGTTCATCGGCGGATCGGAGGACAGGCCCGTTTCCAGCGCATGGATATACGGCGTGAGATCCTCAAAGCATTCCTCAATCGTATCGAACCCGGAAAACGCCCCGAACAGAGAAAAGTGGGGCGTCCAGATATGCGCGGGGATGAACACGGCGTCCGGCGCGGCCTCGAGGGTGATTTCCAGCAGATCGCGGCTGTCCAGACCGAGAATGGGGCGGCCGTCGGAATGGATATTCCCGATCGCCTCCAGACGCAGGGACAGCTCCTGCGCCGCCTCCAGGCTGGGGAGCAGGATCAGGTTATGCACCTTGCGGACGCGTCCGTTCTTTTTGTAGATGGAGCTGATTTCGCCCGTCACGATGAACCGCGGCCTTCCATCGTCATGCGTACCGCTGTCCTGACGCAGCTCCTCCCGGAGAACATAAAGCCCCTCCTCGGGGGCAGGCTCGAGCCGCTGTGCCAGCATTTCCCGCCAGGCCGGGTGCGTGAAGTCCCCCGTTCCCAGCAGGGAGATCCCTTTCCTGCGCGCCCAGAGATCCAGCGATTCCGGGACACAGTCCGCGCTTGTGGCGCGCGAATATTTAGAATGAATGTGGAAATCACCAATTATCATAAAATTCCTCCCTTTTCCAGAGGACGGGCCGCACCGTATGTCCTCCGGCTGCTGAAAAAAGCCCCCGTCTCGACAGTGAGGAACAGTTCGCTCCGCGCTGGGGCGGAAACGGGGTCTGGGGACAAGTCCCCAGACGGGTGCAGGGTGGTAAACCCTGCCGCGGGGTTACGGGGCTGAGGAAGCCCCGTGCGGCGGGAAAGACCGGATCAGATCCGGTACGCAGCGGAGGGAGGGGACAACGCGGTAGCAGGAGGCGTAGAATTCCTCCGTGGGCGGGGTGAGGTCCGGGACCATGACGGTGACGCATCCAGCGGCAAGTCCGGCCCGGAGACCGTTGGGGCTGTCCTCCAGAACCATGCAGTCCCTGGGATCGCGGCCAATCTCACGGGCGGCGCGCAGGAAAATATCCGGGTACGGCTTGGAACGGCCCGCCTCGTCGCCGCAGACGGATCCGGAAAAGTACTTGTCCACTCCGGCGCGGCGCAGATAATCCATAGCGCGCTCCCGGTTGGTCGAGGTCGCAAGAGCTGCCGGGATCCCCTGCTCCTTTAAATAGGACAGCAGTTCCAGCAGGCCGTCCTTGAGCGGAATCCCGATCCTTTCCAGCGTCTCAGTCAGATACCGCGTGCGGATTTCGCGCGCCTGCGCACAGTCGAAGCTATCCCCAAACGCCTTGCGCAGAACATCGTCGCCGTGAGTTGCGCTTGTGCCGCGCAGCTGGAGAACAACACTTTCGTCAAGCGGTACGCCCATCTCTCTGCCGGCCTCGATCCAACCGTCGCGGCTGATGGGTTCCGTGTCAAACATGAGGCCGTCCATATCAAATAATACACCCTGAATCAATGGGATCCCTCCTGTCCACGCATTTCAAGAAGCGTGCTCCAAATCTCCCCGGCGGCGTCATATTTGGAAAGCATCGGAAGCTCGCGCACGGAATCACGGGCGATCAGCGTGATCACGTTCGTATCAACACCGAAGCCCGCTCCATCGACCTTTACATTGTTTGCACAGATCAAATCAGCGTTTTTCTTTTCCAGCTTTTTGCGGGAATTTTCCAGCAGGTCGCGCGTCTCCATCGAGAAGCCGCACACCAGCTGGCCGGGCCGTTTCATTTCACCAACTGTTTTCAAAATATCCCTGGTGCGGGCAAGCGGGATTTCCGTCATATCGCCGGAATCCGTTTTCTTGATTTTATCCTCTGCGACGCTCGCCGGGCGGTAATCGGCAACGGCGGCCGCAAACGCCAGGATATCCTGGGCGGCGCTGCCGCGCGTGACTGCCTCGAACATCTCCTGCGCCGTATCGACGCGGATTGTCTTGACAAAGGGCGGATCGGGCAGATTGGATGCGCCGGTCACCAGCGTGACCTCAGCGCCGCGCCGCGCCGCATTTATGGCAAGCTGATGGCCCATCTTCCCGGAGGAGCGATTTGTGAGATAGCGGACCGGATCGAGCGGCTCGCGGGTCGGACCGGCCGTCACCAGAACGCGAAGTCCGGCCATGTCCTTTTCCTCCGCGATTTCCTGATAGATACATTCCGCGAGGAAATCCGCTTCCGGCATTTTCCCGGCTCCGATGTCCCCGCAGGCGAGATAGCCGCAGGCGGGATCGATCACGGTCCAGCCGAACCGCTTGAGCCGCTGCAAATTTTCCTGCGTCGCGGGATTTTCGTACATACGGGTGTTCATGGCGGGCGCAATCAGCTTTTTGCACTGGCAGGCGAGCAGCGTGCTGGTGAGCATATCGTCCGCCATGCCATAGCTGAGCTTGGCGATCGTGTTGGCGCTGGCCGGGGCGATGATTGCCAGGTCGGCGCTCTGCGCAAGGCTGATGTGCGGAATATGTCCCTCGAAGGTCCGGTCAAAGGTATCGGAGAGACATTTCTGGCGGGTGATCCCCTCAAATGTGATGGGGGTGATGAATTTTTCAGCGTTTTCCGTCATCAGCACGTTGACGACGGCACCCTGCTTTGTCAGCGTACTTGCGAGCGACGCCGCCTTGAATGCGGCAATTCCGCCTGTAACGCCGAGCAGGATATGTTTTCCTTTTAACAGCATAGCAACAACTCCTTTTGCAGGCTAAGCCTGCGCCTGCGGCGGGCAGAACGCGCAACGCTCCCTCCGGTCGCCCGGCTAGGTGCGTGATTGGACTATTATGCCCGCGTTTGTAGTACTCTGTGGACATTATATCATATCTCTGACCGGCCCGCCACCGCGACAGAGTATTTTTTGTTATCGGAATTTCAGCGGAGGTACGACGCGTGGCGCGAATTACGTCCAGACTTAGTCTGGTCAGCGACCGGAGGGAGCGCAGCGCGGTTTACGTCCAGGCTTAGCCTGGTCAAGGCTTAGTCTTGTCCATTCTGCGGATACACGCGATATATTGCTGTGATTTTTTATGCCTGTTGACAGGAGCGCGTTCCTGTGTTAAGATAAAAGCAATTGAAAACAGGCGCAGGAGATTGAGAGTGATGCGGTGAAGCAGAGGGTGCGCGGATGTGCCCTCCGTATTGCTGTGTCGCTCTTTTATTTTATGCTGTTTGGCAGGAGGAATTTGGGATGGAGAAAAAGTACATTGCCGCGCTCGATGCCGGCACAACCAGTTCGCGCTGCATCATCTTTGACAAGGATCAGAATATCATGTCGGTTGCGCAGAAGGAATTCCCGCAGATCTATCCGAAGGCGGGATGGGTGGAGCATAATCCGACGGATCTGTATGTGACGCAGTACAGCGTGCTGATTGAAGCAATCGCGCAGATGAATATCGATCCGGAAGAAATCGCGGGGATCGGGATTACCAACCAGCGTGAGACGACGATCGTGTGGGATCGGGAAACCGGACTGCCGGTATACAACGCAATCGTCTGGCAGTGCCGCCGCACGGCGGATATCTGCGAGGCGCTGATGAAGGATCAGGAGCTCTGCGACTATATCAAAGAAAATACAGGTCTGGTGGTGGACGCCTATTTTTCCGGGACGAAAATTAAATGGATTCTGGATAACGTCCCGGGAGCCAGAGAGAAAGCCGAGGCGGGCAGGCTCCTGTTCGGCACGGTGGATACATGGCTCATCTGGAAGCTGACAAACGGCAAAACCTATGTGACGGATTATACAAATGCCTCCCGCACGATGCTGTTCAACATCCGGACGCTGGGATGGGATAAGCGGATTCTGGATGCGCTGGGGATCCCGGAATCGATGCTGCCCGAGGTGTGCGACAGCTCCGAGGTGTACGGATATACGAACCTGAGCGGCGTGGATGTGCCGATCTGCGGGATTGCCGGGGATCAGCAGGCCGCCCTGTTCGGACAGACGTGCTTTGAAAAGGGAAACATCAAAAATACATACGGCACCGGCAATTTCATCCTGATGAATACAGGAGACGAATTTGTGACAAGCAAAAACGGCCTGGTGACGACAATCGCATACGGTCTGGACGGCAAGGTCACTTATGCGCTGGAGGGAAGCGTATTCGTCGGCGGCGCGGTGATCCAGTGGCTGCGCGACGAGATGCGATTCTTCACTTCCGCGCCGGATGCCGACTATTTCGGCGGCAAGGTGCCGGATACGCAGGGGGTATATTTTGTGCCGGCCTTTACGGGTCTGGGCGCGCCGCACTGGGATATGTATGCCCGCGGTTCGATTTTCGGCCTGACGCGCGGCACGACAAGGAACCATATTATCCGGGCGGCGCTGGAATCCATCGCGTATCAGTCCAAGGACGTCATCGATGCGATGATGGCGGATACCGGTCTGGAAATCAACGAAATCAAGGTGGACGGCGGCGCGAGCGTGAGCGATATCATCATGCAGTTCCAGGCGGATATCACGGGCAAAACGCTGCGGCGTCCTATTGTGCGGGAAACGACGGCTCTGGGCGCGGCCTATCTGGCGGGTCTTGCCGTGGGCTTCTGGGAGAGCATGGAGGACGTCAAAAACCACTGGTCGCTCGATAAGATCTACGAGCCTAAAATGGATGAGGAAACGCGTGAAAAGCTGCTGCACGGCTGGGAAAAAGCAGTAGAGTGTGCGAAGCTTTTCCATTCATAAGCTTTGCGGCTGATCGTCCCAAGTTCAAAATAGAATTTTTCTGCATCTAAATTCTGCGGCGCAGAAACCAAATGAAAAAATTTCCCGTCTATTTCAGTAGAAGGCCTTTTCAAATGCCTATGCTTAGAGTAAGGGAGGTTTTTTCATGAAAAGAGCAGCGGCCGTCTTATGCGCGGCGGCATCCCTGTTTTTCTCCGCCTGTTCGGGAACAGGGGATACAGCGTCTCCGGCGGCTGAGACATCCGGAGACGCCGTATCTCTGAAAAGTGCGGAAGCTTTACAGCCGGATTCCGTGCCGAATCCCAAGGAGAGCACAGAGGAGACATCCCAAATTTCAGAATCCGGAGAGGTTTCCCCGGAACCGCAGAGCATGCCGGAGCTTGAAATATATGAGGTGACGCCGGATGGGGATGTGATTGTAACCTGTACGGGGTATGCTCTGGATTTCAATAACGACGGCTTTGTCAGCTGTGCGGATTATGAAATTTCAGGATACAGTCAGGATGAATTTGTCGAAGAATTACTTTCTGTATATCATTTAGCCGATGAAAACGAAGCGCAGAAGCTTTTGGACGGTGAAATTTCGATTGCCTGTGGTGTTTCCACAGGTCCGGCGGATGTTGTGGAAAGTTCTGCTCCAGAAATCTGCGGATACCCTCTTGCCCCAGAGGCAGACTAAGCCTGCACGTAATACGCGTCGCGCTCCCTCTGGTCGCTGAAATTCCCATAGGAAAAAGTACTCTGTCGCGGTGGCCAGGCTAAGCCTGGACGTAGAACGCGTCACGCGTCGTGACCTCCGCTGAAACTCCGATATGAAAAAATACTCTGTCGCGGTGGCCAGGCTAAGCCTGGACGTAAAACGCGCCGCGCGTCGTGACCTCCGCTGAAACTCCGATGTGAAAAAATACTCTGTCGCGGTGGCCAGGCTAAGCCTGGACATAATACGCGTCGCGCTCCCTCCGGTCGCTGAAATTCCCATAGGAAAAAGTACTCTGTCGCGGTGGCCAGGCTGGTCGGGGATGTGATATGGAAAATGAATGATCAGCTATCCAAACGGAAAGGGGGCGGACGGATGAAGCCTGTTACTTACCGGCCAATCAGTGAAATTTATGCGGATGGGTTCCGGAAAATCTGGACGGATCCGGACGTCATTCAATACACCAATATTGAAAAGCCGTGTACGCCGGAGGAAATCCGGGAAAAGATCCATGCGTTGGAGCGGTTTCACGTATTCGCCGTCCTGCGCAGCGATGAAGTGATCGGCGTAGTGGGATGCCTGCGGATCAGCCCTGCGAAAGATGAATACGGTTTTTTCTACCAGTTTCAGAAATCGGTATGGGGAAAGGGATACGCTTCCCATGCGGCGGCATGGATGCTCGGCTGGATGCGGGGACGATATCAACATTCTGTAATTTTAGCCGATGTTATTACGGAAAATGCGGCCAGCGAAAAGATTCTCCGGCATTTTGGCTTCCAATGCGTTTCGGAAAAACAAACCGTACACAAAGGAAAGCAAGCAACCCTCCGCAGCTATATGCTGGAATATCAAGATACGCCTTGAAAAAACGTCCCCTGCACAAAATAGAATGATATGAAAAGATCCGCTTTGTGCCAAGCATAGACACAGAGCGGATCTTTTTACGCAGTGCGTACGGTGTATCCGAAAAGTCCTTGGTACTGTAAAATTACTAAAAAGCGGCGTGTGCTGTGCCGGTCATCCTTACAAGAGAGTATTGCGGCAAATTCGCGC
>DVHF01000013.1 GCA_018712265.1 Candidatus Gallacutalibacter pullicola
TACCCGGCAATTTCGGCGGCCGCGTCCCGTGTGCCGCCGGATTTCTCTATGCACGGATGCGCGCCGCTGCCTATCGAGGCAAGCAGATCCCGTCCCTGCGGTGCGCCCGCGAGACCGGAATTGATCCACAGCGTATGGATCACCGTTTCCTGCGCGTCGCTGATCCTTTGCCTCACTTTCTCCGCGTCCGGACCGCCGTCCGCCCCGTCGGGTACGCCGTCCGAAATCACGATGAGTCCGGTCAATCCGCCGGTCGCGCGTTCTGCGGAAGAAACGTATTCGATCCCGTCGAGAATTCCGCGCAGAAGATCGGTGCGCTGTGCGTCAAAGGCCGTGTCATCCAGCGCAGAGAGAAACGCGCCGCTGTCCTCTGTCGGTTCCAGCACAGCAGAGAACGAATCGCCGAACAGCAGCAGTCCGAATCCGGCGCCCTCTCCGGATTGTTCCGCCAGCGATTCTGCAAAGGCGCGGATATCCTCTCGTGCGCCGCGCATGGACGTGGACGTATCTACCAAAAGGTAATAGGTGACAGGCAGCCCGCTCTCCGCAAGGGACTGCACGCCCCTCGCTGCGGGGAACTGTCTCCCGCCCGTCTGGAACAACGCCTGCTCAGTTCCATCCCCCAGCGGGAGGAAGACCGTCAGCCGCTCCCCCTGCACGAAGGCGGAGGCCGGCTCGACAAGCGACGCCGCTTTTGCGGACGGCCCGGTCCAAAGGCAGGCAAGGATAAGGAGTAAGCCGAAAAGCTTTTTCCTGATCCGCATAGGATTTCCTCCTCTCAGCCGGTGAATACAGCGAGCAGTGTCAAATTATCGTGGCCGGGGCGGAAGCGCGGCAGCGCGCGCACGAGCATCCGCTCCGCCCACTGTCCGGGTGTGTCCGATTGTAAAAAGTCGATGAGGAGTTCCTCGTCGTATAGGTATTCCCAAAAACCGTCGGAACACAGCAGAAACGCGTCCCCTGGGAGGATTGCTTCAAGCGATCCGGATTCCGGGCGGCAACCCTTCGGGTCGCCAAGCACGCGCAGCAGGCTGGGACGGTCTTCATCGAAATTCACGCCGTTTCGGCTGATTTCGCCGCTTTGGTATTTTTTGTAGCTCACGGAATGGTCGCACGTCAGACGTTCGATCCGGCCGTCCGTCAGGCGGTAGACACGCGTATCGCCGACGTGAGCCCACGCTGCATGGGCTCCATCAATGGAGAGAGCCGCGACGGTTGTTTTCATTCCACTGCCGCGGCGCTTCTGTTCCCCAACAAGCAGGCGATCGGCGGCGCGGATCGCTTCCTCCAGCCACGCGGCGCGCTCCTGCGGCTTTACGCTGTTATCCTCCCACGCCTTTAAAAGAGCATGTGCGGCGAGATCCGAGGAAACCTCTCCGCTGCCGCAGCCGCCAAGGCCGTCGGCGACGGTGAAGAACCCGCTGCCGTCCCGCACACCCCAGCGGACGCTGTCCTCGTTGATTTCGCGTCCGCCGCGGTTCGTATAAACGGAAACATCCAGCCGCATGGGATCACCCCAATTCGACGCGCAGCGCATTGTCTTTCTCGCCCAAATAGAACAGATCTCCCGGCTGCAGGCGGAACGGAACGCCCGGATCCAGCCGTTGGCCGTTTTTCAAAAATGTACCGTAGGTGGAGCGCATGTCAGTGAGCAGGAATTCCCCGCGCGCCGCGTCCCAGGAAAGGGAGCAATGGTGCGCGCTGACGCCCGGCGTCCCCTGCCGGTACACAAGTCCGCACGACGCCGCATCCCGGCCGATAAGCACAGGCTGGCTGCCCACAGGGACGCGCGTACCCCCGTGCTGCTGCGACAGGGAGCGCAGATATGGCTGCTTCGGCTGGGGCTGCGGCCTTGGTTCGGGTTGGGGCTGAGGTTCAGGCTGTGGCTTTGGAGACGGAGCCTGCTCTGCAGGAGCGGCTTTCTTCTTTTTGGAAACCAGCAGGAAGACGGTCAGTCCTCCTACTATGACGATCGCCGCCGCCAAGAGGATAAGAGGCATATTGACGGAGGATGAACCATCGTCGATCTCATAGGGCACGCTGTTCCGATCCAAAAGAGGTATCACCTCGCTGATATTCAGGGCATACTTCACTCCCTCAATATCCTCCCCATTCTCTGCGACGCCGAATGTATTGACGCCCACCGCGTTTCCGGCCTCATTGACAAGGGGACCGCCCGAGTTGCCGCCGTGGATCGAGACGTCCGTCTGGATGATCTCGCGGCCGCTGTTCTCCTGCGTGACCAGACGGCTGATCCGCCCGCTTGTCACCGTCGCGTCCTCCATGCCGTACACGGTGTCCGGCGCGGCTACATTGTTATCGGCGATGGACGGGTACCCAACGGCAAACACGGTGCTGCCCACCATCTCCTGGGTGGGGATCTGGAACTTGAGCGGCTGGCGCAGGCTGGTCGGCTCTGTCAGACGAAGCAAAGCCAGATCCTTTTCCTCGTTATAATCGACCACATACGCCGCGTCATTTTCCTCCTGATCGTAATAGACATAAATGCGGCTCGACCCATCGCTGCCTCCGGTAGCAAGGTACAGCTCGATTACATGCCAATTCGTAATAAGGTACTGCGGATCCTCACCCGCTTTTCCGACAAAAAAACCCGTTCCGCTGCTCGCACCGATGAACTCCCCTTCCACGGAAATAGGAATGTAAACGGCCACGACGCTTTTCAGCACATCCTGCTGGAAGCCCGATGCAAACACAGGGAACGCCCATGAAAACAGCAAAAGGACTGCGCTGAACAGACATACAAGTTTCTTCTTCATGAAAGCCCTCCTCATCCTATTAAACAAAATTTCCCCACACTTTCTGCGGCCTTGAGAAAGACCGCAGAAAAGAATTTTGGTTTTCAGTATCCGCACGAGAGAACGAGCGCCGTATAATTATCCTGATGCTCCCTCGCGGCGGCGGCAACAGCCGCCCCGATCTGCGCGCAGGCTGCGGGCGGATCCTCCTGCAGACAACGCAGCAGTTCCTCCTCCGGCAGGATGCTGCCGATGCCGTCAGAGCAGAGGAGCAGGCGATCCCCTTCTTCCAACGCGAGAGGGCGCAAGCTGTACTCGATCTCCTGCGGCATACTGCTGCCCAGGAATGCGCTTAAACAGTTCTCCTCCGATCCGGAACCAGTGTCCTGTGCTTCCAGCATTCCGTTCCGTACCGCTTGGGTGTATCGCTGTGTGCGGACATTTTGATCCCGGTTGAGGCGATAGAGCCCTTCCCCGCGTCCAAGGAACAAAAAGCTGTCCCCAACGCTGGCCCAGTACAGCCTTTCTTCAAACAGGACGCATGCCGCCATTGTTGTGCCGCCGCGTTCCCCGAACCGGCGGGACAATTCTTCCCCAATCCGGCCAAAGCTGCTGTGCAGCCACCTGCCGATCGGGATGTTTCGATCCCTTGAGGCAAACTCCTTCAAAAGCAGCGATACGGCCGCCTGGCTGACGAGATCCCCGTCCTCCATGCCGCCCATACCGTCGGCCACAACAGCCAGCAGACCATCCCTGCGCATGGCTGTTACATCCATCGCGTTGGCAAAGGCAAAAGAATCCTCCTGCCGCGTACGGGTCCCGATGCCCTGCAGGTTCGCCGCCTGATAGCTCAGCCGCCGTACGGGGAGACTGCGAGTCTTTTTCTGGAAAAACGGCCATTTCATAGCGGGTTCCTGTCCGGCGCGGCCATGTCCCATGAGAAGCGATCTCCACACAACGGAACAAAAATCAGCTTTGTCGAGCCAAATTCTATGATGTCGAATGCGTGGATGGGGGTGGGGAGATCCACGGTTTCGCCGTTGAGATAAATATTGTTCTGGCTGTCTGCGGGAATGAGACGGAACCGGTTATACTTGGGATCATAACCAAGCCGCGCGTGATTTTCCTTAGAAATAGACGGATCCTTCGAGATGCAAACATCCATACGTTCGCTGCGGCCGATCGAATTGATCCGCCCAAACAGGCGGTAATCCTTTCCCTTCTCCGGTCCGTCAATGCAGACAAGCCAGCCTACTACGGGATCCAAACCCATTTTCTGCTGCATATCGCCCACCGTTTTTTGATCTTCATCGGCCCGCCGCCTGGAATGGTAGCCCTTCGGCGGCTGCGTGACGGTGTCATCCAGTACGCTTACGCCGGGGAATCCCGATTCTGAGGCAGAAAAGCCGCCGAAGCCCTGGGAGGATGAGCCGTATCCTCCGGAAACAGTCTCTGTCCTTCCATCTCCTGCTTCCGGAAATGTGATCACCTGCTGCGCGCTGTTGCAGTAGGGGCACGAAGCGTATAGATCGGAATCGTAAATATGCCCATGTCCACATTCGGTTGCTGCCATTTTTCAGTCCTCCTCTGCTGTCGTTTTCCATTTTCATGCTCTTTATCCCAGAAGATCCTACCGTTCTTTCTTTGCCAAATAAACAAGATAATTTTAACAGATTTTTGTGAATTTTTCAATATTTTGTATGGACTTTCTTACGATAAATCCATGGATAATTCCTGTATTAAAATATCATATTTTCAAAAATAGAAGTAAATTTTAGATAAGATAAAGCTGCCTTCTAAGAATGCTCTGCCAACATCCGATATCGTTCCCCGGCCTCCATGCTGTACGGCCAGCAGATTTTCCACTCGAAGTACTCTTCCTTTGTGATTTGTCCGGCGTAACGGGCTTTTTGCTTTGCATCCCATGCTCGGAAAAAGCAGTTCAGCATTGTTCGCCGCCCATTCACATAGAGTTTTTTTAAAAGCAAAAAACGGGCATTTTCATTCTTTAAAAGAACAAAAGCACCCGTCTAAAAAGGTAAATTTTTCTTGCTCGAAACGATCTCTCTGATACAGCATTCCTATTTTCCTCAGACAATTCCCACTATCTCATTCAATGAACCTCTAAATTGAATCAGCATCCCAAGCGTCCCAGGCATCCCAAGCGTCCCAGGCGTCCCACGCATCCCATGATTCTTCTTTATGGTATTCCATGCTTTTTTTCTGAAATATCTGAAGCACACTGGAATCAAGGACAATCACATCATCGTTCAAAAAATCCATCTTACTCATTTTTCCGTCTCCCTTCTAAAGAATATTCACCTCATTGTTTGTAAGATATGGAACTGCCTTCGGATCCTCCATTAAGACACGAATAAGCTTGGGATATAATATTTTATTTACCCTGCACTCCCTTTCATCAACAGAGCATTCTTTACTGTAAACGGCAGATGCGGTGCAGCCCCCCCTGCAATATCCGTTCCATGGACAATCAGAGCAGTCTTTCTTTTCCTTTTCTCTGAAAAAGCTGTTTTTCACGGCTGAGGATACAATCATATGTACAAGATCACTATCTTCCGCTATATTTCCTATCTTCACTTCTTTATTATCCAGCATATCGCAAGGATAGACATCGCCATTTCCATCGAATGAGATAATTTTATATCCGCCCATACACCCTCTTGACGAGCAGATGTTCCGATTCCTTCTGCTCAGCAGATTCATCATTTTATCGCAGATGTTCCGTTCATAAATCCGGTATCCGTCCCTGTTCAGATGAATTATTTTTTCAATCAGCGTTTCAAAAAGATTATCAATCTCATGATCGCTGATAT
>DVHF01000131.1 GCA_018712265.1 Candidatus Gallacutalibacter pullicola
AATAAGGTGCGATAGGATTGGCAAACATTAAAAGTTTTGCTCAAGCTTTTTCAAAAGCTTGCAGGGGGTGCAGGGGGACAGCGTCCCCCTGCGCTCAACCGCGCGAAGCGCCCCGGAGAGGTGAGCAAACAGGGAGGGCGAACCATCCAGTGGATGGTTCGCTTGACCGCCTTTGCGATCCTGCGGGGCAGAAAGCGCGCAGCATCTGCCCAGCCCAAATGCTCCCGGTTCGCAGAAGCCCGTCTCAACCGGCCCGTCCCGCGGCAGAGACTCCGCACAAAACGGCGTTTCCTCAGAGATCTCCGTGTGCGGCGCAAATGGCGTCCGATCTTGGCTCCTGGTCCAGCCCAGTCCAGTCTGGTTCGGGCGCGGCGGGAACAGAAAGCTTTTTGGGGCGCGCCGTTCGAGGTTCCGCTCCGCCCCGGGGCCCGCAAAGGCGTTCCGGTGAACCATCCACCGGATGGTTCACTTCCACTGTTTGCTCACCTTTTTTAGGGGAACGCTTCGCGTTCCCCTTCCCTGTGGGGGCTCCTCGCCCCCACACCCCGTCGCAAGCTTTTGAAAAAGCTTGAGCAAAACTTTTATGTTTTGCTCACTTGGGCCTTGCTTCTGCTCAGTTTCCTGTACTGCACCGGCGTCAAATGATAATTCCTGTAAAACACCCTCCCAAAATAACTGCTGCTCCCGAACCCCGTCTCTAATGCAATATCCAGCACCGTTTTTCTGGTATTCATCAGCATCAAACACGCATTCTGTAGCCGTACCGAAAGCAGATACTCCACCGGCGTCACACCGATACTGCTCTGGAACAGCCGGTAACATTCCCGCTCGCTCACCGGGATACTCGCCGCAATCGACGCCACTGTCAGCTTTTCGGGAAAATGCTTTTGGATATACAGGATCATCTGTTTAATGCGCCCGTCCTCCAGCACATCCCGCACGCCTTTGGACGCGTCCCGGCTCTGCATGGCACAGCGGTAGATCGTCTCCCAGAGCTCGGAGAACAGACTGCGCAGACGCAGTTCGAAGAACTCGCCCTTTTCCAGACACAGCCGCACACCCTCCTGCATCCTGTCGAGAAAACGCGCGCTCTCCGGATCGTCCCGGTAAAACGGGATGACGTCCAGCTGGCGCATCTCCTGCACGGGCGTCACATAGCGGATGTCCAGCAGGCTGCCGGGCGCGCCGGCAAGAAAGGTGCGGTCGAAGAACTGCGTTTGCAGGCGCGCGTTCTCAAACGGCTCGATCGGGTGCAGGTAGTGCAGAACGCCGGAATTGATAAAGATCCCGTCGCCCTTGTGCAGCGTGATGGTGCGGCGGCTCGTCTGATAGGCGACGCTCCCGCCCGTGATGGTGCCGAACTCGAACTCGTCGTGCCAGTGCCACGGAATATCGGCCTGGAAAATGCGCTTGTAGCCGGAGGTATAAAGGCCGTAATGGAGCATCTCGCTCTGGAAATTGATGGTTTCCTTCAGACGGCCGTCCAAATCCATTTTGATCGAATCCATCTTTCCTCTGTACGCCTCCTCGTTGTGGCGGGATTGTACTGTTTATCGGCGGTATAATGATTTTTTTCAAAAAACCGTTACGGTATAATTATATTATCAGGACCCGGCGCAAGTCAAGGCAGGCGCAGGAAAAGCTGCCATGCCGGGATCCGGGAAGGAGAATTGTGTCAAAATGATTTATTATGTATCTGCAAACGCCGAAAGAAACGGCGACGGCTCAAAATGCAGGCCGTTCCAGACCATCACCGAGGCCGCCAATATCGCGCGCGCCGGTGACGAGGTGCTTGTCGCGCCGGGCGTTTACCGGGAATATGTCAACCCCATCAACGGCGGCTGCGGGGAGGATTCCCGCATCGTCTACCGTTCGGAGGTGCCGCTTGCCGCGGTGATCACGGGCGCGGAGCCTGTGAAAAACTGGGAGCACTATGAGGGCAATGTGTGGCGCGCCAGAATTTCCAACGGGATTTTCGGATCCTATAACCCCTACACCACTGTGATTGTGGGCGACTGGTACAACGCCAAGGATCCCGTACATACCGGCGAGGTATATCTCAACGGCAAGTCCATGTACGAGACGTTCACGCTCGACGGCGTCCTGAACCCCACGGTCTACCGCGGCTCCTGGGATCCGGATTTCACCGTCTATAAGTGGTATACCGAGCAGGACGGCGATTTCACTGTGATTTACGCCAATTTCCAGGGCGCGGATCCGAACAAGGAGAATGTGGAGATCAACGTGCGCCGCAACTGCTTCTATCCGGATAAGGAGGGCGTCAATTACATCACGCTTTCCGGGTTCACGGTGAAGCAGGCCGCCACCACCTGGGCCCCGCCGACCGCCTATCAGGAGGGCATGATCGGCCCGCACTGGTCGAAGGGCTGGATCATTGAGGACTGCGAGGTTTCCGACTCGAAGTGCTCCGGCATCTCGCTGGGCAAATATCTCCAGCCGAACAACGAGAACAAGTGGAGCACCCAGCACCTCAAGGACGGCACACAGACGGAGCGCGACGCCATCTGTCAGGCGCAGGCCGAGGGCTGGACAAAGGAGCGCATCGGCTCGCACAT